>JAIUOJ010000001.1 GCA_020161335.1 Pseudomonadota bacterium
CGCGCCCACGGCAGGCGCGCGCGCGCCGTGTGCAGGGCCATCGCGATGGTCGAGGCCGAGCCAAGCAGCGACAGCACCACGGTCGCGGCGATCGCGCCGGCCAGGCCCGCCCACCAGGTGGCGAGGAACACGCCGAGCAGGCGCAGCGCGGTGAACGCGATGGTCAGCCACATCAGCGCGGTCTGGCGGTCGGCGCTGAGCAGGTAGGCGGTCGCGCCCTGGCCGACCACGCTCGCCGAGCGGGCCACCAGCAGCGCCGCCAGCACCGGTCCGGCCGCGGCATAGGCACTGCCGTAGAGCAACCGCACCAGCGGGTCGGCGCACACCAGGCCGAACGCGACCAGCGGCAGCGCCAGCACCAGCAGCCACGCGGTCATGCCGGTGAAGCGCGCCTCGGCCTCGCCCTCGCCGCGACCGCGCGCGTGCGCCATCACCGGCAGCAGCTGCGCGCTGAGGATCCCCGGCACCAGCAGCGCCGCGCCGCTGGCGAGCGCGCTGGCGACCTTGAACAGTCCGGCGTCGTGGGCGCTCGCGAACAGCGTCAGCGGCAGCAGCTCCAGCTCCCCGGCGCCGACCGTGGCCAGCACGCTGGTGAACGAGGCCACGCGCAGGTGGTGGCGCAGCCGCGCCTGCAGGTCCGCGGGCAGCGGCGCGCGCGGCGTGGTGCGCAAGGCGTCGCAGCGCGCCACCCGCCACTGCGACAGCGCCCAGAACACCAGGCTCGACAGCGCGTACACCACCACGAAGGCGTCCAGCGAGGCCGCGCCCCGCCAGGCCAGCACCACCATCGCCAGGTTCAGCACCGCGCCGACCACCGCGACCACCGCGACCGAGGCGAAGGCCTGGCCGCCCTTGAGCAGGGCGACGTTGAGCATGTACGGCGCGCGCAGCGCCAGCGCGCCCAGCATCAGCAGCAGCACCCACGCCGGCACGCCGGGTGCCAGCCGCTCGCGCGCGAACGCGAACACGGCGAGCACCAGCGCCAGCACCGCCAGCAGCACCCCGTGCTGCAGGCGGCGCAGGTGGCGGATCAGGGTGGCCGCGACCTCGGGCTGGCCGGCGCCGCGCAACTCCGCCACGAACTTGATCGCGGCCAGGGCGATGCCGGCGTTGGCCAGCGCGATCGCGGTCGCCGCGATCCACACCAGCAGGCCGTACACGCCCATCTCGGCCGGCTGCAGCGCACGCGCGATGACGATCGACGCCACCAGGCCGAGCAGGTACTCGACGTACACCGCCAGCGAGGCGTACGCGGTATCGAGCAGCCGGATCCTGTGCATTCCCCCTCGATCCTCCGCCGCGCCGCCGATCGTGGGCGGGCCCGTGAGCAAGAACGTCGCGCGTGCCCGGAACCGGGCAGCGCCGGCTCAGGCCGCCGGTTCGCCGCGCTTGCCGAGCACGCTGTTGCCGCGCGCGTAGACGAAGTAGGCGATGAAGCCGACCACGTTCCACAGCACGAACCAGATCTGCGTCTTCGACGGCAGGCTGAAGAACAGGTACAGGCAGCCGAGGATCGCCAGCGGCCCGACCACCCAGGCCAGTGGCGTGCGGAACACGCGCGGCCGGTCCGGTTCGCGCACGCGCAGCACCAGCAGGCACACCGCCACCGCGGTGAACGCGGCCAGCGTGCCGGCGTTGGCCAGCGCCGCGATCTCGTCCAGCCGCGCCACGCCCGCCAGCGCCGCCACCAGGATCGCGGTGAACACGGTGATCGCCACCGGGGTGCCGCGCTTCTCGCTGACCTTGGACAGGCCGCGCGGCAGCAGGCCGTCGCGCGACATCACGAAGAAGATGCGGCTCTGGCCGTAGAAGAACGCCAGCAGCACGGTCGGCAGGGCAACCACCGCGGCGATGCCGATCGCGGCCGAGGCCCAGCCGTGGCCGAGTTCGCGCAGGATCAGCGCCAGCGGTTCGGCGCTGCGCCCGAACACGGTGTAGCTCATCGCCCCGGTCGCGGTCAGCGCGATCACCATGTAGATCAGGGTGCAGCCGATCATCGAGCCGATGATGCCGATCGACAGGTCGCGCTTGGGGTTCCTGGTTTCCTCGGCCGCCGTGGAGATCGCGTCGAAGCCGTAGAAGGCGAAGAAGATGATCGCCGCCGCCGCCATCACGCCGTGCTTCACGCCGTTGGCGTCGACGTTCTCGAAGAAGCCGTAGGGCATGAACGGCTGCAGGTTGGCGCCGTCGAAGTGCGGCACGGCCAGCGCCACGAACAGCGCCAGCGCCGCGATCTTGACCACCACCAGCACGGCGTTGACCACCGCGCTCTCGCGGGTCCCGGCGATCAGCATGCCGGCGACGGCGAAGGTGATCAGGATCGCCGGCAGGTTGATGATGCCGCCGGCGTGCGGGCCGGCGGCGAGCGCCGCGGGCAGGCGCAGGTCGAGGCCGTGCTGCAGGAACAGCCAGTCGAGGAAGCCGACGAAGTAGCCCGACCAGCCCACCGCCACCGCGCTCACCACCACCGAGTACTCCAGGATCAGGCTCCAGCCGACGATCCACGCCAGCACCTCGCCCAGCACCACGTAGCTGTAGGTGTAGGCGCTGCCCGCGGCCGGCATCATCGTCGCCATCTCGGCATAGGCCAGCGCCGCGCACGCGCAGACCACGCCCGCGACCAGGAACGACAGCAGCACCGCCGGTCCGGCGAGGTTGGCGCCCACGCCGATCAGGGTGTAGATGCCGGTGCCGACGATGGCACCGATGCCCAGCGCGACCAGGTGCGGCCACGACAGCGTCGGTACCAGGCGGCGGCCTTCCTCGTGCTCGGTGACGCGGTCGAGCGATTTGCGGCGGAACAGGCCCTGCATGCGGTTTCCCCTGCCGTGACGGTCGCGCGAGTGTGACCGAATGCGGTGCAGCAAAGCTATGGCTGCGCGGCAATCCCGGGGCGTCGTGAAGCGAACGCAATGGCGCGCGCGGAAGGCCGGCCCGGCGATGATTCTTCCGGGGCCGCCATTGGTGGATCAGCGATTCAGGCGAACCCGATCCATTGCCGCAACACGGCCTGCAAGGCCGGCATCCTGGCGCGCACGTCGCCGGCATCGGTGAACACGACCTGCGCCCGGTCCTTGCCCAGCCACGTCAGCAGGCCGTCGGGATCGTCGATCGCCAGCCCGCCAGCGGGCAAGGCGCGCGCCTTCGCGCCGAGGTGCAGGATCAGGCCGATCCCGGGCTTCGTGCGCAGGTGCACGGTGGCGAAGTACTCGCGGGTGCGGAAGCTGGGCGCGTTCCACTTCACGCCTTCGGCGATGGCCGGATCGACCGCGAGGATGGCCTTGCGCAACGCCTCGATGCCGGCCTTGTGCGGATGCGCCAACGTGGCCATGAGCGCATCGACCGCGGCCGTCGTGTCCGAAGTGGTGGCGTGGCGTGTCGTCGCGGCTTTCGCGACGCGCGGCACGGTGGTGGTCTTCGTCGCCATGGCGTCAGTCCGGGGTCTCGTTGCCGCGGCGCCAGGCGCTCGCGCGCTCGAATTCCAGCGGCCGCACCTCGTAGAACAGGCCGTGCGCCAGGGTCGGGCTGGTCGACAGCAGGGCGCCGGCCGCGGCCAGCGAGTCGGCGAGCACGAACCAGTAGCCGCCGACCAGCTCCTTGCTCTCGCCGTACGGCCCATCCATCAGCACCGCCTTGCGCGACACGGTGGCCCCGGCGCGCGCGAGGCGTTCGCCGGTCTTCATGCGGCCGGCGGCGATGTGCGCCTCCAGCCACGGATAGAAGGCGTCGATCGCGGACTGGATCGCCTCGGGCGTGGCATCGGCGTCCCACTGGCCGCGCGACAGCACCAGGTACTCGCCGCTGTCAGCGGGTGGATCTTCGTGCGACGGGGTCATGGCGCGGGGCTCCGGGGAGGGGTCGGCAGCGCGGAGTGCACCACGTCGCGGCGCGCGCCGCCACCTGCTCACGGGGCGCGCGCGCCGGGGCAGGCACAATGGGCGGCCCCTGCCTCGGCCCTTCCTCGACGCCATGACCAACCCGCTGCTCGATTTTTCCGGCCTGCCACGCTTCGATGCGATCCGTCCCGAACACGTCGCGCCGGCGATCGACCAGCTGATCGCCGAGGCCGAGGCCGCGGTGCGCGCGGCCGAGACGGTGGCGCCGGTGAGCTGGGAGCGCTTCGTGGTGCCGCTGGACGACGCCACCGAACGCCTGGCGCGCGCCTGGGGCCAGGTGGTGCACCTCGAAGGCGTGGCCAACACGCCGGCACTGCGCGAGGCCTACAACGCCCAGCTGCCGAAGGTGACCCGCTTCTGGAGCACGCTCGGCCAGAACCTCGCGCTGTTCGCGCAGTACCGCGCGCTGGCCGAATCGCCGGCGTTCGCCGGCGATCGCGACACGCGGCGCAAGGTGGTCGAGAACGCGCTGCGCGACTTCCGCCTCGGCGGCGCGGAACTGCCGGACGCGCAGAAGGCGCGTTACGGCGAGATCCGCGAGGAACTGTCGGCGCTGTCGGCGACGTTCTCGCAGCACGTGCTCGACGCCACCGATGCCTATGCGCTGCACATCGAGGACGAAGCCCGCCTGGCCGGCATCCCCGCCGACGTGGTCGCCGCCTGCCGCGCCGCGGCGGAAAAGGCGGGCAAGCCCGGCTGGCTGCTCGGCCTGCACATGCCCGTGTACCTGCCGGTGCAGGCCTACGCCGACGACCGCGACCTGCGCGCGACGCTGTACCGCGCCAACGCAGTGCGCGCGTCCGAACTGGGCGACGACCCGGCGCTCGACAACGGCCCGCTGATCGCGCGCATCCTCGCCCTGCGCGCCGAACTCGCCGCCCTGCTCGGCTTCCCCGGCTACGCCGCCTACTCGCTGGCGACCAAGATGGCGGACACGCCCGACGAGGTGCTGCGCTTCCTGCGCGACCTCGCCGCGCGCGCGCAACCGCACGCCCGGCGCGATCGCATCGAGCTGGAAACCTTTGCGAGGGAACAGCTCGGCCTCGACACGCTCGAAGCCTGGGACCTCGGCTACGCCAGCGAGCGGCTCAAGCAGGCGCGCTACAGCTTCTCGGCGCAGGAAGTGAAGCAGTACTTCACCGAGCCGGCGGTGCTGTCGGGCCTGTTCTCGGTGATCCACGACCTGTACGGATTGCGCGTGGAGCCGGACAGCGCGCCGGTGTGGCACCCCGACGTGCGCTTCTTCCGGCTCGTCGACGGCGACGGCACGCTCGTCGGCCAGTTCTACCTCGACCTGTACGCGCGTGAGGGCAAGCGCGGCGGGGCGTGGATGGACGACGCGCGCAACCGCCGCGAGACCGCCGCCGGCACGCAGACGCCACTGGTGTACCTGGTCTGCAACTTCGGCCGGGGCGACGGCGGCCGGCCGGCGACCTTCAGCCATGGCGACGTGACCACGCTGTTCCACGAGATGGGCCATGGCTTGCACCAGCTGCTGACGCGTGTGGGCGAGCTGGGCGTGGCCGGCATCAACGGCGTGGAATGGGACGCGGTGGAGCTGCCCAGCCAGTTCATGGAGAACTTCTGCTGGGAATGGGACCGCGTGCAGGCGATGACCGCGCACGTGGACAGCGGCGAACCGCTGCCGCGCGCGCTGTTCGAGCGCATGGTCGCGGCGAAGCACTTCCAGAGCGGCATGTTCACCGTGCGCCAGCTCGAATTCGCGCTGTTCGACATGGCGCTGCACGACGGCTTCGACCCGGCGCAGGACGACGTGCAGCAGCTGCTCGACCGCGTGCGGGCCGAGGTCGCGGTCAACCTGCCGCCGCCGTGGAACAGGTTCCAGCACCAGTTCAGCCACATCTTCGCCGGCGGCTACGCGGCCGGGTACTACAGCTACAAGTGGGCCGAGGTGCTCAGCGCCGACGCCTACGCCGCGTTCGAGGAAGCGCCGGGACGCATCGCCGAGACCGGCGCGCGCTTCCGCGACGAAGTGCTGGCGCGCGGCGGCAGCCGCCCCGCGGCGGAGAACTTCCACGCATTCCGCGGCCGCGCCCCGCGCATCGACGCCCTGCTGCGGCACGCGGGCATGGCCGATGCCACGCAGGCCACCGCCGCCGGTTGAGCGCGGGCGAAGGTGGTCGCGCCGCGGCCTGCGTTCACTGGGCGTTCAATCCCGCGTGCGGTTTGCGCGGTTTCTCACGGATTGCTTGCAAGAATCTAATTGCAGGTTAACTTCGGGCTAATCGAGCCTTAATCGATCGATTCCAGCATGCCCGCCATGCACCGGATCGATTCCCAGCCCCTCCTCGCGCCGTTCCCCGGGCGCTTCGCCAGCGTGCGACTGGTCGAACCGGGCGACGCCGAACGCGCCGACGTCGAGCGCTTCATCGCCGACATCTACCTCGAGCGCTATGGCGCGCGCCTGCGCAGCTTCCTGCCGCACCTGCTGGCCTACCGCGACTGCGCGGGCGCGCTGGTCGCGGCGGTGGGCCTGCGCTGCGGCAGCGAGGGCCGGCTGTTCGTCGAGCAGTACCTGGACGTGCCGGTCGAGCAGGCGATGGCCGCGCGCCGGATCGCGCAGGTCGAGCGCCGCGCGCTGGTCGAGGTCGGCAACTTCGCCGCGACCACGCCGGGGATCGCGCGCGAGATGATCCTGCAGCTCACCTGCACCCTGCATGCGGCGGGCGTGGCCTGGGTGCTGTTCGTGGCCACGCGCCAGCTGCGCAACGCCTTCCTGCGCCTGCACCTGTCGCCGCTGGAGCTGGCCGACGCGCGTGCCGATGCGCTCGACGCCGGCGACGACGACTGGGGCGACTACTACGCCGCGCATCCGCGGCTGGCCTGCGGCAACGTCGCCGAGGGCTTCTCCCTGCTGCGCGGGGGCGCCGTCGCCAGCGAACCGGTCGCCGGGGCGCTGCCGGCGCTGTGCATGGCGGGCGCGCAGTGACCGCGGCCGCGCGGCGCCAGCCGTCGTCGCAGGCCGTGCGCCTGCTGACCGCGCAGGGCGCGCTGGACGACCACGCCCTCGCGGCACGCGTCGACCGCCTCGCCGAGTGGCTGCTGCGCGCGCGCATCGCGCGCGTGGCCAGCCGCCTCGACAACGGCGTGGGCTGGTGCGTGCTCGATCTCGCCGTGCGCCAGGTCGAGGGCGTGCACGTGCCGCTGCCGACCTTCTTCTCCGAGGCGCAGGTGCGGCATGCGCTGGCCAGCAGCGGCGCGCAGTGCATCCTCACCGCGGCCGACGACGCCATGCCGCCGGGCGCGGAAGCGCTGGTCGGCTTCGTCGACGGCGACGGCCTGGCCTGCTGGCGCGTCGCCGCGCCGCGCGGTGAACCGCCGGCGCTGCCCGCGGGCACGGCCTGCATCACCTACACCTCCGGCACCACCGGCCGGCCCAAGGGCGTGTGCCTGGACGCGGCCACGCTGTCGACGGTGGCGTCGTCGCTGGTCGCCGCGTCGGCGGCCCTCTCGCCGCGCCGCCACCTGTGCCTGATGCCGCTGTCCACGCTGCTGGAGAACGTGGCCGGGCTGTACGCCACGCTGCAGGCGGACGCGCAGATCGCGCTGCCGTCGCTGGCCGAGGTCGGCTACACCGGCGCGACCGGCCTCGACGTGCCCACCCTGCTGCGCTGCCTGCATCGCTACCAGCCCGAGAGCGTGATCCTGGTGCCGCAACTGCTGCTGGCGCTGGTGATGGCGGCCGAACAGGGCGCGCCGCTGCCGGCGTCGCTGCGCTACCTCGCGGTCGGCGGTGGGCGCGTCGGCCCCGGCCTGCTCGCGCGCGCCCGCGCGCTGCGCCTGCCGGTGTACGAAGGCTACGGCCTGACCGAATGCGGATCGGTGGTCTGCCTCAACCGTCCCGATGCGCTGCGCGACGGTAGCGTCGGCCCGGCGCTCGCGCATGCGCGGGTGTCGGTGGAGGACGGCGAGCTGGTGGTCGACGGCGCGCGTGCGCTGGGCTACCTCGGCGGCGACGCGCTGCCGCCGGGCCCGATCCGCACCGGCGACCTCGGCCACATCGACGGCGACGGCTTCGTCCACGTCACCGGCCGGCGCAAGCATGTCTTCATCACCGCGTTCGGCCGCAACGTCTCGCCCGAGTGGGTGGAAAGCGAACTGCTGGCGCATCCGGCCATCGCCCAGGCCGTGGTCTGGGGCGAAGCGCAGGCCGACAACGCCGCCGTGCTCGTCCCGCGCCAGGCCGACCTCGACGACGCGCGCCTGGCGCGCGCGCTGGCGGAGGTCAACGCCGGCCTGCCCGACTACGCCCGCGTCGCGCGCTTCGTGCGCGCCGCCCTGCCGTTCCGCGCCGTCGACGGCCTGCTGACGGCCAACGGCCGGCCGCGCCGCGACGCCATCCTCGCCCGCTACCAGGCCGAGGTCGACGCCTGCTACCGGCAACCCCCCAACGTCCCCACGACCGGAGTGTCCCCGTGAGTTTCCACCAGGCGTTGCTGGCGCAGACCAGCACCGAGCGCAACGCGCTCGTGTCCATCCCGATCATCCAGTCGGCGCTGGCCGGGCGCATCGAGCGCGACGACTACGTCGCCTTCCTGCAGCAGGCCTACCACCACGTGCGCCACACCGTGCCGCTGCTGATGGCCTGCGGCGCACGCCTGCCGGCGCGGCTGGAATGGCTGCGCGCGGCGATCGGCGAATACATCGAGGAAGAGATGGGCCACCAGGAGTGGGTGCTCGACGACATCGCGGCCTGCGGCGTCGATCGCGCGCAGGCGGCGGCGTCCTCGCCGTCGCTGGCGACCGAGCTGATGGTCAGCTACGCCTACGACACCATCCAGCGCGGCAACCCGGTCGGCTTCTTCGGCATGGTGCTGGTGCTCGAGGGCACCAGCGTGGCCCTGGCCACGCGCGCGGCGACCACGATCGAATCCGCGCTCGGCCTGCCGCGCAACGCCTTCAGCTACCTGCTGTCGCACGGCGATCTCGACGTCGGCCACGTCGGCTTCTTCGAGGGCCTGATGGACCAGCTCGACGATCCTGGCGACCGCGCCGCGGTGGTCCACGCCGCGCGCCGCTTCTACGTGCTGTACGGCGACATCTTCCGCACGCTGCGCCCCGGCGGCGCGCGCCTGGCCGAGGCCGCGTGATGGACCTGTGCGGACGCAGCGTGGTCCTCACCGGCGCCACCGGCGGCATCGGCGAACCGCTGTGCGCGGCCCTGGTCGAGGCCGGCGCGCGGGTGCTGGCGGTCGGGCGCGATGCCGCGCGGCTGGACGCACTGGCGGCGCGGATGCCGCGCGACGCGGTGCGGTGCGTGGTTGCCGATCTCGCCAGCGACGACGGCCGCCAGCGCCTGCTGCAGGCGGCGCGCACGGGATCGCCGGCGCCGTCGGTGCTGGTGCTGGCGCATGCGCAGGGCGGGTTCGGCCTGTTCGAGGACCAGGACCCGCAGGCCATGGCGCGGCTGGTCGACACCAACCTGGTCGCGCCGCTGCTGCTCATCCGCGCGCTGCTGCCGCTGCTGCAGGCGCACGACCAGGTCGCGGTGGCGGTGGTCGGTTCCACCTTCGGCAGCCTGGCCTTCCCCGGCTTCGCCGCGTACAGCGCCAGCAAGTTCGGCCTGCGCGGGCTGGTCGAGGCGCTGGCCCGCGAGTACGCCGACACGCCGCTGCGTTTCCAGTACCTCGCCCCGCGCGCGACGCGCACCGCGTTCAACACGCCCGCGGTCGACGCGCTCAACGCCGAACTGAAGGTGGCCAGCGATGCGCCGGCCGATGTTGCGCGCGCGCTGGTGGCCGCGATCGAACGCGGCCAGGCCCGCCTGCAACTGGGCTGGCCGGAAAAACTGTTCGCCCGACTCAACGGCGTGCTGCCGGGCCTGGTCGACCGCAGCCTGCGCGCGCAGCTGCCCGCCGTCCGCCGCCACGCCCGATCCCCGCAACCCGACTCCCGGGAGGAGACCCGCCATGCAACCCCGCTTCGGTAGACCCCTGATCGGCCTGCTGCTGGCCGTGGCCGCGCTCGCCGGCCCCGCGTTCGCCGCCGATCCCGCCACCGTCGTGCAGGTGCGCGACCGCTGGGCGCAGATCAACTACCAGACCCCCAAGCCACAGCGCGAGGCCGCGTTCGAGGCGCTGTCGCAGCAGGCCGGCCAGGTGCGCGAAGCGCATCCACGCGACGCCGACGCGCTGATCTGGGAAGGCATCGTGCTGTCGAGCCTCGCCGGCGAGAAGGGCGGCATGGGCGCGCTGGGCCTGGTCAAGCGCGCGAAGGCCGATTTCGAGGCCGCGCTGCGGCTGGATCCGAATGCGCTCGACGGCGCCGCGTACACCAGCCTCGGCGCGCTGTACTACCAGGTGCCGGGCTGGCCGCTGGGCTTCGGCAACGACGACACCGCGCGCACGATGCTGCGCCGTGGACTGGCGATCGATCCCGATGGCATCGACGCCAACTACTTCTACGGCGACTTCCTGCGCGACCAGAAGGACTGGGCCGGTGCGCGCACCGCGTTCCAGAAGGCGCTGGCCGCGCCGGCGCGGCCGGGGCGCGAGGTGGCCGATGCCGGCCGCCGCCAGGAAGCGGAGACGCACCTGAAGGAAGTCGCGGCGCATCTTGCGCACTGAGGCAGGGGCCACCAGACTGGCGCGATGCGCGTGCTGCTGGTGGAAGACGATGTTTCGCTGGGCGAAGGCGTCTGCACCGCGTTGCGGCGCGGCGCCTTCGCCGTCGACTGGGTGCAGGACGGTGCCAGCGGCCTGGCCGCGGCGCGCGACGGCGGCTTCGACCTGGTCGTGCTCGACCTCGGCCTGCCGCACATGGACGGGATCGAGGCCATCCGCCGCATCCGCGCCGCCGGCAACGCCGTGCCGATCCTGGTGCTGAGCGCGCGCGAACGTCCCGCCGACCGCACGCTGGGGCTGGACGTGGGCGCCGACGACTACCTCGGCAAGCCCTTCGACACCGCCGAGCTGCTGGCGCGCGTGCGCGCGCTGATCCGGCGCAGCAGCGGGCGTGCGCAGCCCACGCTCGAAGCCGGGCCGCTGCGGCTCGACCCGGCCGCCCTCACCGCGACCTGGCACGGCCGCGGCCTCGACCTGACCCGGCGCGAGTTCGCGCTGCTGCGCGTGCTGATGGAGCAGCGCGGGCGGCCGATGGCGCGCGACGCCATCCAGCAGCACCTGTACGGCTGGAACGAGGACGTCGCCAGCAACGCGGTGGACGTGCACGTGCACCAGCTGCGGCGCAAGCTCGAACCCGGCGCGATCCGCACCGTGCGCGGCATCGGCTACGCGCTGGGCGACTTCGGCCTGCCCGCGCCGTGAATTCGATCCGCGGCTCGCTGCTGCGCCTGCTGGTCGGCCTGCTGGTCGTGCTGATGGCGATCGCCGGCTGGTTCAGCTACCGCGCCGGCCTGCAGGAGGCCGGCGAGATGTTCGACGCACGCCTGGTGCAGTCCACGCGCGTGCTGGTGGGCCTGGTCGACGAACCGCTGGGCGAACTGAGCACGGCCTATCCCGGCGAACCGATCGTGCTGCGCGGCTGGCACGGGCAGGCGCATGGCGTCGGCGAGGCGCTGGCGTTCGACGACGGCCACGCCTACGAGAACAAGCTGGCGTTCCAGGTGTGGGACGCGCAGGGCCGCCTGCTGCTGCGCTCCGACAGCGCACCGACCACGCCGCTCGCGCCGCGCGAGCCGGGCTACGCCAACGTCGAGCGCGATGGCGGCCAGTGGCGCGCGTTCACGCTGCGCTCGCCGCGCGGACGCTGGTTCCAGTCGGCGGAACTGTCCGACATCCGCCAGGAGCTGGCGGAGGACATCGCCGGCGGCACCCTGCTGCCGTTGCTGCTGGCGTTGCCGCTGATGGTGCTGGCGATCTGGTGGAGCGTCGACCGCGCCACCCGCGCGCTGCGCCGGCTGTCGCTGGAGATCGGCGAGCGCGATCCCGAACGCATGGCGCCGCTGGATCCGGCGACGGCGCCGCGCGAGGCGCGCGGCCTGGTCGACGCGATCAACGGGCTGCTGGGCCGGCTCGACGTCGCGCTCACCCGCGAGCGGCGCTTCGTCGCGGACGCCGCGCACGAGCTGCGCACCCCGATCAGTGCGCTCAAGGTGCACGCGGGCAACGTGCGCGACGCCGGCGACGCGGACGAGCGCATCGAATCGCAGCGCCAGCTCGCCGACAGCATCGGCCGCGTCGAACGGCTGGCGGCGCAGCTGCTGTCGCTGAGCCGTGCCGAGAACGCCGGAGGCCCGGTCGCGCGCGCGCGGCTCAGCCTCGATGCGCTGGTGCGGACCGAACTGGAGGACCTGCGCCCGCTGGCCGAGCGCAAGCGGCAGGCGCTGTCGCTGGGGCTGGACGACGCGCAGGTGCGCGGCGACGAGGTCGCGCTGGGCCTGCTGGTGCGCAACCTGGTCGAGAACGCCGTGCGCTACACGCCCGAAGGCGGGCGCATCGACGTGCGCACCGCGCACGCCGGTGGCGTCGCCACGATCACGGTCGAGGACAGCGGACCCGGCATCCCCGAGGCGGACCGCGACCGCGTGTTCGACCGCTTCTACCGCATCCTCGGCAGCGGCCACGACGGCAGCGGCCTGGGCCTGGCGATCGTGCGCGAAGTCGCCGCGACCCACGGCGGCGTGGTCACCCTGGCGGCTTCGCCGCGGCTCGGCGGCCTCTCGATCCGTGTCGACCTGCCGGCCGCGGAGGCCTGAAGCGCGCGCTCAGTGGCTGCGCATGAGCAGCGCGCGGTATTCCTTCGGCGGCATTCCCACCACCATCTTGAACTGGCGCGAGAACGCACTCTGGTCGGAGAAGCCGCAGGACTGGCCGATGTCGGCGATGCTGGCCCCGGTGCGCAGCAGGCGCATCGCTTCCTCGATCCGCAGCTTGGTCAGCAGTTGTTGCGGCGTGAGCTGGAACACGCGCTTGAACTGGCGCTCAAGCTGGGCCACGGACACCCCGGCGATCTCGGCCAGCGCCTGCACCCGCAACGGCGCGCCGTAGTTCGCGCGCATGTGCTTGAGCGCCGATTCCACCCGGTTGAACGAGGAATGCTGCCTGTCGGGCAGGCCGAGGTCGCGCGAAATGCCGATCACGCCGGCCACGCGGCCACCGTCGTACAGCGGCCGCTTGAAGGTCAGGCACCAGCCGGCGGCGCGGTTGGGATACAGGTGCAGTTCCAGCTGGTCCTCGATCACCTCGCCCTGCAGCGCGCGCTGGTCCTGGAGCAGGTAGGTCTCGCCCAGCCGCGACGGGAACACCTGCAGCGACGTGCGCCCGACCAGGTCCCCGCGCTGCTTCAGGCCCAGCCGCTGGAGCAGCGTCGCGTTGACGTGGGTATAGCGGCATTCGCGGTCCTTGATGAAGAAGACCACGTTGGGCAGGGCGTCGAACAGGTTCTGCAGTTCGTCCGGGGGTAGCTGGATGGCGATGGCGGCGGCTCCTGAGGGCACGGGTGGGCAAGTGGGATCATGCGCCCATCGCGTCCCCGCGCCGGCGCCGGACGCAGCCCGCCGCCGCCTCGCTGCATCCGGGCGGCGCGCGCGGGCTCAACGTGCCGGCGCGACGCGCTGGTCCTCGATGAAACGCTTCATGGACTCTTCGAGAACCGGCAGCGGAACCGGACCGATCGCCAGCAAGGCATCGTGGAAGGCGCGCTGGTCGAAGCGTGGGCCCAGCGCCGCCTCGGCCTCGGCGCGGTGCCGCCGGATCTGCAGTTCGCCCAGCTTGTAGGCGGCCGCCTGCCCGGGCTGGCCGATGTAGCGGTCGACCTCGGTCACGATCTCGTGCTCGGCCAGCGCGGTGTTGTCGCGCAGGTAGGCGATGGCGCGCTCGCGGCTCCAGCCGAAGGCGTGGATGCCGGTGTCGATCACCAGCCGCGCCGCGCGCCAGGCCTCGTAGGTCAGGCGTCCGAAATCCTCGTAGGGGGTCTGGTAGATCCCCATCTGCACCCCCAGCCATTCCGTGTACAGGCCCCAGCCTTCGATGTAGCCGGAGAACTTCGCCTGCTGCCGGAACGGCGGTCTTGCCGGCGCCTCCAGCGCCAGCGCGAACTGGAAGCTGTGGCCGGGCGTGCATTCGTGCAGGGCCAGCGCCGGCAACGTGTACAGCGGTCGCGCCGGCAGGTTGTAGGTGTTGAACATGCAGTTCTGCAGGCCGCCACGGCCGCCGGTGTTGGTCGCCGCGATCTCCGCCGGGATCGCGACCAGGCCGTGGCGGTAGCGCGGCAGGGTGCCGATCACGTGGCGCAGCTGCCCGTTCGCGCGCATCACCACCAGCGAGGCCCGGCCGAGCAGTTCGTCCGGCGTGGTGGCGTAGAACTGCGGGTCGGTGCGCAGGAACTCGAGGAACTGGGCGAAGCTGCCGCGGAAGCCGACCTGGCGGATGATCGCGTCCATCTCGCCGCGGATGCGCGCCATCTCGTCCAGCCCGACCTGGTGGATCTGCGCCGGGGTCATGTCCAGGGTGGTGAACTTGCGCAGCATCGCCTGGTAGTAGGCCGCGCCGTCGGGCAGCTCCGAGGCGCCGAGCGTCGTGCGCGCGCGCGGGACGTATTCCTCGCGGAGGAAGGCCAGCAGCGTGCGGTAGGCCGGTACGGCGGCGTCGCCGATCGCGGCCATCGCCTCGGCGCGCAGCTGGCGTTGCTCGGCCTCCGGGATCTGCGCCGGCATGCGCCGGAACGGCGCGTACAGCGGATTGTCCTCGCCGGCGACGGTGAACGGCACGACCGTGGCGTCGCGCCCGTCCAGCACCACCTTCGGCAGCGAGAAGCCGCGGTCCAGCCCCGCGCGCATGTTGGCGATCTGTTCGTCGAAATAGCGCGGCACGTCGCGCATGCGCGCGATCTGGCGGCGATAGCCCGCGGCATCGGTGATCCCGGCACGCGGGACGATGCTCGCCCAGAAGAAGTTGTTGGCGGTGAACGGCGCCTCGTAGGTGCGGAAGCGGATGTCGTTGGCCTGCGCCTCGACCAGGGTGCGGAAGATGCGTGCGTTGATGCGTTCCTCGGCGGACAGCGCGGCGACGTCGATGGCGTCGAGCCGTTCCAGCACCGTCGTCCAGTACGCCAGCCGGCGCTGCTGGGTGGCCGCGTCCACGCGCGGCAACCGGTCCGGCTGGACGTCGGCGTTCGGGTCCTCGTCGTCCGCCTGCTCGCGGCGCCAGGCCCATTCGGCGTCGTAGATCGCGCGCAGCGCGGCATCCGCGGCATTGTCGTCCGCGGCGGCGGCCGGCCCGGCGGCGAGGCCGGCCAGCAGCAGCGCGCAGGCGAGGGCGATGCGGGGGCGTCGGCGCGGGACATCGGTCATGCGGGCACTCCTGTCGATGGCGTGGGCCATGCGCGTCGCGGACGCGTTCCTGCCGGGTCAGCCGCCCGCGGGCGGCGGCCGGTCGAACGCAAGGCGCAGGCCGATGTGGCTGGTGCCGAGGCCGACGTCCTGCCCGGCGCGGGCGGTCACGCGGTAGCGGCGGCAGTAGTCGGGCGAACACAGGTACGAGCCGCCCTTGATGATCGCGACCGGGCCGTCGCCTTCGGGCGCGCGCGCGTCGGGGTTGCCGGGTGCGATCTGCGCCTGGCTGGCGTAACGGTCGCCGGTCCACTCCCAGGCGTTGCCGATCATGTCGTGCAGGCCGTAGGCGTTCGCGGCGAAGCAGCCGGCGGGCGCAAGCCCGACGTAGCCGTCGTCGCCGCTGTTGAACTCGGGGAAGGCGCCCTGCCAGGTGTTGGCGTTACCGGGCTGGCGCATCGACGGCGGCTGCCCGCCGCGCGCGGCGAATTCCCACTCGGCCTCGGTGGGGAGGCGACCCCCACGCCACTGCGCGTAGCGCTGCGCGTCCTCGAAGGCGACGTGCACCACCGGATCGGCCGGCTGCGCGTCCGGGCCATCGGGGCCCTGCGGCTTGCGCCAGTAGGCGCCCGGCACGTAGGACCACCAGTCCAGCGCGGCCGGGCCATCGGCGCGTGGCGGCGTGAACACCGCCGACCCGGGCTGCAGCATCTCCGGCGGCGCGCCCGGGTAGGCGGCCGGGTCCACCGGGCGCTCGGCGACGGTGACGTAGCCGGTGGCGGCGACGAACTGCGCGAACTGCGCATTGGTGACTTCATGGCGTTCCAGCCAGAACCCGGCCACATCGGTCGCGCGGACCGGCGCCTCTTCGGGATAGGCCTGGTCCGAGCCCATGTCGAAATGTCCGCCCGGGATCCAGACGGTGCCGCCATCGGGGACGATGCAGCGCGCCGCATGCGCGTTCGCCGGTGCCGCCGCGACCGCATCGGCCGCGGGTGTGGCCGCGGGCGCCGGCTCCTGCCCGCAGGCGGTCAGCAGCAGGCTCGCGGCGAGCAGCGCGCGGTCCCGGTGGCGACCGGGACGCATGCGCGGCGTGGCGGCGGGCGCGGGCATCAGGGGGCGGGCTTCTCGCGCGGCGTCCTCGCCTTGTAGGCGCGGTACTCCTCGACGGAGGCGAACGGTGGGATGTGGTGCGGCATCAGCTTCACCAGTGGGCCGAGCGGCGCCGCGTCGGTCGGGATCATCGCCGCCAGCCGCGCCTTGTCGGCAGCCGCGCGCGGATCGTCGGCGCGGTTGTGCCATTCCAGCGGATCGGTGGCGAGGTCGTAGAACTCCTCGGAGCCATCGATGTAGCGGATGTAGTGCAGGCTGCCGCTGCGGATCGAGAACTCGTTGTAGTCGTAGGTCGAGATCGCGGGGTAATCCCACTTCGCCATCGGATCGGCGAGCAGCGGCACCAGGCTGTGGCCATCCATGCCCGGCTTGGCCGGCAGGCCGGCGAGCTGGGTGAGGGTGGGGAAGAGGTCCATCAGCGAGGTCAGGCTGTCCACGCGCCCGCCGCGCACCGAGCCCGCGGGCAGGGTGGCGGACGCGCCGGGCGGGACGTCGACCATCATCACCGTGCGCAGGATGTTCTCCCACAGCGCGAACTTTCGCCAATGCTGCTTCTGGCCGAAGCCCCAGCCGTGGTCGGAGAACAGCACGATGATGGTGTTGCCGGCGTGCGGGCTGGCATCGATCGCGTCGATCATCTGCCCGAACAGGTCATCCGCATAGGCGATCGAGGCGAGGTAGGCCTGCACCACCTGGCGTTCGTTGTGCGATTCGGTGACGTGCTTGTGGTAGTTGCCGCCGCGGTGCGCCAGTTCCCAGCCGCGCTCGGGGATGTCGTCGAGGTCGTTCTCCAGCGTTGGCGGCAGCTGCACCGTCTCCAGCGGGAACATGTCGAAATACTTGCGCGGCACGTACCACGGGTTGTGCGGCCGGTACACGCCCAGCGCGAGCAGGAAGGGCTGGCCGGTGGGCAGCGCATCGAGCTTGTCGATTGCCCAGCGCAGCGAGGTGTAGTCGCCGGTCTCCTCGGTCGGCACGTCCATCGGGCCCCAGTCGAACGCGGTATACATGTTCTCGAACATGGGCATGTTGATCGGCGTGGCCGGGTCGTCGGACATCGACGCGGTGACCGAACCGTCCTGCTTCGGTTGCTGGTACTTGGGCATCTGCTGCGTGAGCGAGGGGTAGAACTCGTGCCAGGAGCGCGGGTCGGGCTGGTTGTTGTGGAAGATCTTGCCGGCGCCACCGGTCCAGTAGCCGGCCTTGCGGAAGTATTCGGGCAACATCACCTCGTCGGGCAGCACCTGGCGCCAGCTCTGGTAGTTGGAATACATGCCGGTGCGGTACGGCGCGCGCCCCGAGAGCAACGCGGTGCGCGAGGGGTTGCACGAAGGCGACGCGGTGTAGGTGCGGGCGAAGTTGACCGCGCGCTGCGCGAAACGGTCGATGTTGGGCGTGCGCGCCTGCGGGTGGCCGCGCAGGGGTCCGATCCAGTCGTTGAGGTCGTCGAGCGAGATCAGCACGATGTTCGGACGTGCCGCGGCCGCCGGGCTTGCGGCTACCGGGCCCGCGGCCGTGTCGATCGTCGCCTGCGACCAGGCCGCGGGCATCACCAGCAGCGCGCAGGCGGCGATCGCGGGCAGCAGGCGCCTGGGGAACAAGGGGGCTCGCATGGACGTCTCCTCTGCACGTGTCCGGGGCCGACGGCCGCATGCCGGGCGCGCCACGAATGGCGTCGCGAGACACGCACCGGGCGGCACCGGTGATGGGTCGCCAGTGTCCGGAGTATCGGCGGCCCTTCCCGGCGCGGTCTAGCACGCGATGCGCCCGGTCGATGCGGAAATCGGCACAAGGCGCGAGGCGGCCGATCCGCTGGCAGCGCTGTCGTCCGCGCCCGTGGCGCGCATCCGGCGCCGGCGAACTGGAACGGAGCGCGCAGGAATTCTTCCATTGTGCGGATTTCCGCACCCATTTCCGGAATTGGACACAAGACGCATGGTCATCCGCTTGCCGACACTGCAAGGGCAACGGGAGGGGTGTCCTGTGGCCGGAGTTCGCGGCGGCGGGACAGACGGACTCCGCATCACAATACGAACGGGGGCAAAGCTCATGCAAACCTACAGGACCAACCGACTGCACGGCGCCATCTTGCTGGCACTGGGCGCGGGCACGTGCCTGGCCGCATTGCCGGCGTCCGCCATCGCGCAGGACGGGCAGGCGACGGCCACGACGACGAACAAGCAACCGACCGACCTCGACGGCGTGCGCGTGACCGGCTCGCGGCTGCGCCAGGTCGACGTCGAGACCGCGCAGCCGATCACCCTGATCGACCGCGCGCAGATCGAGAAACAGGGCTTCCAGACGGTCGGCGACATCCTCCAGAACGACCCGGCCATGGGCACCCCGCCCAATACCCGCGCCACCGCCAATGCCGGTGGCACCGGTGACGTCGGCGGCAACTACGCCAGCCTCCGCCGGCTCGGCCCGCAGCGCAGCCTGGTGCTGGTCAACGGCCAGCGCATGGGCACCTCCGTGCAGGGCTTCGCCGACCTGTCGCTGATCCCGGCCGCGGCCGTCGAGCGCATCGAGATCCTCAAGGACGGCGCGTCCTCGATCTACGGTTCCGATGCGATCGCCGGCGTCATCAACATCATCACCCGCACCGATTTCGACGGTGCCATCGTCGATACCTACCTCGGCCAGTACGGCCAGGGCGACGGCACGATCAAGAAGGGCAGCTTCGTGTTCGGCCATACCGGCGAGCGCTACGCGCTGACGGTCGGCGCCGAGGCCTCCAACGAGGACGCGGTGCTGGCGTCGGACCGCGAGTTCAGCGCCTACCCGCGTTCGTACCTGCACCCGACCGACAACTGGGCGGCGAACATCGGCGGCTTCACCACCACCGCGACCAACCGCGTGCCCGGCCTTCCCAACGGCACGCGCGTGGTGCTGCGGCCCGGCGGCAACCCGCGCAACATCAACGACTACATCCGCCAGGACATGAACACCGGGAGCTGCCTGCCCAGCGCCGGTGCCACCATCGACGGCTGCGTGCCGGGCTCGACCCTGCACAAGATCAACGGCCGCGACGGCTTCACCTTGCGCATGCCGATGGCGACGCGTTCGGTGTTCGCGGACTTCAAGTTCGACCTGACCGACAGCATCGCCTGGCGCACCAACCTGCTCTACAGCACGCGCAACGGCGTGGCCACGCTCGGCGGCACGCCCGGCCCGCCGACCAACTGGGAGCCCACGCGCCCGGGCATGTCGGCCAACAGCTACTTCAATCCCACCGGCGCCACGCTGACCACCTGGACGCGGCAGACCTCCGAGATCCCGCGGCAGTGGGACCGGACCCTGACGACGCGGCGCCTGTCGTCGATCGTCAGCGGCACCGCCAGCTGGGGCTCCCGCCACGTCGACTGGGACGTGGGCGCGCTGTACACGCGCAGCGAGAACGAGCAGATCGGCTACGGCCACCTCAACACCATCAACCTGCAGCGCGCGGTCGGCCCGTCCTTCCTCAACGGCCAGGGCCAGGTGCAATGCGGCACGGCTGCGGCACCGATCGCGTTCAGCGAGTGCGTGCCGTTCAATCCGTTCCTGCCGATGGGGGTGGAAGGCCCCGGCGGCCTGACCAACAACCGCGAGCTGCAGGACTACCTGTTCCAGCCGTTCACCAACAGCGGCCGGACCGAGACCAAGGATTTCGTGGCCAACGTCGCCACCACGCTGTTCAGCCTGCCCGGCGGCGAGATCGGCATCGCCGCGGGCGTGGAACGCCGCGTCGAGACCGGTGACTTCATCCCGGCGCTGGTGTCCACCCTGGGCCAGGTGTCGGCGCTCTCCGCCGGCCCGACGCGCGGCAGCTACAGCCTCAACGAAGCGTATGTCGAGATGGAGCTGCCGATCCTGTCCGGCCTGCCGTTCGCCAAGGAACTGAGCTTCAGCCTCGCCACGCGCTTCTCCGACTACAACACCTTCGGCGAAACCACCAACAGCAAGTTCGGCCTGCGCTGGCGGCCCAACGACACGCTGCTGGTGCGCGCCACGGTGGCGGACGGGTTCCGGGCGCCGACCATCGCCGACCTGCATGGCGGCGGTTCGACCACCTTCCCGCAGTACAGCGATCCCTGCGACACCGTGTTCGGCAGCGCCGCGACCAACGCCACCACCCGGGCCAACTGCGCCCGCGACCTCGGCGCGCTGGCGCCCACCTTCCGCCAGCTGGGCGCCAACCTGCAGCCGGTCGGACAGGCCACGGCGGCGACCGGGGTCCCGTTCCTGGGGACGTCCAATCCCGACCTGCTGCCGGAGACGGCGAAGTCGCAGACCATCGGCGTGGTCTGGAGCCCGAAGTTCATCGAGGGCTTCAGCGTCACCGTCGACTGGTGGAAGATCCGGATCGAGAACACGATCGTCGACGACAGCCCGAACAACATCCTCAACGACTGCTACGTGCTCGGCATCACCAGCCGCTGCCAGCCCACCGCCGGCACCTCGTTCACCCGCGACCCGGCGCGCGGCTACATCTCGCAGCTCACCTTCTCCAGCACCAACGCCGGCTTCCGCAAGGTGGAGGGCTATGACGTCAACCTGCGCTATCGCCTGCCGGCGACGCGCATCGGCAACTTCGTGGCCTCGCTCAACACCGCCTACCTGGCCAAGAACTACAACCTGTCCAGCAACACCCCCCGGCGGGCGCTGTCCAACGTCGGCGAGGACGCCAACTTCCGCGTGCGTGCCCTCGCCAACCTCAACTGGGAGTACGGCAACTTCGGTGCCAGCTGGAGCACGCGCTACTACTCCGGCCTGTCCGAGCCGTGCACCTACTTCATCACCACGATCATGGAGCCGCACCTGGAGTGCAACGACATCGGCTACCGCCCGACCGGCAACCTGCCGGGCCAGGGCGTGGAGTCGGCGTTGTCGCGGCTCAACCACACCGGGTCGAATGCGTTCCACGATGTGCAGGTACGCTGGAAGACGTCGTGGGATGCAAGCATCGCGCTGGGCGCCAACAACGTGTTCGCGCACTACGGGCCGGTGATGTACAGCGCGCCGGGATCGACCTTCGCCTACTATGGCGGCTTCGACATCGGCCGTTTCATCTACATGAAGTACACGCAGAAGTTCTGAGGGGACCGACGGATGAGAAGCGTCGGCTTGATCGGCGGGTTGTCGTGGCATGCCAGCGCGGAGTACTACCGCCACATCAACCAGGCGGTGAACGCGCACTTCGGCAACAACACCAACCCGCCGATCCTGCTCGACACCCTCGACCAGCACGACATCCACCGCCTGCAGGCCGCAGGCAGGTGGGACCAGATCGAACGGATCCTGCTGCGTTCCGCGCGCCGCCTGCAGGCGGCCGGCGTCGAGGCGGTGGCGTTCTGCGCGAACACGCCGCACAAGGTGTATCCCGGCGTCGCCGCCGGGCTGCGCGTGCCGGTGCTGCACATCGCCGATGCCACCGGCGAGGCGATCCGCGCCGCCGCCGTCGGCAACGTCGGACTGTTGGGGACGCGCTACGTGATGGAGGATGGCTACATCGCCAAGTGGCTGTCCGCGCATTACGGCATCGACACCCTGGTGCCGCCGGCCGCGGCGCGTGAACGGATCCACGCGATCATCCAGCGGGAGCTGGCGCTTGGCCGGCTCGGCGACGACAGCCGCGCCTTCCTGCTGGCGCAGATGGACACGCTGCGTGCCGCGGGCGCCGGCGGCATCATCCTCGGCTGCACCGAGCTGCCCCTGGTCTTCGCAGCCGGCGACTTCGCGCTGCCGCTGTTCGACACCACCCGGCTGCACGCCGACAAGGTGGTCGACTTCATCCTGTCACCGGAGGCCACGCGCCATGCACGAAGTTCGTAAGTCTGCTCGTCGTCGCGGGTCGATCGTCGCGGCGTACGCCGTGGGCCTGGGTTTGCTGTTCGGGCTTGCGATGGGCGGCGCGGCCGCACGGGACGACGCGCGCACTGCCGAGCTGGACGCCGCGTTCGCGCGCTACTTCGCGCCGGAGGCGCATGGCCTGGTCGTCGACCTCGACCTGCAGGCCTCGTTCGCAGGCGATGGCGGCGAGGTGGCCTATCGCACGGGACCGCTCGAGCACGGCGAGTTCCGGCTCGCCGACCCGGTGCAGGGCGCCACGCGCCTGCTGGTCGACGAGGCCACGCTGCGGGCCGCGCTCTCCGCGGCGGGGGCGCCTGCCGGTGCGCCGCGACTGGTGCGCTACCTGCCGGCCCGGCAACGGCTGGTGCTGGCGGTCGGCGACGGCGGCCGTGCGCCCGATCCCTTCTCCGGCGCGGCGCTCGGGGACTCGCGCCAGTGGGCCTACGACCTCGCCACGGGCCAGGCGTCGGTGCAGCCACGGGAAGCGCCGCCACGGGAACTGGTCTCGCCCGATGGCCGTTCGCGCCTGTTCGTGCGCGACTACAACCTGTGGCTGCGCGACGAAGCCGGCGAAACGGCACTCACCAAGGACGGCAACTACGACCGCCGCTATGCCACCAACTACCCGCGTTTCAGCCAGCAGGCCGAAGCCGGCAGCGACCTGCCGCCGATGCGGATCGAGGCCGAGTGGTCGCCCGACAGCCGCCACGTGCTGACCTACCGCCTCGACCGCAACGGCGCCAGGATCCACGAGGGCGTGCAGACGCAACCGCCCGGCGGCGGCCCGGCGCGCACGTTCAACTACGTGTATCCCAATGCCGGCGAGGCGCAGGTACCGCTGCTGCAGCCGATCCTGGTCGATGCATCGACGCGCACCGTGCGCGACCTCGACGTGCCGGTGCTGCAGATGGTGTTCCCGGTGCCGCCGAAACTGTCGTGGAACAACGGCCGGATCTTCTACGAATGGGCCTCGCGCGGGCAGGGCGAGAACACGCTGTTCGAGGTCGATCCCGCCACCGGGCGCGGGCAGGTCCGCGTCCGCGAGGCGCTCGAACCCAACGTCACCGCCGCATCCACCGTGATCCGGCCGCAGCCGGAGCTGGGCGGTACCGTGCTGGTGTCCGAGCGCAGCGGCTGGGCGCAGCTGTACCTGGTGCCCGATGGCAGCGATCCTGCCGGCGGCAGGCGCCTGACCGAAGGCGATTGGGAAATCAGCGCGCTGCTCCACGCGTCGCCCGACGGCATCCTGGTGACGGGCAAGGGCCGCGAGCCCGGCGAGAACCCATACTACGACCACCTGTACAGGGTGGGCCTCGACGGCAGCCTGCTCCGGCTGACGCCGGAGCCGCTGAACCACGAGGTGGAGGTGTCGAAGGACGGGCAGTGGTTCCTCGACCGGATGTCGAGCCCCTCGCAGCCGCCGCTGACGGTGCTGCGCAGCACGCGCGACGGCCGCACCGCGCTGGAGCTGGGGCGTGCCGATCCCTCGGCGCTGCTGGCCGACGGCTTCCGCGTGCCGGAAGTGTTCCAGGG
Organism: Pseudomonadota bacterium; assembly: GCA_020161335.1. GTDB lineage: Bacteria > Pseudomonadota > Gammaproteobacteria > Xanthomonadales > Xanthomonadaceae > Luteimonas. The sequence goes on from JAIUOJ010000001.1 coordinate 23,626, forward strand.
CCTGGCGACGGACGGAAAGACGCCGCTGTACGCTACCATCTTCCGCCCGCGCAACTTCGACCCGACGCACCGCTATCCGGTGATCGAGCACATCTACACCGGGCCGACGCGGCACCGCTTCCGCGGCGACTACGCCGCCAACATCGCCGGGATGCAGAGCGCGCTCACCCAGCTCGGCGCGATCGTGGTGACGATCGACGCGCCGGGCACCCTCGGCCGCGGCCGTGCGTTCCGCATGCAGGCCTTCCGCAACCTGCACGCGGTGGGCGTCGACGACCACGTGGGCATGCTGCGGCAGATGCAGGCGCGCTATCCGTCCATGGACATCGACCGTGGCGTCGGCGCGATCGGCGGGTCCTCCGGCGGCTACGACACCTTCCGCTTCATGGTGCGGCGTCCCGACATCTACGTGGCCGGCGTGTCGCAGTCGGGCAACCATCAGCTGCGCATGGTCAAGGCCTGGTGGCCGGAGATGCAGATGGGCCTGCCCGATGAATCGGTATGGGCGGCGAACTCGAACGCCACCTATGCCGATCGCCTGCAGGGCAAGCTGCTGCTGGTGCATGGCGACCTCGACGACAACGTGCCGATCGGAACCACGCTCACCCTGGCGGCGGCGCTGGACAAGGCCGGCAAGCCCTATGAACTGCTGGTCCTGCCGAACGTGGGCCACTCGGTGCGCACGCCGGAGTTCCATCGCGCGGTGCGCCGCTTCTTCCTTGCCGAACTGATCACGCGCGAAGTCCCGCGCGCGACCGCGCCGGACGCCCCGTAGACGCCCGCGGCGACAGGGCCCGGGCGCTTGCCGCGGGCCTGCCGACGCGGCTTGCGGCCGGCGGCCCGCGGGCCGCGACACGGCGCCGTACGGTCGCCGTCTTTATGCGGATTTCCGCATCGATCCCACCGATGGCGTGCTAGTCCGCGGCGAAGGCCGGCAACCACAATGGGCCATGCAGACAGTCATGGTCATCGATTCGCACACGGCCGGAGAGCCTACCCGCGTGGTGCTGTCGGGCTTCCCGGACCTCGGCACGGACAGCCTTGCGGAACGTCGCGCGCGCTTCCGGAAATACTTCGACCGGTGGCGCAGCGCGATCGCCTGCGAGCCGCGCGGCTCCGACACCGTCGTCGGCGCGCTGCTGCAGGCGCCGGTCGATCCGCGCTGCTGCGCCGGGGTGATCTTCTTCAACAACGTCGGCTACCTCGGCATGTGCGGTCACGGCACGATCGGCCTCACCCGCACCCTGTGGCACCTCGGGCGGATCGCGCCGGGCGCGCACCTCATCGAGACCCCGGTCGGCGTGGTCGGCGTGGAGCTGCACGACGACGGCCGCGTGTCGGTGGACAACGTGGAGAGCTATCGCGCGGCCGCCGCCGTCGCGGTCGACGTGCCCGGCCACGGCCGCGTGGTCGGCGACATCGCCTGGGGCGGCAACTGGTTCTTCATCACCGGGCACTCGCCGGCGCCGCTCGACCTGGCGCACGAACCCGAGCTCAGCGCATTCACGCTGGCGGTGCAGCGGGCGATCGACGCGGCGGGGATCCGCGGCGACGACGACGGCATCATCGACCACATCGAGGTCAGCGGCTACGCGCCCGACGGTTCGGGCGCGCGCAACTTCGTGATGTGCCCCGGCGGCGCCTACGACCGCTCTCCCTGCGGCACCGGCACCAGCGCCAAGCTGGCCTGCCTGCACGCCGACGGCCAGCTGCGCGAGGGCCAGTCCTGGCTGCAGCAGGGCATTCTCGGCAGCACGTTCGAAGGCGTGTTCCGCATCGGTGAGCGCGGCGTGCTGCCGCGCATCACCGGGCGCGCCTGGGTCACCGGCAGCGCCGAGATCCTGATCGAACACGACGACCCGTTCGCCTGGGGCATCCGCAAGGAGGCCTAGGGTGCGCAGCTACGACCTCATCGTCGTCGGCGCCGGCATCATCGGCGCGCATTGCGCCGACCTGGCGGTCGCCAGCGGGCGCAAGGTGGCGATCGTCGAGGCCGGCGTGGTCGGCGGCGGCGCGACGGCGGCAGCGATGGGGCACCTGGTGGCGATGGACGAGGATCCCGCCGAGCTGGCATTGAGCCGCTACTCGCTGCGGCTGTGGGATGGCTACGAAGACCTGCCGCAGGCCGAGTTCCGGCGTTGCGGCACGCTGTGGGTGGCGGCCAGCGAAGCCGAGTACGACGCGATCCCAGCGCGGATCGCGCGCCTGGGCCAGGTCGGCGTGCGCGCCGAGCGCGTCGATCCGGCCGCGCTGCGCGAACTCGAACCGACGCTGGCCCACGACCTGTGCGGCGGCATGCGCGTGCGCGACGAAGCCGTGGTCTATCCGCCGCGCATCGCCGGCTGGCTGGTCGAACGCTGCGTCGCCGCCGGCGCGCGGCTCTATGCGGGCCGCCAGGCGCTGCGCCTGCATCCGGATGGCGTGCAGCTCGACCGCGGCACGCGCCTGCACGGTCCGGTGCTGCTCGCCACCGGCGGCGCGACCAGCGCCCTGGTGCCGGAGCTGCGCATGCACCAGCGTCGTGGCCACCTCGTGGTCACCGACCGCCATCCCGGCATGCTGCACCACCAGGTGCTGGAGCTGGGCTACGCCGACAGCGCGCACGGCGATGCCGAGACCAGCGTGGCGTTCAACGTGCAGCCGCGGCCGACCGGACAGCTGCTGGTGGGCTCGTCGCGCGAGCGCGGTGCGACCGGACGCGAGATCAATCCGGTGGTCCTGCGGCGCATGCTGCAGCGTGCGTTCCGCTTCCTGCCGGCCCTGCGCCAGCTGCAGGCGATCCGTGCCTGGACCGGGCAACGCCCGAGTACGCCCGATGGCCGTCCGTACATCGGCGCCGTCCCGGGCCGCCGCGACGTGTGGGTTGCCGCCGGCCATGAAGGGCTCGGCGTCACCACCGCGACCGGCACCGCGCGCCTGTTGTTCGACCTGATCGACGGCCATCGCCCGGCGCTGGATCCGGCCGCGTACGACCCGGCGCGGAGCGTGGCGTGACCGCGAGCGCCGTCGCGCCGGCCAACGTGTGCCTCGTCATCGACGGGGTCGAGGTCACGGTCGCCCGTGGCACCAGCGTGGCGGCGGCGATCGCGCACGCGGGCGCGGGCGGACGCCGGTCGGTCCTGGGCCAGCCGCGCGCGCCGCTGTGCGGCATGGGCATCTGCTTCGAATGCCGGGCGACCATCGACGGCCACGCCCAGCGGCGCACCTGCCTGGTGCCGGCCGCCAACGGCATGGTGGTGGTGACCGATGGCTGAGCGGCGCCTCGATTGCGACGTCGCGGTGGTCGGCGCCGGCCCCGCGGGCCTGTCCGCCGCGCGTGCCGCCGCCTCCGCCGGCGCGCGCGTGGTGCTGCTCGATCCGCAGCCCAGGCCCGGCGGCCAGGTCTGGCGCAACGACGTCATGCACGGCATGCCGGCGCGCTCCCTGGCCCTGCAGGCAGCGCTGCGCGCCTCGCCGGACACCACGCTGCTGATGCGTTCCGAAGCGGTCGCGGCGATGAAGGGCACGCTGTTCGTGCATGTCGACGGTGACGCGGTGGAACTGCACCACGCCGCGCTGGTGCTGGCCACGGGCGCGCGCGAGTTGCTGCTGCCGTTTCCCGGCTGGACGCTGCCGGGCGTCACCGGCGCGGGCGGCGCGCAGGCGCTGGCCAAGCAGGGCTGGCCACTGCGCGGCAAGCGCGTGTTGCTGGCGGGCACGGGGCCGCTGCTGCTCGCCGCCGGCAACACCCTGCGTGCGCACGGCGCGCAGGTGCTGGCGATCCTTGAACAGGCGCCGCTGGCCGAGGTGGCCGCGTTCGCCGCCGGGCTCTGGCGCTGGCCAGGCAAGGCGCGCCAGGCGGCGGCGATCCGCGCCGCGCTGTGGCGCACGCCCTACCGCTGCAACAGCCATGTGCTGCGCGCGTTCGGCGAGGACCGGCTGCGTGCGGTGCAGGTCAGCCTCGATGGCGCCATCGAGACCGTCGAATGCGACCAGCTTGCCTGCGGCTTCGGGCTGGTGCCCAACGTCGAGCTCGCGCAGTCGCTGGGCTGCGAACTGGCCTACGACGGCGCGCATCCCCGGGTCATGGTCGACGACTGGCAGCGCAGCTCCGTCGAGGGCGTGCTGGCCGCGGGCGAAGCCTGTGGCATCGGCGGCCTCGACTGCGCCGAGGTCGAAGGCGCGATCGCCGGCCATGTCGCCGTCGCCGCGCTCGACGCCGCGCGCGCACTGTGGCCGCGCAGGCGCCGTGCACGCCGCTTCGCCGCTGATCTGCAGCGCCGGTTCGCGCTGGGCGACCACGTGCGCGCGCTGGCCGACGACGACACCATCCTGTGCCGTTGCGAGGACGTGCCGCTGTCGGCGATCCCCGAACACATGCAGGGGCGCGAGGCCAAGCTGGCCACGCGCTGCGGCATGGGCGCCTGCCAGGGCCGCGTCTGCGGCACCGCGCTGGCGGAGCTGCGTCGCGTCCGCCGCGGTGGCCTGCGCCCACCGGTTTTTCCCGTGTCGCTGGAGGTGCTGGCCGGCTTTGGCCAGGACGATCCGGCGAACCCATCCCCAGGAGTCGCGAAATGAGCAAGACCATGTGGCAGGGTGTCATTCCTGCACTGACCACCCCTTTCACCGCCGACGGCGAGGTCGACCACGACTTCCTCGCGCGGCATGCGCGCTGGCAGGTGGAGGCCGGCTGCATCGGCGTGGTCCCACTCGGATCGTTGGGGGAAAGCGCGACCCTGTCGTTCGAGGAAAAGGTGGCGATCGTGCGCACCCTGGTGCGCGCGCTCGGCGACACCGCCCCGGTGATCCCGGGCATCGCCGCACTGTCCACGGACGAAGCCGTGCGCCTGGCGAAGGCAGTCGAAGCCGAGGGCGCGCGCGGGCTGATGGTGTTGCCGGCGTATGCCTATTCCACCGACTGGCGTGAAATGGGCGCGCACCTGCGCGCGGTGATCGGCGCCACCGGGCTGCCGGTCCTGCTCTACAACAACCCGATCGCCTACAAGACCGACTTCAGCGCCGCGCAGATCGCCGAACTCGCGCGCGAGTTCCCCCAGGTCGAGGCGGTCAAGGAATCCTCCGGCGACCTGCGCCGGTTCGCCGAGATCCAGGAACTCTCCGGCGACCGGCTGGTGCTGCTGACCGGCATCGACGACGCGATCGTCGAGGGCATCGCGATGGGGGCCACCGGCTGGATCGCCGGCCAGGTCAACGCTTTCCCGCACGAATCGGTGGCGCTGTTCGAGCGTGCGCGCGCCGGCGGCTATCCGGCGGTGAAGGCGCTCTACGACTGGTTCCTGCCGCTGCTGCGCCTGGACACGCTGCCCAAGTTCGTACAGCTGATCAAGCTCACCCAGCAGTGCGTGGGCTGGGGCGACGAGCGCGTGCGTGCGCCGCGGCTCGTGCTGGAAGGCAGTGAACGCGCCGCTGCGCTGGCCGTGATCGACCGCGGGATCCGGACCCGCCCCGCGCTGTGAGCCGGTCCGTGCTCGAACCGGTGCTGGTGGCGGGCGGCTGGCGCGACGCGGTCGAGCCGGTCGGCGAGCTGCGCGCGCACGATCCGTCCACCGGCGAGGCGATCGGCCCCGCGTATCCGGTCAGCGGCGGGCGCGAGGTCGAGGATGCCGTGGCCGCGGCCGTGGCGGTCGCGGAGGCGCTCGCCGCCACCGACCCGCGTCGCATCGCCGCATTCCTCGACGCCTATGCCGAAGGCATCGAGGCGCAGGCGGATCGCCTCGCCGCGCTGGCGCACCTGGAAACCGGCCTGGCGCTGGCGCCGCGGCTGCGCGACGTCGAATTGCCGCGCACCACCGGCCAGCTGAGGCAGGCCGCGCGCGCGGTGCGCGAACACAGCTGGACGCAGCCGGTGATCGATACCGCCAGCGGCCTGCGCGCCATGTTCGGTCCGCTCGGCAAGCCGGTCGTGGTGTTCGGCCCGAACAATTTCCCGTTCGCGTTCAACGCCGTCGCCGGGAGCGATTTCGCATCGGCGATCGCCGCGCGCAACCCGGTGATCGCCAAGGTGCATCCGCTGCATCCGGGCACCAGTCTGGCGCTGGCGCGGATTGCGCATGAAAGCCTGCTGTCGGTCGGGCTGCCGGCCGCCACGGTGCAGATGCTGTATCGCACCGAGCACGACGCCGCGTCGCTGCTGGTGGGACAGGCGTGCATCGGCGGGGTCGGGTTCACCGGCGGACGGGCGGGAGGGCTTGCCCTGAAGGCGCAGGCCGATGCCGCCGGCGTGCCATTCTACGGCGAGATGTCCAGCATCAATCCGGTGTTCCTGCTCGAAGGCGCGCTGTCCGCGCGCGGTGACGCGCTGGCGCTGGAGTTCTTCAATTCCTGCACCCTGGGCAGCGGCCAGTTCTGCACCAACCCCGGCCTGGTGGTGGTGCCGTCGACCGACGCGGGCGATGCCTTCGTCGCGGCGGCGGCGGCCCATTTCGACGCCGCACCGGCGCAGGTGCTGTTTTCAGAGGACGGTCGTCGCCACCTGGTGGCGGCGATCGATACCCTGCGCGTCGCCGGTGCGCAGCGGCTCGCCGGCGGCGACATCCCCGCGCGCGCCGGCTACCGGATCCAGCCGATGCTGCTGCAGGTCGAGGGCGCCAGCTTCCTCGCCGACGCCACGGCACTGCAGACCGAAGCGTTCGGACCGGTCAGCCTGCTGGTCCGCAGTACCGGCGCGGAGCAGTCGCTGGCGATCGCGCGGGCGTTCGAGGGCAGCCTGACCGCCACCGTGTACCGCGCCGCGGACGGCAGCGACGACGAGGTCGCGGCGGCGTTGCTTCCGCCGCTGCGGATGCGCGCGGGGCGCATCGTGTTCGACCGCATGCCGACCGGCGTGGCGGTGAGCCCGGCGATGAACCATGGCGGCCCGTATCCGGCCACCAGCCATCCGGGCTTCAGTTCGGTCGGCATGCCGGGCACGATCCGCCGCTTCGCCGCGCTGCACAGCTACGACAACGTGCCGCAGGCGCTGCTGCCGCCGGCGCTGCGCGACGCCAATCCCGATGGCATCTGGCGCCAGGTGGACGGACGCTGGCAGGCCGGCGACGTCGGGGCGGGCGCGTGAGCGACCAACAGATTGGCCACCTCGACCTGGTGTCGGCGCGCGCGCGGCTGGCGCCGTGGCCGACGCCCGCGCCACCGATCACGCCAGCCGAACATGATGCGCGCCTCGAGCGGGCGCGCGGATGGATGCGCGTGCAGGGCGTGGACGCGCTGCTGTTGACGGCCGGCCCGTCGCTGCGCTACTTCGCCGGCATCCCGTGGCGCGCGACCGAGCGCCTGGTGGCGATGCTGCTGACGCTCGACGGCGATCCGCTGCTGGTGTGCCCGGCGTTCGAGGAAGGCTCGCTCGACGCGGTGCTCGCGATCACGGCCGGCAAGCGCCTGTGGCAGGAGCACGAGGACCCGCATGCGCGCGTGGCGCAGGCGATGGCCGAGCGCGGCGCGCGCACGCTGGCGCTCGATCCCGGCGCTGCGTTCGCGGTGCACGTCGGCCTGCGTGCGCACCTGGACGCGACCGCCATCGTCGATGCCGGCGCGATTATCGACGGCTGTCGCATGTGCAAGTCGCCGGCGGAGCTGGCGCTGATGCAGCAGGCCTGCGACATGACCCTGTCGGTGCTGCGCCTGGCCGCCGGCATCATCCGCGAAGGCATCGGCAGCGACGAGCTGGTGCGCTTCATCGACCTGGCGCACCGTGCGCTCGGCGCCGACAACGGTTCGACCTTCTGCATCGTGCAGTTCGGCGCGACCACCGCCTTCCCGCACGGCCTGCCCGGCGTGCAACGCCTGCGCGAAGGCGAGCTGGTGCTGATCGATACCGGCTGCAGCGTGCAGGGCTACAACTCGGACATCACCCGCACCTTCATCTTCGGCGTGCCCGACAACCAGCAGCGGCGCATCTGGGCGCTGGAACGCGAGGCGCAGGCCGCGGCCTTCGCGCGGGTCCGCCCCGGGGTGCCGTGCGAGGACATCGACGCCGCCGCGCGGCGCGTGCTGGAAGCGGCGGGACTGGGCCGCGACTACCGGTTGCCGGGATTGCCGCACCGCACCGGCCACGGCTGCGGCCTGGCGATCCACGAGGCGCCCTACCTGGTGCGCGGCAACCGGCTGCCGCTGCAGCCGGGGATGTGCGCCAGCAACGAACCGATGATCGTCCTGCCCGGCGCATTCGGCGTGCGCCTGGAGGACCATTTCCACGTCACCGAGGACGGCGCGCGCTGGTTCACGCCGCCGTCTCCGGCCATCGACCGACCGTTTGCATGACCCGATCCGCCGCCGTCCCGGTCGTGCGCACGCCCGACCCGTCCGTACCGATGCAAGGTGACCCATGGCCGCACAAGGCAAGTTCCGCAAGACGCTCACGCTGACCGACCTGACCTTCATCGGGCTGGGGTCGATCTTCGGCTCCGGCTGGCTGTTCGCGGCCAGCCATGTGGCGTCGATGGCCGGGCCGGCGGGGATCCTGTCGTGGGTGTTCGGTGGCGTCGCGGTGTTCCTGCTGGGGCTGGTGTACTGCGAGCTTGGAGCGGCCTTGCCGCGTGCCGGTGGCGTGGTGCGCTATCCGGAGTACTCGCACGGCCCGCTGCTGGGCTCGTTGATGGGCTTCATCACCCTGATCGCGTTCTCGAGCCTGATCGCGATCGAGGCCGTGGCCAGCCGGCAATACGCGGCGGCGTGGTTCCCGTCGCTGACCCAGGCCGGCAGCACCAGCCCCACGCTGCTCGGGTGGGCGGTGCAGTTCGGGCTGCTGGTGCTGTTCTTCCTGCTCAACTACTTCAGCGTGAAGAGCTTCGCGATCTCCAACAACATCGTCAGCGTGTTCAAGTTCATGGTGCCGGTGCTGGTGATCGTGCTGCTGCTGGCGCACTTCGACGGCGACAACCTGCGCGTGCAGGGCTTCGCGCCCTACGGCGTCGCCGGCGTGCAGGCGGCGATCTCGACCGGCGGCATCATCTTCGCCTACCTCGGCCTGACCCCGATCGTGTCGGTCGCCAGCGAGGTGCGCGATCCGCAGCGCACGATCCCGTTCGCGCTGATCCTGTCGATCCTGCTGTCGACCGCGATCTACGTGCTGCTGCAGGTGTCCTTCCTCGGCAGCATCCCGACCGCGCAGGTCGCGACCGGCTGGGCCGGCATCGACACGCTGTACTCGCTGCCGTACCGCGACATCGCCCTGGTGCTCGGCCTGGGCTGGCTGGCGTGGCTGGTGGTGGCCGACGCCGTGGTTTCGCCCAGCGGCACCGGCAACATCTACATGAGCGCGACGCCGCGGGTGATCTACGGCTGGGCGCGCAGCATCGGCATCAAGTCGTTGACCAGGGTCGATGCAAAGTCGGGCATTCCGCGCCCGGCGCTGTGGCTCAGCTTCGCGCTGTCGGTGTTCTGGACGCTGCCGTTCCCGTCGTGGGAGAAGCTGATCGGCGTGGTCTCGGCGGCGCTCATGCTCAGCTACGCCGCGGCGCCCGTGACCGTGGCCGCGCTGCGACGCAGTGCACCGGGGCTGGCAAGGCCGTTCCGGGTGCGCGCGCTGGCGTTGCTCGGTCCATTGTCGTTCATCGTCGCCGCGCTGATCGTGTACTGGTCGCGCTGGGAAACGCTGTCGTGGCTGCTCGGCCTCCAGGTGCTGATGTTCGCCGGCTACGTGCTGTACCGGCTGCCGTCGCAGGCCGGGCGCGCGAAGCTGCTGCGGCAGGTGCAGTGCGCGCAGTGGTTGATCGTGTTCTACGTGCTGGTGATGGTGGTGTCGTACCTCGGCACCTTCGGCGGCATCGGCGCCATCCCGCACCCCTGGGACACGCTGCTGGTGGGCGTGGTGTCCTTCGGCGTGTACCTGTGGGCCGCGCGTTCGGGCCTGCGCAGCGACGAACTGGCGCTGGAAGACGACGACGGCGCGTAGGCCTGGGTCGCGCCGCCGGCGCGTGTCCCGCGCGCCGGACTGTGCGCGATTGCGCGTCCGCGGGCGCGAACCGATGCAAGACGCGCCCTGCGTCCCGGCACACACTGGCTCCGCGACGCGCGCCTGCAGCGCGTCCGATGACCTGGCCCGCGTGCCGCACGGCGCCATTGCCGCGACCGACATTCCGATCCAACCAAGAAGGGGGGAGACATGACGACACACTTGCAAGGGCAGCCCCGCAGGCGCGCCAACGCCATCGACGGCTCGATGCTGGCGCGCGTCGCGGCGGCGCTCGCCATCGGGCTCGGCCTGTGCGTGGCCAGCCAGCGCGCGTCCGCCCAGGTCGAGCAATGGGCGCCTGGCGTCGCGGTCAACCTGTCGCACGGCATCCTCGGGACCGACACCGGCGTGGCGCCGAGTTCGGTGGGCTACCAGGGTCGCAAGGAGCGCAAGGTCTACGATCGACGCGTGTCCAAGAACATCACCATCAATGCCTACGTGTTCAAGGTCACCTGGCCCAATGGCGCGACTGCCGAAGGCATCCTGAATCCCGAGTTCGGCTCCAGCGCCAACGCGCGCCAGGCGCTGGACCAGTTCCTGCCGGCGGTGGGCCGCTTGCCGTTCTGCCTGCGCAGCAAGGTCGACGAACTGGTCATCCACAAAGGTGACGAGGCCTATGGCGGCGGTGGCAACGGGTTGCTGCTCTACGCCGGCCGCGCGCGCTACGGGGAGCCGGAGTACGACGAGATCGTGGTGCACGAGGCCGCGCACAACCTGGGCCAGCAGATCCAGGACAGCCAGGCGTGGAAGAACGCCCAGTCCGCCGACAAGGCGCAGGACGGCAGTGGCCGGCAGGGATACATCTCGGTGTACGCGCGGGACAATCCTTCGCGCGAGGACGTGTCCGAATCGTTCCTGGCCTGGCTGCTGCTGCGCAAGCGCAACGACCGGCTCTCCGCCGGTGAACGCGCCTACATCGAAGGCACGATCCCCAACCGCCTGCAGTACTTCGATGCCATGGCCTGCAACACGCACCCGGTCGGGCTGTAGCGCCTTGCCGCGCCGATGGACGTCCGTCGACGCGGCCGCAGGCTGCGCATGATCCGACGCCCTCGCCGGGTTGCGCCCGCGGCCGCCACACGGGCGCGTACCCGGATGCTCGCCATGGGCGTCGCGGGCGTGCTGGGGCTGTTTGCATTCGACACGGCAGGCCCTGGCGGGCGCGGCTCGGGTGGACCCGACGCACAGGCGTCGCCGCGACCGGCCCGGGTCGACCCACCGGTGCCGGCAAGCGTGACGCAGGATCGCGGGCCCGCGACGGCGCCCGCGTCGGTCGACGTGGTCACCTCCCCGATGCCGCCGCCGATGGATCTTCAAGCGGGCCCGTGGGCGGGCGAGGGCCTGTGCCTGACGGGCGTGGTGATCGCCCCCGGCCTGCGGCTGGCGCTGTTGCGTCCGCGCGCGGGTGGGGCGTCGCTGCACGTGCGGCTGGAGGACTCGCCGGCCGCCCTGGCAGGCTGGCGCCTGGCGGACGTGCAGCCCGACAGCGTCCGCTTCGAAGGGCCGGACGGGAGCCGCACCCTGCGCCTGCAGGCGACCGAGACCCACGGCGCGATGGCCACGGCGACGCCCGTCGTGCGATCGGTGGACATGGAGCCGAGGGTCGCACCGGAGACCGCGCCCGTGGCGGACTCCGCGGACGCACAGCTGTCGCGCCTGCGCCGGCGGATCGCAGCCTCAAGCGAGGACGTGCGCCACCTGCTCACCGCCGAGGAATGGATCCGGGCCAGCGATCCGGATCGCGTGTCGACGCGGCTCGCCCACTGAGGGCGCGGGGCCTCGCCGCGCGCTGGACACTCCCCGCGTCATGCGGATTTCCGCATACAAAGCGCCCACAATCGCCTAGCAGGCCCGTTCGCCCTCGCGGTACGGTCGACCCACGGGCCGGGTCGCGCCCGTCCCGCCCGTCAGATGGTGAACCCGATGTCGAGACGCTTGCCGCTCCGCCTGCTGCTGCTGTTGTTGTGGATGTCGATGCCGCTGGCCCAGGCCCAGGCCGCATGGCGCATATCGTTCGAGGACCCTGCCGTGCCCGACACCGGGGTCGTCGCGATCGCGGTCGCTGAAGGCTTGCCGGCGGACGGCGCATTCGCGGCCATCGACGCACGCAGCGGCGGTGCGTTGCGCCGGCTTGCGCAGGCCGAAGGCTTCCGCGGGCGCAAGGACAGCGTGCTCGACCTGCGCGGATTCGGGGGCTACGACCGTCTGCTCGTGGTGGGACTGGGCGAGGCGCCGCCGACGCGGCTGGCGCTGCAGGAAGTCGGCGGCAGCGTCGCGCAGGCCTTCGGCAAGTCGCGCGCGGCACGCGTCGAGCTGGTGTGGGACGGACGCGAACCGGACGCGGCCTCGCAGCTCGCGTTCGGCGCGGCGCTGGGCCAGTACCGCTTCGACGCGTATCGCACATCCGATGAAGAGGGCGCACCGGCCGGCGACCGCACGCTGGTGATCCGCAGTCATGCCGGGGGCGCCGCCGCGGACGACTACGTCACGCAGTGGCAGCCCGTGGCCGCGGCTGTGGCGTTCGCGCGTGACCTGGTGAACGAACCGGCCAACGCGCTTACGCCCGAAGCCTTCGTGTCGCGCGTGCAGGCGCGGGCCCAGGGGCTGCCGCTGCGGATCGAAGTGCTGGACGTACCCGCGATGCAGCGCCTGGGCATGGACAGCCTGCTCGCGGTCGGGCAGGGCAGCGTGCATCCTCCGCGCCTGCTGCTGCTCAGCTACCAGGGCGGCGAGGCCGGGCAGGCACCCTTGGCCTTCGTCGGCAAGGGCATCACCTTCGACAGCGGCGGCATCTCGATCAAGGCCTCGGCCGACATGTGGCGGATGAAGAGCGACATGGCCGGCGCGGCGTCATCCGTCGCTGCCGTGCTGGCACTCGCCGGGCGCAAGGCGAAGGTCAACGCGGTCGCGGTGGCGGCGCTGGCCGAGAACCTGCCCTCGGGCAGCGCGATCCGGCCCGGCGACGTGGTCAGGACGGCCGCGGGCAAGACCTACGAGATCATCAGCACCGACGCGGAGGGCCGCATGGTGCTGGTGGATGCGCTGTGGTACGTGCAGCGTCAGTACCGACCGTCGCTGGTGATCGACCTGGCCACGCTGACCGGTACGATCGTCACCGCGCTGGGCGGCGACTACGCCGGACTGTTCTCGCGCGACGATGCGCTCGCCGCGCAGCTGCTGGCCGCGGGCGAGGCCAGTGGCGAGCTCCTGTGGCGCATGCCGCTGCGGGAAGACTATGCCAAGCGCATGAAGTCGCCGATCGCCGACATGCGCAATACCGGCGGCACGCCGGCGTCCGGCACGGCGGCATGGTTCATCGCGCAATGGGTGCCGAAGCCCTTGCCGTGGGCGCACATCGACATGGCCGGTTCGGCCCTGTCCGAGGGCGCCCGGCCCACCGGACCCGAAGGCGCCACCGGCTACGGCGTGCGCCTGCTCGACCGCTTCGTGCGCGATCGCCACGAATGAGGCGTCGCGTCGTGGCCGCCGCGCCGACGCCTGCCGCCGCGGGCGCCATCGGAGCAATCCGCGCATGAACACGGCGATGCCCGCGTCGACGCCGGCATCCGGCAGGATGCCGAGGCAGATCGCCTACATCGCCGGCAACGAGGTATGCGAGCGCTTCAGCTTCTACGGGATGCGCAACATCCTGGTGCCGTTCCTGATCAGTTCGATCCTGCTGCAGTACCTGCCGCAGGGCAGCGAGCGCGAGGCGATGGCGAAGGACGTGTTCCACACCTTCGTGATCGGCGTGTACTTCTTCCCGCTGCTCGGCGGCTGGCTGTCGGACCGCTATTTCGGCAAGTACAACACCGTCCTGTGGTTCTCGCTGGTGTACTGCGCCGGTCATGCCTGCCTGGCGATGTTCGAGAACAACGCGACCGGGTTCTACACCGGCCTGTTCCTGATCGCGCTGGGTTCGGGCGGGATCAAGCCGCTGGTGGTCTCGTTCTGCGGCGACCAGTTCGACCAGAGCAACAAGGACAAGGCCAAGGTCGTCTTCGACGCGTTCTACTGGATCATCAACTTCGGTTCGTTCTTCGCCTCGCTGTTCGCGCCGCTGCTGCTGATGCACTACGGGCCGGCGGTGGCGTTCGGCGTGCCCGGCGTGCTGATGTTCATCGCCACCGTGATCTTCTGGATGGGCCGCAGGCAGTACGTGAACGTGCCGCCCTCGGGCGACGATCCGGATTCGTTCCTCAACGTGGTGCGCACCGCGCTGCGCGAGCGGCGGGCGGGGCAGGGCAATCCGGGCACGGTGCTGGCCCGCGGTGCCATCGTGGTCGCGGCCGTGTTCCTCGTGTTCGGCGTGCTGTCGCTCTTGCGGATGGCGCCGGCGTGGTGGCCGCAAACCCTCGGCTTCGTGATCATGGCCTGTTCTGCGCTGGGCGTGCTGATCGCGGTCGGTGGCTGGGGCGCCTCCCTGCAGCTCGAGCGTGCGCGAGGGCGCCATCCGGACGCGGCGGTCGACGGCGTGCGCGCGGTGCTGCGCCTGCTGATCGTGTTCGCGCTGGTGACGCCATTCTTCTCGCTGTTCGACCAGAAGTCATCGACCTGGATCCTGCAGGGCAACGCGATGGCGATCCCGCACGAGGCCTGGTGGTGGCCGAGCTGGCTGATCCAGGCACCGGCGCAGATGCAGGCGTTGAACTCGCTGCTGGTGATGCTGCTGATCCCGTTCAACAGCTTCGTGCTGTTCCCGCTGCTGCGGCGCATGGGCGTGCGCGTCACCGCGCTGCGGCGGATGGGCTGGGGCATCTTCTTCGCGGGACTGTCGTGGGTCGTCGTGGGGATCTTCCAGCTGTGGATCGACGCCGGCACGCGCGTGTCGCTGGCCTGGCAGCTGCTGCCGTACGTGTTGATTTCGTTCGGCGAGGTGCTGGTGGCCGCCACCGCGCTGGAATTCGCCTATAGCCAGGCGCCGCGCGCGATGAAGGGCGTGATCATGGCGTTCTGGTACCTCACCATCACTTTCGGCAGCCTGTGGGTGCTGCTGACCAATGCCGGCGTGCGCAATGATGCTTCGCGGGAGATGATCGCCGGTTCAGGTCTGAGCGAGCCTGTGTTCCTGATGTTCTTCTTCGCCGGCTTCGCGTTCGTCGCGGCGCTGGCGTTCGCCGCCTACGCACGGCGCTACCCGATGCAGGACCACTACCTGTCGTCCTGAGCGTCCGGCCGTGCGCCCGGCCAGCGTTGCGTGCGTCGGTCAGCGTCGCCAGGGCGCCTCGGATTCCGTGTCGATGCCATAGCGCGCGATCGCCTCGACGAGGCACGAACGCGGCAGCAGCGATTGCCGCGCCAGTGCATCGAGCGCGGCCAGCACGACATGGTGGCGATCGACCTCGAAGAAGCGGCGCAGTGCCGGGCGCGTGTCGCTGCGACCGAAGCCATCGGTGCCGAGCACATGGAACGGCGCGCGCAGGTGGCCGGCGATGAGTTGCGGGTATGCGCGCACGTAGTCGCTTGCGGCCACCACCGGCGCGTCGCCGGTCAGGCAGTCCTGCAGGTGGCTGCTGCGCTGCGGCTGCGCGGGATGCAGCCGGTTCCAGCGCTCGACCTCGGCCGCGTCGCGCGCGAGTTCGGTGAAGCTGGTGGCGCTCCATACCTCGGCGGCGACCTGCCAGTCCTGCAGCAGCAGTTCGGCGGCGGCGATGACTTCGCGCAGGATCGCGCCGGATCCGAGCAGCCGGATCGCGGCCGGACCGTCCGTGGCGCGGAACAGGTACAAGCCCTTGACGATCCCCGCGTCGCTGCCGGGGACCAGGGACGGCTGCGGGTAGCTCTCGTTCATCACGGTGAGGTAGTAGAACTCGTCGTGCTGGCCTTCGAGCATGCGCCGCATGCCGTGGTCGATGATCACCGCCAGCTCGCAC
The DNA here is from genome assembly GCA_020161335.1 of Pseudomonadota bacterium. Classification (GTDB taxonomy): domain Bacteria; phylum Pseudomonadota; class Gammaproteobacteria; order Xanthomonadales; family Xanthomonadaceae; genus Luteimonas. The sequence goes on from JAIUOJ010000001.1 coordinate 39,448, forward strand.
GCGAACGCCGGGTCGTAGGCACGGCAGTTGGGCACGGTGGCCGCGACCAGGTGGCTGCTGCCGTCCTGGTGCTGCAGGCCCTCGCCGCCGAGCGTGGTGCGGCCGGACGTGGCGCCGACCAGGAAGCCGCGCGCGCGCTGGTCCGCCGCTGCCCAGATCAGGTCTCCGACGCGCTGGAAGCCGAACATCGAGTAGTAGATGTAGAACGGCAGCATGGCGCGACCATGCGTGCTGTAGGCGGTCGCGGCCGCCGTCCACGACGACAGCGCGCCGGCCTCGGTGATGCCTTCCTCGAGCAGCTGGCCGTTGGTCGATTCCTGGTAGACGAGCAGCGAGCCGGCGTCCTCGGGTTCGTAGCGCTGGCCTGCCGGCGAGTAGATGCCGATCTGGCGGAACAGGGAGGCCATCCCGAAGGTGCGCGCCTCGTCGGCGACGATCGGCACGATGCGCGGGCCCAGCTGCGGATCCTTCAGCAACTGCGTCAGCATGCGCACGAATGCCATCGTGGTCGACATCGGCTTGCCGTCGGCGGCGATGGCGAAGGCGGCATAGGCGGGCAGCGCGGGCACCGGCACCGCTTCGCCGCGGCCCTCGCGCCGCGGCAGCGCCCCGCCGAGTGCGTCGCGTCGCGCCATGAGGTAGGCGTGCTCGGCCGACCCCGGTGGCGGGCGGTGGAAGCGCAGCTGCGCCACGTCGTCATCGCTGAGCGGCAGCGCGAAGCGGTCGCGGAACGCGAGCAGCGCCTCGACGTCGAGCTTCTTCTCCTGGTGCGCGGTCATCCGCGACTCGCCGGCCTGGCCCATGCCGTAGCCCTTCTTGGTCTTGGCCAGGATCACCGTGGGTTGCCCGCGGTGCGCGCGCGCGGCGGCGAAGGCGGCGTACAGCTTGCGCAGGTCGTGGCCGCCGCGCCTGAGGCCGTTGACCTGCTCCGGCGACAGGTGCGCGGCAAGCGACGCGAGTTCGGGGCTGGAACGGAAGAAGCGGTCGAGGTTGTAGTGCCCGTCCTTCGCGCCGAGGGTCTGGTACTCGCCGTCGACGGTGTCCGCGAAGCGACGCAGCAGCGCGTGGCCGTGGTCGCGCGCGAACAGCGCGTCCCAATCCGAGCCCCACAGGACCTTGACCACGTTCCAGCCGGCGCCGGCGAACAGCGATTCCAGTTCCTGGATGATCTGGCCGTTGCCACGCACCGGGCCGTCCAGCCGTTGGAGGTTGCAGTTGACGATGAAGGTCAGGTTGTCCAGGCGCTCGCGCGCGGCCAGGCCGAGGGCCGCGATCGACTCGGGTTCGTCCATCTCGCCATCGCCGAACACGCCCCAGACGTGGCGGCCGCTGGTTTCGAGCTGACCGCGGTCCTCCAGGTAGCGCATGAAACGCGCCTGGTAGATCGCGTTGATCGGGCCCAGCCCCATCGACCCGGTGGGAAACTGCCAGAAATCCGGCATCAGCCACGGATGCGGGTACGAGCTCAGGCCGCCACCGGCGATTTCCTGGCGATAGCGGGCCAGCTGCGCCTCCTCCAGTCGCCCTTCCATGAACGCGCGCGCGTATACGCCGGGCGCGGAGTGTGGCTGCAAGAACACCAGGTCGCCGGCCCGGCCCTCGGTGGCGCCACGAAAGAAATGGTTGAACCCGGTTTCGAAGATTTCCGCGGCGGAGGCATAGCTGGCGATGTGCCCGCCGAGCTCGCCATAGGCCTGGTTCGCACGCACGACCATCGCCAGCGCATTCCAGCGGATCAGCGCGATGATCCGTTCCTCCATGTCGACATCGCCCGGATGCGCGGCCTGTGCCTCGGGCGCGATCGTGTTGCGATAGGCCGACCAGGGCAGGCGCGCGGCGCGCAGGCCAAGCGTGCGTGCGTGTTCGTCCAGCCGATGCAGCAGGTACTCCGCACGCGCGGCGTTGGCGTGCAGCGCCAGGCCCTCGAGCGCCATCAGCCACTCATGGGTCTCGACGGGATCGGCGTCGGGCAGGACGTCTCGGGCGTGGGTCATCGGCGGGTCTTCGCGAGCGGGGCGGTGCGCGCGCAGGCATCGGAACAGACCGGGCACCTGCAGGCGTGCATCAACGTGGGCGAAGGCCATGCTAAGCGCGTTCGTGCCGGACGCGTTCGTGCCGGGCCGTGGCCCGGCACTTTCGGCCGGAATCCTCGCCCGTCGGGACGATTCGCGCAAAGTCGCCCATGCCCCGGCGCGCGAGCTGCGCGAAGTCGCGCGGGAGTCGGCCGCGTCCGCGTCGTCGCGTCATCGTCGGGAGGCACGGCCCATGCGCATCGCCGGCGCGGTCGCGCGGCGTGCATGCCGACGGTGCCTCCCGCCGAGGGACGGTGGGGTGCGCCGCGCGGCCTCTCCCACCGCTCGAGGAGCATCGCCACGTCCCGATTCGCCACGGAGCTCAGGTCGCGTGGTCTTCCGGCGCGGACCTCCCGAGCCCCATGCGCCGGGCGATGAAGCCATCCCCTCGCGCCCGCTGGCGGACCATCGCCGCGAGTCCATGCAGGCATACCAGCCCCAGCAGGGTCCAGGCGCCGTACACGTGCACGTACCAGGCGAGGGCGCGTCCGGTTTCGTCGTCGGGCGGCGCGAACAGCGCCGGCACTTCCAACTCGCCGAACAAGGTCCGGTCCGCGCCCATCCACACCCAGATGACATGGCCGCTGACCGGCAACGCGAGCACCAGCAGGTACAGCAGGCCATGCACCCAGGAGCGCGCGCGGTGCAGACCGGGCGCTTCGGTGGGGTCGGCCGCCGGCAGGGGCAACACCAGGCGCAGGCAGAGGCGCAGCACCGTCAGCGCCAGGATCAGCATGCCCAGCCTGAAATGCAGCGGCAGCAGCGCCTGCGACCACTGCACGAGGCCGTACTCCACCGCGAAACCGAGCGTGAACTGCGCGGCCAGCAGCAGGGCGAGCAGCCAGTGCAGCACGCGCAGCGGGAAGGGATAGCGTCCCACCGCGGGCCGCGTCATGGCGCGCATCCGGGATACCCCGGGATGTTCCGGCCCAGCACGATGTCGCGGCGCGCCAGCCATCCGTCCGCGGTCCGCACCGGCGTCACGATCCCGCCACCGCCGCGTCCCCTGTCCGCCTTGCGCGCAGCCGAGGTGGTCAGGTGCGGGTCGTCGCGGAACAGCACGTCGTCGATGTAGTACAGCGCGCAGCCGCGTTCGATCACGTACAGGTGGATGTGCTGCGGCATCGTGCTGCCCGGGTAGCTGCCGGGACGAATGGTCAGGAAGGTGTAGCGCCCGTCCGCATCGCTCGCGGCCCAGGCGCGCAGGCGCCCGTGCTGGCGGATGCCGGCATCGCGGTCGGCAGCTGCGCGCGGATAGACGCCGTGTCGGTCCGTCTGGTGCGCATACACCACCACGCCGCTTCGCGGCTTGCCGTCCGCATCGATCACTCGCCCGGTCAGGCGCAGGCGCTCGCCGGGTTCGTCGTCGGGTGCCAGTTGGACGATGGCGGGCGGGTGGGCGGGCAGGCCGATCAAGGCCACGTCGCAGTCCTCGCAAGGCAGCCCGACGACGGGCGTGGCGGCGGCGCCCGCCGGTGCGCATGCAGCGAGCAGCGACAGGACGCATGCGCGTGCGACGCGGGACAGGGCCGAACGCGCGGGGTGGAGGGGCATGGGCGGTCTCCGGAGGGTGTAAGAGAGGAGAGCCGGCGTTACCTCGCTGCGTTAACCGCGGCCGGCGTGTTAACACTTCCGTCCGCAGGGCCCTCTGCTTCCAGGCCACCCCGGACTCCAAGGGCGATGAAGGCCACGATCGATCCCACCGACATCGCCAGGCAGGTACGGGACGCGCGGCGAGGTTCGCAGGCGGCGTTCGCGTGGCTCCATCGCGCCTTCGCGCCGCTGGTGCATGCCATCCACCTGGGCGTGACCTCGCGCGCCCGTGCGGAAGAACTGACGCAGGAGACCTTCGTCATCGCGTTTGGCCGATTGGCGCAGCTGCGCGAGCCCGCGTCGTTCGGGCCGTGGATCGCGATGATCGCGCGCAGGAACCGTGCGGTCTCCGGGGTCGAGGAACGGGATCTTGCGGAAGCCGACGATCCCGCCTGGCACGGTGCGGGTCCCGAATCGGCCGCCCAGGCCAACGAAGCGCTGCGCGCGATCAGGCGCTTGCCCGAGGCCTATCGCGAAACGCTGATGCTGCGCCTGGTGGAAGGCCTGAGCGGTCCGGAGATCGCGAACCTGACCGGGCTGACGCCGGAGTCGGTCCGCGTGAACCTCCATCGCGGCATGGCCAGGCTGCGCGATGCGCTGGGCGTCATCACGCGGCAAGAGGAGAGGGCTGATGATCGAACAAGCTGATCCGCTGTGGGACCCGGAGCAACCGGGCGACGAGACGCTGGAGCGTCTGTCGTCGCTGCTGGGTCGATATCGGCATGTCCCGGCAGCCGGTCACGCATGGGCGGCAGTGCCGTCGGTCGTTCCGTACAGGCGTCGGCGCCGCGCCTTGCTCGCGGCGGCCGTCGCGCTTGCGGCGTGCGTGGCGACCGTCGCCGCCTGGGTGCCCTGGCGCCTGCACTGGGATGAACGACGGCAGTGGACGGTCGATGCGGGCGCCGGTGCGGCGCCGGTTGCGCTGGGCGTCGGCAGGACGCTGACGACCAGCGCCGACGAATCGGCCACGGTCCGGGTGGCGCGCATCGGCCGCATGGACGTGCTGCCGGGAACGCGGATCCGGTTGCTGGACACGCGCGGTGGCCGTCATCGTCTGGAACTGCTGGAAGGTCGCGTACGTGCGCGCATCTGGGCGCCTCCCGGGTACTTCGGCATCGCGGCGGGCGCCAGCGAAACCGTCGACCTCGGCTGCGAGTTCGAGATGAGCCGCAACCCGCAGGGCGAAGGGTCGATCCACGTCACCAGCGGCTGGGTCATGCACCGCGTGAACGGGCAGGAGACGCTGGTGCCCGCTGGCTCGCGCCTGGATTTCGATGCGGCACGCAGCGGCATTCCGTTCGCCACCACGTCGAGTGCCGCCTTCCGGGCCGCTGTCCGGCGCCTCGACCTGGCGATGGCGGAAGGAAAGCGTCTGCCCGATGTCGAGCGGGCTGTCGTCCGCGAGGCGAGCCAAGCCGATCGCTTCGCGCTGCTCAGCCTGCTGACACGCTATCCCGCCCTTGCCAGCGGCCCGGTCTATCCGAAGCTGGCCACGCTCCTCGACATGCCGGTCGACGCCCCGCATCGGGACGCATGGTCACGTGGCAGCATGCATGCGATGGACGTCTGGTGGGAGCGCATCCCGCGCCCCCCCAAGGCCTGGTGGCTGAACTGGCGAGACGCGTTCTAGTCCAGCCATCCGGCGAGCGGAGGCCCGTCGGGCGGGATCGCCGAACGGCGGCAAGCAGCCTCTGGAGCATCCATCCTGGAAGACCTCATCTCCCTCGGGTTCAAGATCGTCTGGGCGTCGGTGGCCCTCTTCTGGCTGTGGAGCGCGCGCAGCGTGAAGCGCACCAGCCGTACCGAACCGATCTTGCTTCAGCTCGTCGTCTACTGGCTGCCATTGCTCGTGGCGTTCCTGCTGCTCGGCCCCAGCGCTTGGTTTCAGGGAAGTGTCCTCAACGAACGCTTCATTCCCAAGGCCGCATGGGCGAAGGGACTTGGCCTTGCGCTTGCCGTCTCGGGCGCACTCCTGGCCTGCTGGTCGCGGCATCTGCTGGGGCGCAACTGGAGCAGCGTCGTCCAGCTCAAGCACGATCACGCGCTCATCGAATCCGGCCCCTATCGCTACATCCGCCACCCGATCTATGCAGGCCTGCTGCTTGCCTTCCTGGGCACGGCGTTGAAGGTAGGCGACTGGCGAGGCCTCATCGCCGTCTCGGTGGTACTGGCATCCTTCTGGCGCAAACTCGGCATCGAGGAGCGTTGGCTCGGCGAGGAATTCGGCCACGCCTATGCGGCGTACAAGCGACGCACCAAGGCACTGGTTCCGGGCATCCTCTAGGGCCTGTGGACGCTGACAGCCGAAGGCCGCCTTGGCAGCGCCTGGCCTTCGGATCGCAGCCGGCGAAAGGTCTGGCCGCCAGGGCAGCCCGGGAGATCAATCGTGCAGGAGCATGGGCAGCATCAGGCAATCCCGTTCAACGCTCCGGATCAATTACTGCGCTTATCAACGAAATGGCTGGGCAATTGGTGCCGACTGTCTTATCCGGGATTCGATCAGTCAGCGCTGTGACGCCAGATGTGCCAGCAGGCGCTTCAGTCGAGGTGCCGGGTTGGCGAACTTGACTTGCTGTTCGTCGAACGCCTCGGGATCGAACTTGCTGCGCCGGCCCTTCTGGCTGGTTGCCCAGACATGGGAGGCGGCGTAATCCGGGTCTTCGGGGTCGGACAAGGTTTCGAGCAGGCTTTCGTACCCGGGCGGCCCACCGCAGTCATCCGGAGGGGCGCAGCGTTCGCCGGCGGTGCAGCGCGGATACTTCTTGCCGGGCGCCGCGGTCAGAACCTCTTCAAGCGTGATCAGGTGCAGCCATCCGTCGCCGAAGTCGTACTCGTATTCCAGCCGGGAATTGGCCGGGGTCAGGACGTCGGCCACGCGATGCTCCCAGCCGGGGAGCGGCGGATTGTCGTCGAACTCGTCCAGCGGCATCCCGAAGCGCGGCTGGGCATCCTGATCATCCCAGGGGCGGAACTCATGCAGGTGGGTGTCGGTCCAGGCGAAGGCACTCTGGATGGCGACATGCAGATCCCAGAAAGTGCAGTTGCCGGGAACCTGCAGGCGGCGCCAGATCAGCGGCTCGATTTGCAGCAGCTCGACGCGGAGTTGGAGGATGGGTGTGGACATTTTGCTCACGGAGACATTGCGGCAAGCGCTGCTGCGGACTTCTCCAATCCTCCCAGGATGGTGTTGGCCAGATGATCGGAGAATCCGGCCGGAAGTTCGGCAGCCACTTGGGCGATCGCGGTCGGCGTGCGGTCGAGGATCTCCTCGATCAGCGGCTCGGCATCGGCCCCGTAGTTGACGATCCGCGCCGTGCTGTTGAAAAGCCGGCGTTGAATGTTGTGCATCCTGTAGTGCCTGTTCTTGCCCAGCAGCGCCATGGCCAGCTTGACGGTGAACGGCGACCAATGGGCAGGCCCATTTCCAAGCACGGGATAGCTCGACATGACGTCATACATCGGCGTCAGCCGGTAGCGGCCACGCGCCAGCAGTTCGATGCTGAAATTCTTGGCGTGGCCGTCCGGGGCGCGCAATAGCCAGAACAGGATCTGCGAGGCCATCAGCGTGCGCATGTCGTCCTTGGCGCGCTCGGATCCCGTCAGGGTGGCGAACAGGTCCTTCAGGCCCGGCCCACCATCGCTCTCGTACTTGAGCAGCGGTGAGAGCCCCGCCACCTGGCAGAAGTCCTCCTGCATCAGGCGCAACAGCCAGGATCCGTCCGATGACGGCCGCCGGTCGAAGCGTTCAACCACAAGCACGCGCTGCTGGCCGAAGGTGACGATCTCCGCGTGGGCGGTGGGCAAGCCGTAGGCCTTCAGCAGGCGCAGGCACAGCCACTCGTTGTCCACCGAAGTGGTCATGTCGGCCCTCTTGTTGCCGACCAATCCCATCGGCAGTTTGAAGATGTGCGTCGTGGGCGTGGCACCGCGGGGCGCGTGCCAGGCATCGTTCCAGCGCAGGAAGGCGGTCTTCTCCTGCGCGCCGGCCAGCGATATCCGGAAGTCGTCGTCCGGATCCTTGCGCCCGGCAAATCCATGCGAGGTGACCGTCTCGAGCAGATGGCGCTCGATATCCTCTTCCGACAGCGGCACACCTTCGACCCTGTTGAAGCCTTGGGGCTCGCCGCCTTCGGGAAGGATCTGGAGGGCGCCCACGCAATCCCGTCCGATAGCCTGGAGCAGGTCGAACGGATCCACCGAGCCGGTGACGAAGCGCTCGGCAACGCGCCGCCGGATCGCATCGCTGTCCGGCAACAGGTTGTCGAAGTAGTTGGCCACCGCTTGGCCCTTGATGGCCCGGCCATGCAGGTTGAAGGGCAGGGAGAGCGAGAGCGGACGTCCGCGCGCATCGTTCACCCATGCCTCGTCGTACTGCAACTCCATGTCTCCGCGGGCGGGAATGGTCCACCGGCCGACATGGACGCCATTGGCCCAGAGGGTCAGGCTGCGGCTGTGCGAGGGACGCCCCATCTCACCAGTCCTCGTCCGGAGTCGTGGCGGCCGGGCCCTGCTCGCGCGTTCCGATCGTCAATTCCAGGCCAAGCGCCGTGAATATCCGCATCAACTGTCCGACGTTGATCTCGGCGGCATGTTTCTCCAGGTAGGAGATGCGGGATTGGCTCATGCCGACACGCTCGGCCAGCGTCGCCTGGGTGAGGCGCTGCGCCTTGCGCGCGGATTGGAGGATCGTTCCCAACTGCCGTGGGTTGATCAGCGGGTGGGTGGGGCCGGCCATGTCGTTACCCGATATGCAGATAAATGCAAAATATCTGCAATTAGAGTATACGCCAATTACCCTTATTACAACTAACCAACGAAAGGTCTGCAAGCTGGGACAATGACTCGTTCTCGGATGCAACGTGGCGGGCATCACTGGTGATCTGGGGCCGTTGCTTGGGTCCGTGCGTAGTTGACCTACTCCGGCCCCATGACTCCGGGGCGACTCCCGTCCAGTCGGGAGATTCAAGTCAATCGCGCAGAAGGATGTGCAGCAACCAGCGTTCCCGTTCAACGCTCCGGGTCGATCACGGCGCTCATCAACGAACGGGCTTGGCTATTGGCCCCCGCCGCTTTTGCTTCGCTGGCCCAAGGCCTGACAGCATGGCGAACCTCCTCGAGGATGCTGGCGGCGCGCCCGGCGTCCAGACGGAAGAACGCATGCTGCGCAACCAGCACCTGTGTGTCCGGCGTGGGGTCGGCAGCATCCAGAGCAAGCACATGCACGTCCTTGTCCGGATTGGGGTTCACGTCGAAGGCCGGCGACAGCACCCATCCCGTCGATTCACGAAGGAAGCCGTGGTTGCGCAGGTGGTCATCCCGGTTGCCGACCAACACATTGAACACGGCCCGGCGGAACAACTGTTCGAGTCCGTCGGCAATCGTGCCGCTGGCGCCTTGGCTTTCGATCGCTGAGACCAGGTCCAGATAGCTGGCGCCGTCGCTGTCCATGTCCAGCAGGGTCTTGGCCGAGGCATACATCCGGCGGCGCCCGCCGATCCGGTCGAAGCGCTTCACGGCGAAGGTGTGTCCACGCGAGGAGAGCGGCAGCAGCCGGGCCTCGGGCATCCGGATCCCGGCCGCGATCGCGAGCGTCCAGGTGACGAACTCCCACAGCTCCACGTCGTGGCGATCCTCGGTGGACGGGAACTTGGCCAGCCACAGTTCGCCGTGTTCGTCGACGAAACTGGCCTTGGGCCGGGCGCCGCCCAGCGAGCCGCCGGGGACGATCAATTGCCGAACCTGCTTGTCCACCTCATCGCCGGCACCCTGCTCGATCAGGCGTGCGGCTGCCTCCAGCTCACCCAGTGAGGTCATCGGCGGCGCGCTTGGCTGCAGGGAGGCGACGAACCTGTCGGTGTCAGGATCGCGCAATCGCAGCGCGCCCATCCGGGTGCCGTCGTCCACACCGGCCAGGTAGTCCCACGCCCGCAGCGAACGCCGGGGGCGATCTTCCTCGCGGGCCTCGATGGCCTCGCGTCGATCCATCAACAGTCGGCCCCAGCGATCCGGGGAGCAGTCCTGCAGCACGTTCGGCGGTTGCGCGGGATCGGACGCATGGAAGGGGCCCTCGCGCAGCGGCAGCAAGGGTTCGATCTCGAATGCCTCAGGTCTGGCGAGCCATTCCGTGTCGTATTCGAACCTGAGGATATCGCCGCGGCGGGAGGCATCGCGGAACAGCCGCCCGACCAGAACCGATTCCGGTACGAGGCTGGTGTCGTCGAGGAGGACTTCGGCCGTATTCATCGCGGTTCGTCGCTGGAATCGGGCGTGCGTACCGTCGCCGCACGGCGGCGGGGTTGCTTGAGTTCACTGTCCTGCAACTGCCGGCCCAGCGTGTCTTCGGCGGCGAGCTTGTCGATGTCCTGCGCCAGCCCCAGCACCTGCAGCACACGGATCACTGTGGCCAGGCTGCTGGTGGGGTCGCCGGATTCGAGCTTGCGGATCGTGGGCAGGGTGACGCCGACGCGCTCGGCCACCATGGCCTGCGTGAGCTTGCGCCGGAGCCGGGCTGCACGCAGCCGCTCCCCCAGTGCGGAGAGCTGGCGGAGATGACGGGGATGGGTCGGCGGGGTCACGCGAGGCATGGCAAATATAATTGCCTAATAAGTCGATAAAGGCAAATATATTTGTCCAAATCTACTTCGTGCCTTTAGCCTTTAGCCGATGACTTGCTATTGGCTCGGGTCGGCGGCCAGCCCAGGCTGGAGAGCGAATTCAAGTTCTGGGGCCGAGAGACATCCGAACAGACTGGAAAGCTGCCAGAGCCGTGATTGTCTTCAAAGGATGAAATGGTCTCAGCCAAAATGTCGTCAGAACCACCGATACTGACTTGACCGATGAGCGCGATGCATCGCGGGTTGATAAGACTTCATGCCCTGCGCGCTTCAATCCACGCGCCAGTGATGGGCACGACCGGCCTCGTCGAGCCGGCGATGCACGTAGTCCTTGTTTCAATCCACGCGCCCGTGATGGGCGCGACGTGCCCGCGACCTCAGCCGAGCTGCCGAGTGTCAGGTTTCAATCCACGCACCCGTGATGGGCGCGACAGCCGCACGACATCCGGATCGTGCCAGGCCTGTATGTTTCAATCCACGCGCCCGTGATGGGCGCGACGGCCGCAACAACATCGAGGCGGTCGAACTGTCGTCGTTTCAATCCACGCGCCCGTGATGGGCGCGACTGGCGTGCCGATTCTGCGGCGGCACTGGCGAAATGGTTTTAATCCACGCGCCCGTGATGGGCGCGACACGTGCCGGAAGCCACGCTCGACCTGAGCGTCGAGTTTCAATCCACGCGCCCGTGATGGGCGCGACCATCCCGTATTCGCGCGCGATCCCTGCAGTGTGGTTTCTATCCACGCGTCCGTGATGGGCGCGACTTGCCGGCGGACAGGATGGCTACGCCGACCTTCGGGCTGTTTCAATCCACGCGCCCGTGATGGGCGCGACTTGACCGTGTGCAACTCGGCGCTTTTGTAGTACCTGTTTCAATCCACGCGTCCGTGATGGGCGCGACGGCCGAGCCATTCGATGTCTCCCCCGAGGGTGGTGTTTCAATCCACGCGCCCGTGATGGGCGCGACAGGTCCAACTGGATCGGACACTTCGACCGCGACAGTTTCAATCCACGCGCCCGTGATGGGCGCGACTGGCCGCCACGATGGCGAAGGCCCACACGGAGCAGTTTCAATCCACGCGCCCGTGATGGGCGCGACTCGCCGGGGTTGTTAGGAGCGCTATCGTTCCCATCGGTTTCAATCCACGCGCCCGTGATGGGCGCGACATGCATGGCTCATTACAACGCTCAGGTTGCTGCCGGTTTCAATCCACGCGCCCGTGATGGGCGCGACGCGCGGTAGGCCGCACACTGTTCCGCTGTTGCGAGGTTTCAATCCACGCGCCCGTGATGGGCGCGACGACTCCGCCGACCTCGCCGCCGGAAGCTGGCACGTTTCAATCCACGCGCCCGTGATGGGCGCGACCTCGGCCTCCGGCCCGCACAGGTGCAGCAGCACCAGTTTCAATCCACGCGCCCGTGATGGGCGCGACTTCGCGGATCCAAGAAGCCGCGCAAGATCAATCCGTTTCAATCCACGCGCCCGTGATGGGCGCGACACGGCGTGCGCGTCCTGGTCGATCTCCAGCGGCTTGTTTCAATCCACGCGCCCGTGATGGGCGCGACGCGCCCGGACCCACTGTTTATTGACCCTTCTCCAGTTTCAATCCACGCGCCCGTGATGGGCGCGACGGCGGCTGCGGCCGGCGGCGACACCTCGGAGGTGGAGTTTCAATCCACGCGCCCGTGATGGGCGCGACCGCTCGCGCTTGGCGCGCTTGATCGCCTGCGCCAGTTTCAATCCACGCGCCCGTGATGGGCGCGACTTGCGAACCGTGCCCGTGCCTTGGCAACTCTCGGCAAGTTTCAATCCACGCGCCCGTGATGGGCGCGACCCGGCCACGACGGGCGCCTGTTGTCCGTCGTGGATGTTTCAATCCACGCGCCCGTGATGGGCGCGACATGTGCACCCCCGGCGGGATCATACCGGGGTGTAGGTTTCAATCCACGCGCCCGTGATGGGCGCGACGCGGAGTTTCCGGACTACCCGCTTTATTCAGCAGTTTCAATCCACGCGCCCGTGATGGGCGCGACCGCCGGCCTGCGCCGGCAAAGGAATCCCCGTGTCTGTTTCAATCCACGCGCCCGTGATGGGCGCGACGTCGTGCGTTGCACCTGGCCGACCTTCCACGAGGTGTTTCAATCCACGCGCCCGTGATGGGCGCGACCCTGTGTCCGCGGCTTCGGTCAGCTTCTTGACGCTGTTTCAATCCACGCGCCCGTGATGGGCGCGACAGTTGATTCCGAGCCAGATCATTGCGGACGTAATGTTTCAATCCACGCGCCCGTGATGGGCGCGACCAGCGCGCCGCATACAACCAGCAACGCAATGGCCGGTTTCAATCCACGCGCCCGTGATGGGCGCGACGCCGACGATCAGCACGCACGCGCGCATGATCGCCACGTTTCAATCCACGCGCCCGTGATGGGCGCGACGACATCGAAGGCAATGGCGTGGCCCTCGCGGACGGTTTCAATCCACGCGCCCGTGATGGGCGCGACACGTCGAATCGGCGGGATTCGCGGCCGTGATGGAGTTTCAATCCACGCGCCCGTGATGGGCGCGACCCTGTGCCGTGCATCGAATCGGAGCGGGTAGGGCGTTTCAATCCACGCGCCCGTGATGGGCGCGACGACGGCGACGTCGGTGCGCTCTCGCCCTACGTCAAGTTTCAATCCACGCGCCCGTGATGGGCGCGACTGGGCGCAGCGCTGGGCACAGGAACTGCGCGGCGAGTTTCAATCCACGCGCCCGTGATGGGCGCGACCAGCGAGCAGGACGGCACGTACCAGCTTCGGAAAGTTTCAATCCACGCGCCCGTGATGGGCGCGACAGAGGTGTTGCCGTTACCACCCACGCCCGCAGACGTTTCAATCCACGCGCCCGTGATGGGCGCGACCCGCAGGCCCTTACGGCGCAGGCTGGAGGCCCGGTTTCAATCCACGCGCCCGTGATGGGCGCGACCGTAGCCGCTTGCGCAGCGTTGCCTCGCGACTTCTGTTTCAATCCACGCGCCCGTGATGGGCGCGACCGGCACGAACCAGAACAGCGTCCCGGCGAACGACGTTTCAATCCACGCGCCCGTGATGGGCGCGACCTGGCCGTCGTCGCCGAAGGGCCCGCGCTCACGTCCGTTTCAATCCACGCGCCCGTGATGGGCGCGACGCCGGTCACGGTGATGCCGTCTGCGAAGTCGGTCCGGTTTCAATCCACGCGCCCGTGATGGGCGCGACGGCGGCCAGCCAGGCGCAGGGCATGCGCTTCGTGGTTTCAATCCACGCGCCCGTGATGGGCGCGACACGTGAGCCGGGGGCGCTGGCCCTTCATTCGCCAGTTTCAATCCACGCGCCCGTGATGGGCGCGACCGCTACACCCCGCAGGCAGCGGGCACGGCATCCAAGTTTCAATCCACGCGCCCGTGATGGGCGCGACGCGGCCGTCACGGCGCAGCGCGTCGCCCAAGTCTGGTTTCAATCCACGCGCCCGTGATGGGCGCGACGAAGCAGGAACCCTGCAAACCCGATGCGTGAACGGTTTCAATCCACGCGCCCGTGATGGGCGCGACTCAGCATCGTGCCCACGCGTTCGAGCTTCGCTCGTTTCAATCCACGCGCCCGTGATGGGCGCGACTGCCACGACACCAGGCCGATCACGCCCGTGAAGACGTTTCAATCCACGCGCCCGTGATGGGCGCGACCTTGTACTCGAGCGATGCGTGGAAGGCTTCCAGCACGTTTCAATCCACGCGCCCGTGATGGGCGCGACGTCACCCGGGATCGGGTCGTCGACGCGGAGTTCGACGTTTCAATCCACGCGCCCGTGATGGGCGCGACGTGGTGCGCTTGCGGGTGCGGGCTGCCGGTGAGGAGTTTCAATCCACGCGCCCGTGATGGGCGCGACGCCTGCAAGCCACCACCCCGCGGCCGGCGGAGGGGCGTTTCAATCCACGCGCCCGTGATGGGCGCGACCGTCGTGCAATGGCAGCTTTCGTCGCTGCTGATACAGTTTCAATCCACGCGCCCGTGATGGGCGCGACCGTCCTCCCGCAAGAAGTTCGTGGTGCCGCCGGGGTTTCAATCCACGCGCCCGTGATGGGCGCGACCGGAACCGCAACCCATTGTTGCGCGTAGGGGGCGGGTTTCAATCCACGCGCCCGTGATGGGCGCGACGCCCCCCAGCCGGTGACCCTGGCGCCGACCGGGCCGTTTCAATCCACGCGCCCGTGATGGGCGCGACTCGGGATCGCCCAGCACCTTGAACGCCTGCTGCAGGTTTCAATCCACGCGCCCGTGATGGGCGCGACGTACGTCGACGACGCGACCCTGCGCGGCGTCGCGCAGTTTCAATCCACGCGCCCGTGATGGGCGCGACTGACCGCGGAGATCTACGACCAGATCCGCGCCCTGGTTTCAATCCACGCGCCCGTGATGGGCGCGACCCCATCATGTGGTAGCTGACGGCGCTGAACCAGGTTTCAATCCACGCGCCCGTGATGGGCGCGACCATCGGCGCGGTGGCCATGGCCGACATGCAGGCGAGGTTTCAATCCACGCGCCCGTGATGGGCGCGACTGTGGCGCAAGGTGCGCGACCGGGTGAAGCTGCCGGTTTCAATCCACGCGCCCGTGATGGGCGCGACGTGAAGTCGGGCGTGTCCTTGCTGCGGATTGCGAGTTTCAATCCACGCGCCCGTGATGGGCGCGACCCGATCCTGACACCGATGAGTCCGATTACCTGGACGGTTTCAATCCACGCGCCCGTGATGGGCGCGACGCCTCACGGGCAGTCTCGCCACTGGCTCCGCGAGTTTCAATCCACGCGCCCGTGATGGGCGCGACTATTGACGCCTGCGGTCGTGGACTGCGTGGCCACGTTTCAATCCACGCGCCCGTGATGGGCGCGACGCGACCCGTCCTTGATTAGCGGGATGATCTCCTGGTTTCAATCCACGCGCCCGTGATGGGCGCGACGTCTGCCGTGTTATCCAGCTCATCCTTGAAGCGGTTTCAATCCACGCGCCCGTGATGGGCGCGACCCTGCTCCGGCGTCATTTCCTCCGGGCAATGCTCGTTTCAATCCACGCGCCCGTGATGGGCGCGACACTCTGCAGCAGGGCAGCACATTGCCGTCGGCGAGTTTCAATCCACGCGCCCGTGATGGGCGCGACTACTTGGCCGGTGACGTGCAGCGGCCCGTACCAACTGTTTCAATCCACGCGCCCGTGATGGGCGCGACTCCGACCAGACGGACCTGCAGGCGGCGCTGGATGCGTTTCAATCCACGCGCCCGTGATGGGCGCGACGCCATCGCGATCGACGTAGGTGCGGCCGCGGAACACGTTTCAATCCACGCGCCCGTGATGGGCGCGACGCCTGCGCCATCAGGAGTCCGAGGTGGAGCGGCAGTTTCAATCCACGCGCCCGTGATGGGCGCGACGCCCAGAATGTGGTGCCGTTTACCTCGCGGCGGCCGTTTCAATCCACGCGCCCGTGATGGGCGCGACGGCATGGTGTTCAACATCCGCGCGACGGCATCGATCGTTTCAATCCACGCGCCCGTGATGGGCGCGACCTTGCGAAACCGCGAAGAAATACGTGCCAAGCGGTTTCAATCCACGCGCCCGTGATGGGCGCGACCGTGTCGTGGTGCAGCTCTACATGGACGACGAGCTGGTTTCAATCAACGCGCCCGTGATGGGCGCGACGCCGCTAGGTTCTTCGATGTCGTGACCTACTCTGGTTTCAATCCACGCGCCCGTGATGGGCGCGACTAACGCGACCATCCCTGTTGCATCGTTGACGGCCACGTTTCAATCCACGCGCCCGTGATGGGCGCGACCGTGGGCGGCGGCGGCAGGCGGCGGCGGGCTGACGTTTCAATCCACGCGCCCGTGATGGGCGCGACACCGCGGAAGCTACCGGGTGCCTGGCCGGTACGCGTTTCAATCCACGCGCCCGTGATGGGCGCGACAGACCAGCTTCGCGACCGCCGCCGCAATCCCGAGTTTCAATCCACGCGCCCGTGATGGGCGCGACCCGGTTTCGCCGCGCCGTGGTGGCTGGCATGGGAGTTTCAATCCACGCGCCCGTGATGGGCGCGACACCACAGGAGGATGACGGTTCCGGTCATGTATTGGTTTCAATCCACGCGCCCGTGATGGGCGCGACGGCCTAATCCCGTTGAAGCCCGGTAGCGTTACGCCAGTTTCAATCCACGCGCCCGTGATGGGCGCGACCTTCGTGCAGCGCTGCGTACCGGCGGGCCTCCAGTTTCAATCCACGCGCCCGTGATGGGCGCGACGTGCTCACGGCCATCGTGGCGGCCTCGCCGGTGGGTTTCAATCCACGCGCCCGTGATGGGCGCGACGCCCCCGGCAGCGCCGGCGCTGCTCCCCAGGCCGGTTTCAATCCACGCGCCCGTGATGGGCGCGACCTGGTGCGCAGCTTCGACCCCGGCGTGGGCCAGCTGTTTCAATCCACGCGCCCGTGATGGGCGCGACCGCGCTCGGCCGTGATGGCGTCTAGCTCACGCATGTTTCAATCCACGCGCCCGTGATGGGCGCGACCATGATCGGCGTGTCGGTGTTGTGTTCGTACACGCGGTTTCAATCCACGCGCCCGTGATGGGCGCGACTGCTGGTCGCCACCGGCTTCGGCCTTGCGGAACAGGTTTCAATCCACGCGCCCGTGATGGGCGCGACACGAAGCACGCCTGCGCGAGCAGGCGGCGCTGTACGTTTCAATCCACGCGCCCGTGATGGGCGCGACCCGGCGCTGCGGCGCGAATGGTCGATGCCGTGGCAGTTTCAATCCACGCGCCCGTGATGGGCGCGACCTCCGTGCCCGATGTTCTACGCGGAGGTTCGCGAGGTTTCAATCCACGCGCCCGTGATGGGCGCGACGTTGTCGTTCGCCGGGACGCTGTTCTGGTTCGTGCCGGTTTCAATCCACGCGCCCGTGATGGGCGCGACCTCGTCGTCGGTGATGTTCTCGGCGCGAGCAGCGTCGTTTCAATCCACGCGCCCGTGATGGGCGCGACCGATCAGTGCGGCGGTGCAGGCGGTGCCCTGGAGGTTTCAATCCACGCGCCCGTGATGGGCGCGACTCGCGTAGCCCTTGGGCAACAACCGGACGGGATTGTTTCAATCCACGCGCCCGTGATGGGCGCGACACGCCGCGCCCTGCCGCGCTGATGTCCTGACACGGGTTTCAATCCACGCGCCCGTGATGGGCGCGACGAGGTTTGCCGGTTTCCCGAAGGCGCGCCCGGTCAAGTTTCAATCCACGCGCCCGTGATGGGCGCGACGATCCGGGCTTTGGTGGGATTTTTGCGCGTTGGCAGTTTCAATCCACGCGCCCGTGATGGGCGCGACAGGTCAGCATCATCGCGGCGCAGGGGCGGGAGGGGTTTCAATCCACGCGCCCGTGATGGGCGCGACGGGCCAATGACGGAAGATCAAGCGATGCTTGACAAGTTTCAATCCACGCGCCCGTGATGGGCGCGACCACAACAGCGACGGCACCAGCAGCGTGACCACGTTCGTTTCAATCCACGCGCCCGTGATGGGCGCGACCTTGCTTGCCGCCGCGGCGCCGACATTGGGGCCGTTTCAATCCACGCGCCCGTGATGGGCGCGACGATTTCTACCGGGAACCGTAAGGTTTTGCAAAGCAGTTTCAATCCACGCGCCCGTGATGGGCGCGACCGCGGCGCACCGGCGCGGCCACGAAGCCGCTGCCGTTTCAATCCACGCGCCCGTGATGGGCGCGACCTCGGTAAAGGCCGCGATTCGCAGACTTCTCATTGTTTCAATCCACGCGCCCGTGATGGGCGCGACCTGGAATGACGACGATTGCAGCCATCGTTTTAGATGTTTCAATCCACGCGCCCGTGATGGGCGCGACGCCGGCGCACGATGCCAGCCGCCGAAGAGGTGGTCGTTTCAATCCACGCGCCCGTGATGGGCGCGACCTGCTGCTTGGCTGGCGCGGTACGTTCATCTGTGAACGGTTTCAATCCACGCGCCCGTGATGGGCGCGACGATCTACTTGCGGAGCGCGAGCGCGTGTGGCGGGAGGTTTCAATCCACGCGCCCGTGATGGGCGCGACGACCCGATGTCCATCCCATGCGTGTAGATTACCTGTTTCAATCCACGCGCCCGTGATGGGCGCGACCACCTGTCGACGACGACTTCCCGGAAATGATGCAGTTTCAATCCACGCGCCCGTGATGGGCGCGACTGACCGAGGTTCACCATGCGCACCGATATGTTCATGTTTCAATCCACGCGCCCGTGATGGGCGCGACCTCTAGGTCTCGGGGTTGGCTGGATGGGTCGAAAGGGTTTCAATCCACGCGCCCGTGATGGGCGCGACCACCCTGCTGCACGACCAGGCCGGCATCGCCACGTTTCAATCCACGCGCCCGTGATGGGCGCGACCCTTCAGCGACCGCCGCCTGGCCGTCACGTCGAAGGTTTCAATCCACGCGCCCGTGATGGGCGCGACCAGCACAAAGGCCTGGGCGTCGATCAGGTCGTCATGGTTTCAATCCACGCGCCCGTGATGGGCGCGACCCTTCACCGGCAGTTTCGTGGCGCTGCGCAGGTCTTGTTTCAATCCACGCGCCCGTGATGGGCGCGACGTCCTGGCGGCGAAGCTGTACCAGGCCGCCGGCGTGTTTCAATCCACGCGCCCGTGATGGGCGCGACGTTGTAGGCCTGGGCCTTGTTGTCGCCGGTGCCGCTGTTTCAATCCACGCGCCCGTGATGGGCGCGACGGCGCCGGCGTGGCGTCTTCCAGGCCCAGCAGCTGGTTTCAATCCACGCGCCCGTGATGGGCGCGACCTTCGACCGCGCCGCGGCGTCGCACCGCGCCTGGGTGTTTCAATCCACGCGCCCGTGATGGGCGCGACTGCCGCGGCCGCATTGCCGCGATCAAGGCGCGCGTGTTTCAATCCACGCGCCCGTGATGGGCGCGACATACATCCAGGAGCGCTACGGCACGCACTGGACGTTTCAATCCACGCGCCCGTGATGGGCGCGACGATTCTACGGCGCGCGCGGGCCTCAATCCTGGTCGGTTTCAATCCACGCGCCCGTGATGGGCGCGACCAGCTCCACCCACCCCGTCCACTCCCGAGGAACCGTTTCAATCCACGCGCCCGTGATGGGCGCGACGAACTCCACCACCTTGTCCGGGTGGCTCTCCGCGCGTTTCAATCCACGCGCCCGTGATGGGCGCGACCGACGAAGCGAGGGCCGACCGTGGGCAGTAGCAAGTTTCAATCCACGCGCCCGTGATGGGCGCGACCTTCTTGGCGGTCATGGTTCGGTTCCTCGGGAGTGGTTTCAATCCACGCGCCCGTGATGGGCGCGACTTCAGTAGCACCCAGGAACCGCCCCAGCGCACGGGTTTCAATCCACGCGCCCGTGATGGGCGCGACGGGGTAGCGGTCGGCGTGCGGCTTGATCTGGCGGATGTTTCAATCCACGCGCCCGTGATGGGCGCGACGTGTGCGAGCTGGTGGGCGTGTTCCGCCAGGTGCGGGTTTCAATCCACGCGCCCGTGATGGGCGCGACATGCGGTCGCGCCGGCGTTCGGCGCAGCGCGGGCGTTTCAATCCACGCGCCCGTGATGGGCGCGACCACCCATCCGACCCTGGGGGCTTGACCATGTGGGTTGTTTCAATCCACGCGCCCGTGATGGGCGCGACGGGTCGGGGTTACGTCGCCGTCACGGCGCTTCAGGTTTCAATCCACGCGCCCGTGATGGGCGCGACCGCTGCCCACCGGCACGTCGGCAATGTCGTCGTTCGGTTTCAATCCACGCGCCCGTGATGGGCGCGACACGCGGCGCGGTGCTTGCCTGGACGGAAGATGCGGTTTCAATCCACGCGCCCGTGATGGGCGCGACAGGACGTGGTCTGGCACAAGCCGAACCCCATGCCGGTTTCAATCCACGCGCCCGTGATGGGCGCGACACCTTCCAGGGACAGGGTCACGTAAGGGGTGCCGGGTTTCAATCCACGCGCCCGTGATGGGCGCGACTATCTAAGGATAAGTGCATGAATGCATTTATCCAAAGAAGTGCTTTTCGCGAAGGTAGGGGCATGCTCCCCCGTCCTGCGGGCACATGCGTTGCTCTAGGCGGGAAATTACTTGATTTTCAAAGAGCTATGCGATCGCGAACCTGCCGGTGATGTCCAGGGCACTAGAGGTTCGCGTCAGAAGACCAATGGCCCCTTGAGATCGAGGGCCGGTTTGGCGCCGATGTGCTCGACGCGATGTTCCCATTTGGCGCCGAGCTGATAGAAGCGCAGGCTATCCAGCTCCGGATCGATCAGGTCACACAGGCGTTGGCGAAGTTGCACCCATTGGGCAGGTTCAACCTCGATCTCGAAGACAGAATACTGCACCCGTTGCCCACGATCCCGACAAGCTTTTGCGACACGTCGCAGGCGCTTCTCGCCGCCGGGAGTGCTCGTGCTGACGTCGTAGGTCACGAGAATCATCATCGCGTGTGCCTCCAGCTCATTTCCAAAGGAACGGCGGGTAGCCGTCGAGGTCGCCACGCAGGTGGCGTGCCAGCAGTTGTGATTGAAGGAAGGGAAGAAGGCCGATGTCGACTTTTTCGCCGATGAAGGCGTGCTGCAGCTGTTCGCGTTTGCGCTCCTGGTACGCCACCAGCACAGCCTTTCGCGCATCGTCCTTCAATTGCACGGCACCATTGTCGAATACGACGAAGTCGCGTTCATTCAGTTGGCGGCGATTGATCAGCGATAGTGCGAGGCGCTCGCCAAGAAGAGGGCGAAACTCTTCGGCGAGATCAAGTGCCAGGCTCGGACGCCCGGGACGGTCGCGATGCAGAAAACCGACAGCGGGATCGAGACCAACGGTTTCGAGTGCGGAGCGACAGTCATGCGTCAGCAGTGTGTAGAGAAAGGACAGCAAGGCATTGAATGCGTCGCGCGGCGGTCGACGATTGCGCCCGCCGAAACGAAGCAGTGGCGATTCGGCACGGATGATTTGGTCGAATACGCCGAAGTAGGATTGTGCGGCTTCGCCCTCCAGCCCTCGCAGCAGATCGACATCGCTTTCGAGGAGAATGCGTTGCGGGATGCGCTTGAGCCGCTTGAGAGCATGCTGGAACTTGGCTGCGTCCGTAAGGCGCTCGCCATGGTCTCGCCAGCCACGGGCAAGCACCGCGCGCTGATTGTGGATCTTGCCAACCAACAGATTACGCACGATGGCGGCACAGCCAAGGGGATCATCGCTGCACCGATACTGTGCGCGCCGCAGCAGCACGTTGCCGGACACTGGGCCTTCCACCCGCGCGAGGAAGCGCCCCTGCGGGGTCAGGTAGCAGATGCCGATGCCGTTGGCGGAACAATGCCCAAGCAACTGCGGTGACACGGCAACGCGGCCGATGCAAACCAGGCTCTCCAGCATGTGCATCGGCAGGCGCACACGTTCCTGGCGCTCTACTTCCAGCACGATGTTGTCGCCGTCCTTGCGCAGCCATGCGCCTTCGGTCGTGACGTAGAGCGTGTTGAGTTGGCGCCGCATGTCACTCCTCCTCGCCGTCGAGCTGGCGATGTAACCAGCGGTCCACGCTGTGGCGACCGAGCAGGCGAGGCTGGCACAGATCAATCAATGAGCAGCGATCACAGCGGCGAGCGTCGTAACGAGCGGTCGGTGTCTGGCAAGACGCCAGCATTGTTCGCGTGTCGGCAATTGTCTGTTTTGTCAGCGCGCGAAGAGTTTCGTCGAACACTACATCCTGACGGCGCCGGGTCTGTCCATAGAACAAGGCGCCCGATTCGACGTTTTCGCCCAGCATTGCCTCCAGGCACAAGGCTTGCGCACACAATTGCACTTCGTCGGCGCGATGGGCCTTGGGCCGGCCACGCTTGTACTCCACCGGAAATGCATGTTCAACGCCATCGATGGCATGGAACTCGACCACATCCGCCTTGCCGGTGATGCCAAGCTCCAGCGCCAGTAACGGCATGGCCGTCACCGTGCGCACGCCGCGCCGCCGCTCGGTCTTCGGTGTATCCGCGCGCTTGTGGAGCAGATGTCCTTCCGCCGTGTGCCGGTTGTCGGCCCATTGCTGCTCCAGATGGATCAGTGCGCACTGGCGCGCGCAGTACAGGTAGTGCTGTAGGGCGGAGAGCGGGATCAGGTCGTCGTCGTCCATGCCCGCTCTCCGCGTGTAGTCAGAATCGTTCTGTGACCGTCACGCCGGCTGGCAGATCAGGATCGATCGTGACTGTGTAATCGGAGAAACTGCGTGCCGGGCCAGCGCTAGGGTCGTTGCCGGGGTCGTCCGTGCGCTCGACTTTGACTTTGTCGAACAGCACGTGCGCTGGTGCATTGCCCATCGGGTGTTCGTGCTTGAACACGATCAACTTGCGTGCCGACATTTCGCCACGTGCGGCAGAACGGTCATGCTCGAACAGGTTGGTCAGCGCACGCCAGAACAACTCAAGGTCTTCTTCGGAGAAGCCGGTACGTTCGGCCAGCTTGGCCGAGATGAAGCCGTGGGCACGGTAGAGGCCATATGGCAGGATGTGCTTGCGGCCCATGGTGCGTTCCTTTTCGAGATCCTTCTCGTTGGTGACGGCAACACGGGTGATCGACACTTCCATCGGAAGCACGGGTTCGACCGAACTGGCGAAGGCCATCTGCACCGGCCCGCGAACCTGACCGGTGTTGACCTCAGTGGTCATCACCGCGCCGAACGTGCGCACGTCGAAGAAGTTCTTGCACATCCAGGCCGTGAGTTCCTGCGCTTTGGCCTGATCCTTCGGCAGCTTCTTGGCTTCATGCTCGATGCCGAGCGCTTCATATGCCTGCTTGTGCTGGTTGTTCAGCACCGATTTTTCCTGCATGTAGATCGCAAAACCGGGCTGGGCTTCCTTCTCCAGCGCCACGTAGTTGCGAATTTTGCGCTTGAGTGCGACATCGGTGACCAGGCCGCGATTGGTTTCCGGATCCAGTCGGGGCAGGTTGCCGGCATCCGGGTCGCCATTGGGGTTGCCGTTGGCGACATCGAACAGATAGACGAACTCGTAGCGGTGGGCGATCGCACTCATGCTGCTTCTCCTTCGGATTCGATGGTGGTGGCTTCCTGTCCGCCGGTACGGGCGAAACGTGCCTGGGTCTGGTGGTAGTAGCCGATGGCGAAGCGGCCTTGTTCCTCGATTGGCAGGCTCCGCGGGAAATGGGCGGGCAAGGCATCGATGATCTGGCCGATTTCCTTCTCCAGGTTCACGGCCAATCCCGCCTTGTCCTTGCGCAGCTTGCCGAAATGGTTCTGTGCATTGCGCAGCAACACAGGGAAGATACTGGCAGGCGTGGCCGAGGCCGCACCGTAGAAGCGGTCGCGGATGGTTGCGTTGACCTGTGCGCCGAGCGCCGCGCGCTGCAAGCTCTCCAGCGACGAAAACAGCCGTCCCAGCAGGTAGCCGGGGTCGGTATTGCCGGTATCGAGACTCATGGGCGGTTCCCCCTTGGTGGATGTCAGTCCTTGTTGTTTGGAAAGGCGCGCATCACGCGCCAGCACGGCCTTGCAAAGCGCGACGCGAAGCGGCTTGAGTTGTCCATCGGCACGGAAACGCATCACAAGGCTGCCCAGCAGGCTGCGCGGATAACGCGTGCCTCCCAGGATGGCGCGTGTCAGTTCGCCGGCCAGCAACGGCGGCACGTCCTCGGCCTTGGGCTTGCCGTTCTCGCCATACACCGGTGCGACCTGCAATGCGAGGTACTGTGGTGTCGGTGGGCGCTTCCATGCCAACGGCTGCAGTTGCAGATCGTCGTAGTGGTCGGACAGGCGCCTGGTGAAGCCGGCCAGTGTTTGCGTCTCCCAGAAGCGGATGGACAGGCGCGAGGCGTTTGGCGCCAGGCCGAGGATGAAGATGCGCGCCTCATCGTCCAGCGTGGTATCCAGCTCCCGCAAGGGTCGTGCTTGGCGTACCTGTTCTAGTGCGCCGTGCAAGCGCTGGGTGGCCTGCCCATCGGCGGCGGTGTCGTCGTCAGCGTCATCGCCACGCAGGAAGACGGCGATCAGGTCTTCCGCAGCGGCGGCCTGCTTGGCGGTGTTTGCCTGCGCCCAGAACACCACAGTGGTGTCGCCGATCTGCACGCGCTGCCGGTTGCGAACGTCGCGACGCAGCAGATGGTTGAGTGCCGTGGTGTAGGCGAAGGTGGCCTGCTCGGAAACCGGAGCGTTTCCGCCCTGGCTCTTGCCATACGAGGTGAACGCATCGAGATTGAAAGAAACGATGGAGGCGCCGGAACTCTGCGCCCCGTTCACGCCCTTGATCGCGGGATGCAGGCGCGCCAGTGATGCCTGCTCACCAGTGACCAGGCACATGCTGCGTGTCGCATCGCCACCTTGGGCTTGCAGCCGTTCCCATGCCGCGCGTGCAGCATGGCGCTGGTGCAGGTAGCCGTGATCGCCGTCCAGGCGGAACACGATGTTGGCATCCAACAAGGCCTCGCCGTGGCGGGTGAAGCATGCGTTCTCCGAAGATTGTTCGGGTGACCAAGCGTCGAGGAACGTGAGCAGCGCCTTCAATCCGGGATCATCAGTTGTGGACAGCGCCTGCGCATGGAGCATCTTGAAGGCTGCGTGCTCCTGCTCGCTGCGCTTGCTGCTGGCACTAATACCGAGCACGTAGCTGGTCTTGTCCCACAGGAAGTTGGACTTCACCGCAACGGTGCGCTTTTCGGGTTGAGGAACACTGAGCGACTTCGGAATCCGCTTCTTGCCACTGCTGTCGTGCTCGTCATCCACAGCCATCACGGCGCCGTTTGCGGACAGGGTGATGACGTAGCCGATCTTTTCCTGACTGTAACCCGGCGTGGACACGCCCGATTCCGGATCATCCAGTAGCCGCTGGTAATAGTCGGCGAGCGCGGAGAGGATCATGCGCGCACCTCGCTGTCATCCGGTGCCGGTACTGCGACGCGGCCATCGACCATGTGTGCGCGGAAGAATCTCGGGGTCATGCCATTGCTGAAATCGATGTCATGCAACATCCAACCGAGGTCGCGTTCGCCGACCAGTGCGGCATCGGCAACAGGCGTTCCGACTTCGTCTTCGATCAACGCGAAGCTGGCGGGAAATTCGCGCGTGCCCAAGCAGGGCGCCTGGAAGCATTGCCCGCGTCGTGCGCGCCGGTTGAAGATGTCCAGGTGCTTACCGATGTTGTCGTCCGGCCCGGCCCTGTCGGTCAGTTCGAAGTGCGCATTGATGACGTAGCCCACATCTCGCAGCACCGTGGCGGCGCGCTGCTGGCGATCTTCTTCGACGTAGCTGACCAGCCCGTCGGTACGCCCAGCCTTGATGGCCTTGCCAACACTGGCCGCGGACAGCTTACCGCCGACCTCGTTGCGTCGGATCGACTCGAAGCGGATCGGTTTAAGTACGTGGATGCCGTCCACGATCCAGCGGATCGCCGGCTTCCAGTGGATCGCCTCCAGTATGCCGCGCGCGGCCGACGGTGTGATGATGTCGTACGACATCCGCTCAACCTTCATCTCAGGACGCGTAAACAGCGCCCGATCACCCCAGACGTGGAGTTTGATTCCGTAGCTCATCCCTATCCCCTTGCTTCTATTTGGATCGTCCCCTGCCGCAGTCGCAAGGACTGCGACAGGGGCATTTCTTCACTTTTTCCTAGGCATGTCGTGTATCTGCATTGGTTTCAAACCACGTCATGCAATCGCGTCGAAGTGTCTGCTGATTCCACCGGCAGCCACGGAAAGGATTGCCAAGACGACGACCGCCCATTTGCAGAATTGCTTGTGACCGCTGATTTCCATCTTGAGCAGGAATCGGAAGCAGGTGTGCTGACTTCGGAAGTGTTGGGAGCTGGCCATCGGAGAGCACTCTGTGTAATGGGCACAGGTATCATTCAATCCTTTCAATGCAGATAGATGACCATAAACCATCCGTTTAGGTGACAAGACGTTCAGCTGCCAAAAACTGCGGGTTGTCATCCCAATGCAACCCGAATCGATCGTCATACAGCCGACGATTGACCAGCCGCACGAACTGCTCGCCGTACTTGTGCGGCGCCACTGGGGCAATGGCGTGGGCCTGCCACAACGCCTTGTAGGTCTGCTCCTGTACCTGCACCAGCCAGGGCTGGAGGCGGCGGGCGGCGCCGGCCACGCCAATCTGCTCGGCATGTTCGAGCTGGCGAAGGGTGTCGATGACCTCCGGGACTTCGTCCTGGCTGCCGGGCAGATAGGGAACGATCAGCGGACGCATCGACGTGCGGATCACCTTGAACTTCCGCGCCAGTGTGTCCATTGGCAGGCTGTCGATACCGGCGTTGCGCAGCAGGCCGAGCAGGTCGTCACGATCCAGACGGCCGTCGCCCAGGCGGAAGTAGAGCTCGCGGAAGTAGGCCGACACGGCCTCCATCGCCAGCAGGTCATCGCGATGGGCGCGCTCGACGGTGCGGAACACTTCGGCAAACAGCTTCAATTCCCTGGGGGGCGCCCAATCCTTGTTGGCCGGCTCGAACACCAACACCTCGCTGGTCTCGGCCGAGCGCCGTCCTTCACGGTTGCAGCGGCCCGCGGCCTGGGCAATGGAATCCAGCCCGGCTTCGGCCCGCAGCACCAGAGGGAAATCCACATCCACGCCTGCTTCGATCAAGCTGGTGGCGACCAGGCGGCACGGCCGGCCGGCCCTCAAGTCCGCGCGCACATCGGCGAGCACAGCGCTGCGATGACGTGCGTGCATTAGGGTCGTCAGGTGGCGCGCGCCAGGCTGATCGGCAATGGCATCGAACAGATGCCGCGCATGGCGACGATTGTTGACGATGCACAGCGCCTGTTCGCCTTGCTGCAATTTTGCGGCGATCGCTTCGTCATCAAGGGTGCCGGCGTGTCGTACGCGCACGCGACGCAACTGTTCGTAGAGGGCTGGAGGGTTGGGTGCCAGCTCGCAGACATCATCCAGGCCATCCTTGAAGCCCTGGTCGAGACGCAGCGCCGGCTGGGTGGCCGTGCACAGCACGGGACTGACCCGGTAGTTGCGTGCCAGCTCGTCCAGCAGCGCCACGCAGGGGCGCAACAGATCCTGCGGCAGGGTCTGGGCTTCATCCAGCACCACCACGCTGCCGGCAATGTTGTGCAGCTTGCGGCAACGCGAGGGACGATCTGCAAAGAGACTTTCGAAAAACTGTACGGCCGTGGTGACAACGATGGGCGCGTCCCAGTTCTCCATCGCCAGCCTGCGCTTGGCGATGGATTGCGGTGCGGACTGCGGATCGTCGAAGAAGGCGCTGTGGTGTTCGAGCACGATGTCGTCCCGATCATCCGGGACACCCAGTGCATTGCGGAACACCTGCACGGTTTGTTCGACGATGCTGGTGAACGGGATCACGTAGATCACGCGACGCAGGCCATGGGCGAGTGCGTGATCGAGCGCGAAGGCCAGCGAGGCCAGAGTTTTGCCGCCACCGGTGGGCACGGTGAGCGAGAACAGGCCTGGACGCTCCGTTGCCTTGGATCGGACTTCTCGCAGGATGTGGGCGCGAAGCGGGTTGATGCCGCCTTCGGTGGGGAATTTGGCCAGATGCGCATCCAGGCGTTCGCCCAGTTGCGACAGCGATGGTCTGTCGCCCGTCTCCTCGCTACGTGAAGGTCGACCTTCGATGTGCCGATAGAAATCGTCGGTGTCGGTGAAATCGGCGTCGACCAGACACGAAAAAATCATCCGTGCGAGCAGGGAGAGCTGAAACATCCGTTCCTGCGGCCTGGGGTGGCGGAGGAAGCCATCCGGCAGCGGCAGTGTCTTCGGCAGCATGATTTCCTGCGCCCACTCCGGCAGGAGGGGCGGCAGTTCGCGCGCGCAGTAGTCTTCGGACAAGCGATCGAACAGCGAGGTGCGGGACTGGTCTTCAAGGCCGGAGCGTCCGTTCGCCAATCCGGCGTGGTGCCCCGCGATGCCGTAGGCAATCAACATTCCGATGCCCGGAAAGCGGTCACGGGCGATGCGGGCGCCCCAGGTGGCGTGATCCACGCGAGTCAGATCGCCGGTGAGGCGGAGTTGGAAGCGCTCGGTGTATTTGCCCAGGTCGTGCAGTTGGCCTGCAGCCAAGGCGAGTGCTGCCCCCTTGAAGGCCGCTGCCTTTTCGGCGGCAAATGTACCGACATCGTTCAAGTGCCTGGACAGCGGTTGCCAGTCGGATTTGTCTTTCTGCTCGGTCGAATGTGCGTAGAACCCCATTTCCGACTCCCTTATATCCCGTAAGGTAGGATATCTCCGCTGGGGTTCACCCCCGCTAGTACGGACACTTCAGTTAAGCCCCATGATGGGGCAGGAGGAGTGTCATGCCACAGCGGAAGAAGTACAACGAAGAGTTCAAGCGAGAGGCCGTCGGCCTGACCCGATTGCCGGGTGCGAAGATGTCCCAGATCGCACGTGACTTGGGGGGCCGGGCCAACCAGATCCATCGATGGCGCCGGGGGCTGGAGGCAGGCGGCAAGAAAGCCCCTCCTGGCAATGGCGCCGCACGCGACCAGGAACCGCTGGCCCTGAAGATGGAGCTGGCACGGGTCAAGACGGAGCGGGATTTTTTGCGCGATGCGGCGGTGTTCTTCGCCAAGGAGTCGTCTTGAGGTACGAGGTGATCCGACGCCACCGCGGCCAGTACCCGGTCCGACTGATGTTCCGGTGCCTGAAGGTCTCGCTCAGTGGCTTCCACGACTGGTGCAGCCGCGCCCCCAGTGCCCGCTCACTGGACAACCAGAGACTGCTGGGGAAGATCCGGTAACACCACGCCGCGAGCGATGGCGTCATGGGCGCCGGCCGCATGCACGAGACGTTTGGCTATGAAGGCGAGACGGCTAGCCTGAACAGCATCGCCCGGCTGATGGCGGTCGATGGCCTGGCGGGCTTGCCGCAGCGCCGCCGTTGGTGGCACAAGTCTACCGGGACTCGTCCTGCGCACGTTCGCAACCAACTGGCCCGGGACTTCACGGCCAACGAGCCCAACACCAAGTGGGTGGCCGACATCACCTACCTCCGCACCGGCGAAGGCTGGCTGTATCTGTGTGCAGTTGTCGATCTATACGCGGGCAAGGTAGTGGGCTGGTCGACGTCGCCGGTGCAGGATCGGCACCTGGTGCTCAGGACGGTGATGATGGCCTGCTGGCAGCGTCCCGATCGCAGCGAGGTCATCCTGCACTCCGCGCGTGGTACGCAGTTCACCAGCGTCGAGTACCAGCAGTTCCTCAAGGACCACCGCATCATCAGCAGCATGAGCGACGTCGGGCATTGCGGGGACAACGCAGCTGCCAAGGGCTTCTTCGGCAAGCTCAAGCGGGAGCGCGTACATCGTCGGCGCTACCTGACCCTGGCTGAGGCCAGGAGCGATGTCTTCGACTACATCGAACGGCTCCAGAACCCGATCATCCAGCGAAGGCTCGATGCCCGGGATCAGGCCTTCAGGCTCTTAACCTAACAGTCCGTGTAAACGGGGGTGAACCCGACTCTTCGGTTTGCCAATGCCCTGGGGGAAATCCTAACTGCCGCGCCTACGCAGGCGGAGTCTCGCGCACTCTCGTTCTGCTACTACATTTGGCCACCGCTGTAAGAGACATCCGAGGGAGCAATTTGGAGCGATTGCGCACTGCCCTGGAGAGGAGGCTCCGGGTCTACAGTAAGCCTGATTCGATGTCCGCTCATGGCCGAAAGCAACCTTTGAGTGCGAGAAGCTCTGATCAGACGTTGAGGGCCGGAAAGATCTCCTGGCCCAGATCAGCGTCCTTCATTTCCACCATCAGCGCCAGTATGACCGGCACCAGTGTGCCCAAGATGGCGACGCCATCCCGGAGCTGGGCTCGATTCATGCTGCTGTCCCAGGTCGTTCCGCCGTGCATTAGCTGGTTGCGCAGCACGTAGAGCCGGTCGAGGATCACGTGCAGCAGAACCTCGTCACGCTGCTCGACGACGGCACGCATCGCGATCTCCCGGCTGTCGCTGAACTGCTGCTCCCACCTGCCGCTGCCGTCATGCTCGCGCAGAGCGCGCCAGAACGGCTCATACACGAACCTGTTGTCGATCAGCGTCCGGATCGGGCCGGGGAACTGGCGGAACAGGACCGCGTGCAGACGCTGGTCACGATCATGCTCCACCAGGACGGCGATGAAGCGCCTGATCTGGACGAGCTCCCGTTCCTCGAAGCCGAACTCGTGCGCGTAGGCGGCGTTGAGCGCGATCCAGAGGAAGATGAAGGCTGCGTCCGGGTCGCTGGGCTCCCGCTCCGCCCGGGCCAGCCAGCTGATGGCGCGGTGGATGCGCACACGAAGGCCCTCGGGCTGATCGTCGCGCACCTGCCGATGCCGGGTCTTGAGCTCTTCGGACGTGATGGCAGGCATGGCTCCCCCCGGGTCCTATGCGTTCCAGGCGGCAACAATAGCCGTTGCACGTTCCCGCCCCGCGTCCAGAGGCTCCGGAACCGTCCTGGAGGAGAGCAATCCGCGTGCCTTGCGCCCGAGGAAATAGGCGATGCGCTCCGCATTCGCGCCCGAGGGATGCGGCAGGCCGCTGAGGATCTGCTGGCCGCTTAGCTTGCCCAGACCGACCAGGTGCTGGCATGCACCCTCTGCGGCCGAACCCAGCGGCACAAAGAGCGCCTCCGGCAGGACGTCGCACTCTGAAGCGAACCAGGTTTCCAGTTGCTCCCGCAGTAGCGCGCTGCGCAGCAGACCCGAGCCGCTGAAGTTCTTCGTGCCCTCGAAGACCGGGTAGCGCAGCGCTGACGTGAAGTGCACCAGATCGGTGCGTGTCGTCCAGAGTCCCGCGGTCGACTGCAGGCCTAGGCGCATGGCGAGTCCGACATGGTCGAGCAGGTTCACCAGGTTGCTCCGCATCGGCCCTGCGAAGC
This sequence comes from Pseudomonadota bacterium, assembly GCA_020161335.1. GTDB lineage: Bacteria > Pseudomonadota > Gammaproteobacteria > Xanthomonadales > Xanthomonadaceae > Luteimonas. The sequence goes on from JAIUOJ010000001.1 coordinate 70,644, forward strand.
TTGCAGCGTTCTTGGCCCGGATGCGCGCCTCGGCCGCGCCAAGACCGTCCTGCAGACAGCGTGCCGCCGTCCTGATGGCCTCGATCGCCTGGACGCGGCCAGGCGTGATGCCGACGAGAACCACCTTGGCGGCGGTGTTGACGTGGTCGAAGGGCGCGTAATAAACCTCGTGGCGCGAATCACCCGTGATCCGGAGCGAAGCGGGAAGAGGCTGCTCGATGTCGAAGTTGTACGGCAGGTTCGAAATGGTTGCGGCGTAGCGGTGGAACAGGTCGGCGGTGCTCATGATCAGATCGGTCTCGAATTCCCGGGAGAAAGGTCAGGCGGCTTCAACGCGGCTGCGGGCGAGGCGCTCGAAGCGGACGCCGGCAACGATGCCGGTGCCGCCCTTCGGGCCAGGCCGGCGCCAGCGGGGCGTGGGCATGCGCTGCAGTGCCTCCAGCGCCTCCAGGTAGTCGTCGAACCTGGTCTCGCTGCCTTTCTCTCCGACGGTGAACCGGCCACCCGATGCGCAGGACGGTGCGAAGATCGAGCCGTCCCGTGCCACCGGGACAAACAGGTACTCCTCCTCGCGCTGGGCGATCGGTGCGGCAGCGCCTGGTTCGTCCTTGCCCTGCGTCGGGAGGTAGCCGTTCTGGATCAGCCAGGGCAGCACATCGGCGGTCGCCGCGTAGCGCTTCCCGTCGTGCTCGTATGTCGGGAACACCTTCCTGTACGCGGTGGTCGTCACCGTGGCGTCGCGCTTGCCGGTGAGCAGGGCGATCTCGCCCATGGTCAGGGGCTCGTCCTGGTCGACCTTGAGACGGGCGGTGGCGAGGTCGACCAGCTGCCTCATCAGGCCGTTGTGGAAATAGCCCAGCGGGACGTCCCCTGCGCCGTCTTCGAAGGGAGCAGGCACGTGTTCCCATTCGCCGTCGGCCTTCTCGGCCTCGTACTCGGCCACGACGGACGGAGGGAACACGCCTTCGATCACAAAGCGGAGTTGCTGGATGTCGGCGGCGACGGTGTTGGTCCAGCGCTGTGTGTGCACGTAGGACTCAAGCGTGGATACCCGGCGTCCGATCTCGTAGTCCGTGACCGGCGGCAGCTCGTCGGGGTGGCGTGTTTCGAGGAAGTGGCTGTCCTCCGGCAGATCGAGCATGCGCAGCCCGGCGTCTTCGCCGATGGCCCATTCAGTGAGCAGGGCGAGATGGGTGATGGCCAAACGAACCTCACGGTCCAGACGGTCAGGGGAGTAAGTCATGCGACCAGCTCGTGTAGAAGTGTGACGACACAATATCACCACATGATCATATGTGCAACCGTCGGATCACGAAATCACAAACGACAGGTGCAATCCGGCTATGGCCGAGGCATCGCCTTGGCGCCGGGCAATCAGAGGAGAAGGGTGGAGGACCGTCCTGGAGGCTTGTACTCAAGCCACGCGCAGCGCTATGCGAACGCTGTCCCGTCAGCGTCCCAGTTTCGTCACAGGGGGAGTGGCGCGCCTGGAGGGATTCGAACCCCCGACCAATGGCTTCGGAAGCCACTACTCTATCCGGCTGAGCTACAGGCGCGCGGAGCGGCATAGCTTAACCGACGGTCGCCGTTCGCCCAATGGCGCGCGGCGTGGACCGTGCGATCGAAGGCGTTCCGACGCGGCGCCTTTTCCCGAGGCGCACGGGATCGCCCGCGGGCGGCTCAACCCAACGCGATGGCCTCGCCCTCGACGAACACCTGCCGGACCTGCAGGCCGGCGTCCAGCACGACCAGGTCGGCCCAGGCGCCGGGCTGCAGGCGGCCGCGGTCGTCGAGGCCGAGGTAATCGGCCGGATTGCGCGACAGGCGGTGCGAGGCGTCGTCCAGGGCCAGGCCCAGCGAGACCAGGTTGCGCAGGGCCTGGTCCATGGTCAGCGCGCTGCCGGCCAGCGAAGTGCCGTCGGCCAGGCGCACGCAGCCGAGGCACTTGTGGACGCGCTGCGCGCCCAGCGCGTACTCGCCGTCGGGCATGCCGGTGGCGGCGGTGGCGTCGGTGATGCAGTACAGGCGCGGGATCGCGCGCAGCGCGGCGCGGATCGCGCCGGGATGCACATGCTGCAGGTCGGGGATCAGTTCGGCGTACTCGGCGTGCGCCAGCGCGGCGGCGGCGATGCCGGGGTCGCGATGGTGCAGGCCGGTCATGCCGTTGAACAGGTGGGTGAAGCCGGCGGCCCCCGCGCGCAGGGCGGCCACGCCGTCGTCGTAGCTGCCGGCGCTGTGGCCCAGCTGCACGCGGATGCCCATCGCGGCCAGGGCCGGGATCAGCGCGAGGTGCCGGCCGATTTCCGGTGCCAGCGTCAGCACCCGGATCGGGGCGATCGCATGCAGCTGCCGGACCTGGTCCAGCGTTGCCTCCACCACCAGCGGCGGCTGTGCGCCGAGCCGGTCGAGGCTCAGGTACGGGCCTTCGAGGTGCACGCCCAGCACGCGTGCCGAGCCCGGCGCGCGAGTGGCGATGGCCTCGGCCAGGCCGTGCAGCGCGTGCTCGATCTCGTGCGCATGCGCGGTCATGGTGGTGCCGAGCAGCGAGGTGGTGCCGTGGCGTGCGTGCAGGCGCGCCACGGTCCGCGCCGCGTCCCCGCCCTGCATGATGTCGACGCCGCCGCCGCCGTGGATGTGCAGGTCGATGAAGCCCGGCAGCACCCGCGGCGCGTCGTCGGCGATCCCGGGCAGGGGGCGGATGGCCTGGATGCGGTCGTCGAACGCCAGCTCGCCGTGGACCCAGCCGTCGCGGGTCAGGATCCGTCCGCGCAGGGAATGCGGGGTGCTCATGGCGGCGGCTCGGCCACGATCACCTCGATGCCCAGCCGCTGCAGGCCCTCGCGGTACTCGGGACTGATGCCGTCGTCGGTGATGACGGCGTGCACCTGGTCGAGCAGCCCGATGCGATGCAGGCTCACGCGTTCGAACTTGGAGGCGTCGGTCAGCACCACGATGCGGCGCGCGCGTTCGACCATGCGGTGGTTGAGGCGGGCCTCGGCCTCGTCGTGGGTGGTCAGGCCGAACTGCAGGTCCAGCCCGTCCACGCCCAGGAACAGGGTGTCGAAGCTGTAGGTGTTGAGGCTCGTCTCGGCCTGGCTGCCCTGCAGCGACAGCGACTGCTTGCGCAGCAGGCCGCCGGTCATCAACACCTTCACCCCCGGGGCGTTGGCCAGCTCCCAGGCGATGTTGAGGCCGTTGGTCATCACCGTCACGTCGGGATGTCCGCGCAGGTGGCGGGCCAGCGTCATCGTGGTCGAGCCGGAGTCGATGATGATGTTGTCGCCCGGCTGCACCAGCTGCGCCGCGCGTGCGCCGATGCGCTCCTTCAGCGGCAGGTTGAGCGCGTCCTTCTCATGGATGCCCTGTTCCTGCGGCGGCATGCGCACCAGCGTGGCGCCGCCATGGTTGCGGGTCGCCAGTCCCTGCGACTCGATGTGGCTGAGGTCGGCGCGGATGGTCACCGAGGACACCGCGAAGCGTTCCGCCAGATCCGCGACCTGCACGTTGCCGTGTTCGACGAGCAGTTGCAGGATCTGCTGGCGGCGTTGCCGGGTCTTGCGCATGGTGGGCAGATCCTTTCGTCGCGGACGCCGTAGCTTACCGTTGCGAAAGGCCGGCGGCGCCGGAGCTTTCGTTTCCGGTCGCCACGCCTCCCCGGTTGCGGACGCAGGCGCGGGCGTATTCGGCCAGTCGGGCCGCGATCCGGTCCCGCGCCAGCGCCAGGGGCTCGGCTTCGAGCCGCCCGGCCTGCACCGCGCGCTGCTGCTCGGGCATGAACTGGCTGAGCAGGATCATCGGCGGCGGGTGGCGGCGCAGGTTGGCCACCAGGGTGTCCACCGCCGCGCGCACGTCCGGTTCGCCCCAGTAGTAGCGGCAGCGGTCGCTGAGGGCGTAGCGGCGCAGCAGGCGCAACGCCTGCGCGTCACCGGCGTAGTGCGCCTGCCAGTGCCGCGGCTTGGCCACCATGCAGCGCTCCAGCACCTCCGGCAGGCGCGAGCGCTCGCCCTCGGGCAGCAGTTCGTCCTCGATCGCGGCCAGCGCGAACATCGCCTCGCGATAGGCGAAGGTCGCGGCCGGGCCGACCTTGAGGATGGCGAAGTGGTCGCGCACCAGCGCGTGCAGCGCGTCCTCGGTCTGGTAGTCCGTGGAGTGGGCCTCGAACACGAGGCCCGGCCGGGTGTCGACGAAGGCCGACAGCGCCGCCGCGGCGTCGGGATCGTAGGCATGCACGTGGCTGTGGTCGAAGTCCACGCCCGGCTGCACCACCAGCGCGATCACCCGCGTCCACGCGGGCGCGAGGTCGGGCGCGGCGAAGGCCTGGCGGTGGATCTCCAGCGTGCGCGCGGCCGCGGCGGGCGTGGTGACCGACAGGCCGGCCTCGAGCGACGCCTCCCCGCCGGGCACCGGCACTTCGGTGCCGATCACGTATACCGGCGGCGGCAGGCCGGCCTCGGCGGCGGTACGCTCGGCCGCCCGCGCGAGGTCCGCCGAACGCGCCGCGACCGTTTCGTCCGGCAGCGGATGCGGATCGCCGGCGCACGACATGCTGCAGTCGAGGTGGATCTTGTGGAAGCCGGCGGCGACATAGGCGGCGATCAGCTCGCGCGCGTGGGCCATCGCCTCGTCCGCGGGCCGCGACTGCCACGCATTCGGGCCGAGGTGGTCGCCGCCGAGGATCAGGCGGTCGGCGGGGAAGCCGTTCGCCTGCGCAAGCGACCGCACCCAGTCGCGGAACCCGGCCGGGGTCATGCCGGTGTAGCCGCCGAACTGGTCGACCTGGTTGGAGGTCGCCTCGATCAGCAGGTCGGTGTCGTACTGCCGGGCCACCTGCATCGCCGCCAGCAGCACCTGTTCGTGGCTGCTGCACACGCTGTAGAGGCCGACGGGGGCGCCGTTGCGATGCGCGGCGATCAGGGACTGGACGGCAGGCACGGGGATGGACTCCGGAAAACGGGGCAGGTCAGGGCCGGATGGCCTGGTGGGCGAGCAGCGCCGCGCCGCGCGCGCCGCCGGCATCACCGAACACGGGCAGCAGGATCGGGGGCACCGCCACGCCGGTGAACAGGTGGCGGGCCACGGCGGCGGGCAGGTCGCGGTAGAGGTGCCCGGCCTTGGACAGGCCGCCGCCGAGCACGATCACGTGCGGGTCCACCGCCATCACCAGGCAGGCGAGGCCGTGGCCGAGCAGGTCGCCGTGCATGTCCAGCGCGCGCCGCGCGACGCGGTCGCCCTGCTGCGCGCGCGCGATGATGGCGGCGGCGTCGATGTCGTCGCCGCCGGCGTGGCGGTGCAGCATCGACACGCCGCCACCGGAGACATAGCGCTCCATGCAGCCGCGCAGGCCGCAGGGGCAGTCGAGCAGCGGCAGCGCGTGCCGTGCGAGCAGGTGCGCGGGGATGCTCCAGTGGCCCCACTCGCCGGCGATGCCGTTGCGGCCGGCGACCAGGCGGCCGTCGATGCAGTAGCCGCCGCCGGTGCCGGTGCCGAGGATGACGCCCAGCATGCTGGCCTGCCCCGCCGCCGCGCCACCGTTCGCTTCCGACAGCGCGAAGCACTGCAGGTCGTTGCCGAACTGCAGCGGGCGCTGCAATCGCTGCCGCAGGTCGTCGTGGACGCGACGGCCGGTGAGCGCCGGGACGTTCGCGCTGAGCAGGCGGCCACCGTCGCGTTCGACCACGCCGGGCAGGGCGATGCCCACGGCCGTGGCCGGCGCGCCCAGCGCCGTGTCGGCGTCGCGGACCAGCGCATCGACCGCCTCCAGGAACGCGGCGTAGTCCTGCGCGGGCGTGGCGACGCGCTGGCGATGGCGGGCCTGCCACGCGGCATCGAAGGCCACCAGCTCGATCTTGGTGCCACCGATGTCGATGCCGTACCAGGACTGCATGGCGAACCCGCGGTCAGCGATGGAGGGTCACGCCGCGCACGACGCGGTTGACGGTCCCGTCCGGAAAAGGATTGTCGGGGGTCAGGCCCAGCGCCGCGGAGCGCCGCAGCGCGTAGCGCTGGGCGAGGGTCAGCCACAGCGGCGCCAGCCACGGATCGGGCAGGGCAGGCACGGCCAGGGTGAAGTCACCCGGCGCCTCGCCGCTGTCGCCCGCGTCCGGGCCGACCGACAGGACCCGGCCGGCGACGCCGTCGCGGCGCAGTTCGTCCAGCAGGTCCTGCTCGTAGCGGCGTGCCAGCGGTTGCGCACTGCGCAGCACCACCACCAGCGTGTCGGCGTCGAGCGTCGACTTGGGGCCGTGGCGGAACCCCAGTGGCGTGTTCGCCAGCGCCAGCACGCGACCGGCGCTCAGCTCCAGCACCTTCAGTGCGGCCTCGCGCGCCAGCGCCTCCAGCGGTCCGCTGCCGAGGTAGATCACGCGCGTGCAGGCCGGGCGCGCGAGCGCAGCGATCCGGTCGTCCCAGTCGGCCAATGCGCGCTCGCCAAGCGTGGCCAACTGCTGCAGCCGCGCCAGCCGCTGCGGCCATGGCGCGGCGTCGAACACCGCCAACGCGGCCAGCAGCATGCAGGTGAGGCTGCTGGTCATGGCGAAGGCGCGGTCGCAGCTGGCCGGCGGCATCAGCAGGGTCAGGGTGTCGTCGCGGCCGCGGCCGCGGCGCGCGAGTTCGCCGTCGCCGTTGCAGGTGATGTCGAGGAAGCGCGATCCGGCGACCCGTTCGCGCACCAGGTCGACCGCGGCGACGCTTTCGGGACTGGAGCCACTGCGTCCGAACGACACCAGCAGCGTCGGCCGCGCGGGGTCGAGGTACAGCGCCGGGTGCGTCAGCAGGCTGGTGGTGTGCACCGCGCGCGCTTCCGCCGGCCATTGCGCGTTGACGGTGTCCGCCACCAGTTCGGCGATGAACCCCGAACTGCCGGCACCGGTGAACACCACCCGGTGGTCCGGGCGCTGCAGCCAGTCGCCGAGGAAGGCATCGATGCGCGCGTGCGCGGCGTCGAGGGACCCGGCCAGGGCCGCCCACAGCGCCGGCTGCTGGGCGATCTCGCGGGCCGTGTGGTCCCCGCCCGCGGGCAGGCCGGTCAACGGTTCGGAAAGAAGGCTGGCGTCCATTCACCGTTCCTGAGAGGTCGAGCCACGATGAGCGTTTTCTTTCGATATGTCAATTATCGAAAGATATTGAAAAGATGTGGCGCCGGACGCCGGGTCCCGACCTGCCCGGCAACGATCGTGCCGCGACGCACAGAACCCCCCTGAAAACAGGCCTCCTGCGACCAGCGGCCATGGCTGGCGCAACAGTGTGCGAAAGTATTGCACCGCAATATCTTTCGATAAGCCGCATTATTCTTCTTTTTTCTTTTTATTTTCTTGACATTTTTTCTTCCGCTGCCCTACAGTCGGTCGCGTTGGTTTCGGATTGCGCTCGATCGCAAGCACGGAGGGGTCCTTGGAGAAGCCGGTTCAGCGTCCGCGCGGCGCGTTCACCGCAGTGGCGCTCGTCCTGCTCCTGCTGGGCGCGGTGCCCGCGTCCCGGGCCGCCAGCGTGGGCAACCTGCGCGACATCGTCGCGGCGCCGGCGTCCTCGGGCATGCCTGGCTGGGACCTGCGCACCGACGCCGGCGTCCGCCTGCGCGTGGACCTGCTGCGTGCCGACACGTTGCGCGTGCAGGCCGGGCGCGACGGCAAGCTGGCGCCATCGGGCGACGGCGCCGCGCCGATCGTGCTGCCGCAGCCGGCCGACGCGGTGGAGTTCAGCGTCGAGGAGGACGCGCAGGAAGTACGCATCCGCACCGACGCCCTGCTCCTGCGCATCGAACGCCAGCCGCTGCGCCTGTCGCTGGCCCGCCTCGACGTGGGTGCGGTGATCCCGCTGTGGCGCGAGCTGCAGCCGCTCGACCTCGACCCGGCGCACGGCGTGCAGGTGCTGTCCAGCGAAGCGGGCGAGCACTTCTACGGCGGCGGCCAGCAGAACGGCCGCTTCGCGTTCAAGGGCCGCGAACTGGAGATTTCCTACTCCGGCGGCTGGGAGGATGGCGACCGCCCCAGCCCGGCCCCGATGCTGCTCAGCTCGCGCGGCTGGGGCATGCTGCGCAACACCTGGAGCGACGGCACCTACGACCTGCGCCAGCCCGACCAGGCCGTCCTGCTGCATCGCGAGGACCGCTTCGACGCCTATTACTTCGTCGGCGCGGACCTGCACGCGCTGCTCGACCGCTACACCGCGCTGACCGGGCGCCCCGTCCTGCTGCCGCGCTGGGCGCTGTCGTTCGGCGATGCCGACTGCTACAACGACGGCGACAACGCCAGGAAGCCGGGCACCGTGCCCGACGGCTGGCGCGACGGCCCCACCGGCACCACGCCGGACGTCATCGACAGCGTCGCGCGCGCATACCGCGAACACGCCATGCCCGGCGGCTGGATCCTGCCCAACGACGGCTACGGCTGCGGCTACACCGACCTGCCGAACGTGGTGAAGGGGCTGGCGAAGTACGGCTTCCGCACCGGGCTGTGGACCGAGGACGGCGTGGACAAGATCGCCTGGGAGGTCGGCACCGCCGGCACCCGCGTGCAGAAGCTCGACGTGGCCTGGACCGGCAAGGGCTACCAGTTCGCGATGGACGCGAACAAGGCCGCGTTCGACGGCATCTTCGACAACGCCGACGCGCGCCCGTTCCTGTGGACCGTGATGGGCTGGGCCGGCATCCAGCGCTATGCGGTGGCGTGGACCGGCGACCAGAGCGCCAGCTGGGACTACATCCGCTGGCACATCCCGACGCTGATCGGCTCGGGCCTGTCGGGCATGGCCTACGCCACCGGCGACGTCGACGCGATCTTCGGCGGCAGCGCCGAGACCTACACCCGCGACCTGCAGTGGAAGTCCTTCACCCCGGTGATGATCGGCATGTCCGGCTGGTCGGCCAACGAGCGCAAGCATCCCTGGGCGTTCGACGAGCCCTACCGCAGCATCAACCGCGACTACCTGGCGCTGAAGATGCGGCTGACGCCGTACATGTACGGCCTGGTGCGCGAGGCCGCGCGCAGCGGCACGCCGATCGTGCGCGGCCTGATGTGGGACCACCCGCAGGATCCGCAGGCCTGGACGGAGGCGGCCAAGGACCAGTTCCTGCTCGGCCGCGACCTGCTGGTGGCGCCCGTGTTCCAGAGCCAGGCCGCGAGCCGCGGCTGGCGGCGCGGCATCCACCTGCCCGCGGGCCGCTGGATCGACTACTGGGACGGCCGGCAGCTGCAGGCCGGTGCGGAAGGACGGCGCATCGACCGCGCGGTGGACCTGTCGACGCTGCCGCTGTTCGTGCGCGCCGGCGCGATCCTGCCGATGTACCCGGCCATGCTCTACGACGGCGAGAAGCCGGTCGACGAAGTGACCCTCGACCTGTATCCGCAGGGCGAATCGCAGTACACGCTGTACGAGGACGATGGCGACACCCGGCGCTACGCCAGGGGCGAGTACAGCGAGCAACTGGTCCGCGTCCTGGCGCCGGAGAGCGGCAGCGGCGAGGTGCGCGTCGACATCGGCCCCGTCCGTGGCGAGTACGCCGGCCAGCGCGCGCAACGCCGCTACGCCCTGCGCGTGCTCGGCCGCGCGCCGCCGGTGGCGGTGACACGCGACGGCCGCGCCTTGCCGGCGCTGGCCGACCGCGCCGCATTCGAGGCGGCCGCGGAAGGCTGGTACTTCGATCCGGCCGAGCGTCACGGCACGCTGCACGTGCGCGGCGCAGCCGTCGACATCCGCCAGGCAACCGCGTTCCGCCTCGAGTTCCCGGTGGCCGCGCCGCCGGCCGACGACGTGTTCCCGTCCGCGCCCGAGCAGGGCCGCGCGCTGCCCGCCGACAGCCTGCTCGTGGTCAACCGTCCCGCCGAAGAGCCCGGCCACCCGCTGGAGAACGCATTCGACGACGACCCCGCCACCTGGTTCCGCACGGCGCGCAACCAGGCCGTGCGCACCGGCGCGCACGAGTGGACGATCGGCTTCGGCGAACGCCGCCTGATCGACGGCATCGAGCTGGCGCCGCGCAACGACCCGCACTGGCAGCACGGCCAGGTCCGCGACTACGAGATCTACATGGCCGACAGCAACGGCGAATGGGGCGAGCCGCTCGTGCGCGGCCAGCTGACGCTGGCGCAGGGCCCGCAGACGATCGCCTTCGCGCCGCATGCCGGTCGCCTGCTGCGCTTCCGCGTGCTCAGCGTGCAGAACCCGGATGGCGATGGCGGCAGCAGCCTCGACCCGATGGTCGTTGCCGCGCAGGACAACGCGCCGCGCGTGGTCGACACGCAGCAGCCGCGCGACGTGGGCCCGATCGCGCTGGCGACCTTCCGCGTGCTGGAGCACGTCACGCCGGACCGCCCGCAACGGCAGCGCTACCTGTCCGAACTCGAACTGCCGGCCGCGCTGCAGGCAAACGTCGCGCGCGACGCGGCCCACGGCGGTGGCGACGGCATGCGCATGAACGGCCTGCACTTCCGCCGCGGGCTGGGCGTCGGCGCGGACAGCCGCATCGACCTGGCGCTGGCCGGCGACTGGCGCCTGCTGCGCGCGGACCTCGGCATCGACGACCGCTGCCGCGACGCCGGCGGCCTGCAGTTCCAGGTCTGGGGCGATGGCCGCCTGCTGTACGACAGCGGGCTGGTGCGTGCCCTGGCCGTGGTCAAGCCCGAGCTCGACATCCGCGGCCTGCGCCAGCTCAGCCTGCGCACCCTCGGCGCGCAGGGGCCGCGACCGGCGCAGGTCTGCGGCAACTGGGCCAACGCCGTGCTGGTGGGACACGACGGCGACAGCGCCGCGATCACCGCGCCATGAAGCAACGCGCCATGAAGCACCGCCACCCCATCCATCCGACGACCGTGCCCGTGGCCTGCCCGCCACGGATCCCGGCCCGCGCCCGCTGACCCCTTTACCCCCGCGCCGCAGTCGCGCCGCGAATCCCGAGGAGCTTCCGATGTTGCCCGCCCGCCACCGCCATCGCCGCACCATCTCCGCCACGCCGCTGGCGATCGCCCTTGTCGTCGCCCTGTCCGCCGCGGCCTCGGCCCACGCGCAGACCGCCGGAACCGCGACCGACGCCGATGCCCCCGCGGCCACGACCGACAAGGACGGCAAGGACGGCAAGACCACCGAGCTGGCGCGCGTCCAGGTCACCGGTTCCAACATCCGGCGCACCTACGTGGAGACCGCCTCGCCGCTGCAGATCATCACCAAGCAGGACATCGAGAACATGGGCGCCCGGACCCTGCTCCAGGTGCTGGACAACCTGCCGGCCGCGCGTCCGGCGCAGGTCGATTCCAAGTCGCTGTTCACCGGCTCCGACGGCGCATCGCAGGCCAACCTGCGCGGCCTCGGCGCGCAGGGCACGCTGGTGCTGCTCAACGGCCGCCGCCTGTCGTACTACGGCGCGCCCGCCGGCTTCCAGACCCAGTTCGTCAACATCGACGCGATTCCCGCCGCCGCGATCGAACGCATGGAAGTGCTGACCGATGGCGCGTCGGCCGTGTACGGCACCGATGCGGTCGCCGGCGTGATCAACGTCATCACCCGGCGCGAATACCAGGGCGCCGAGGTCAGCGTCACCAGCGACTGGTCGCCGCGCATCCACAGCTACGGCGAGCACCAGGCCAGCTTCACCGGCGGCTTCGGCGACCTGGACGCGGACCGCTACAACGTGTACGCCTCGGTCAACCTGTACCGCCGCGACGCCATCCCGCTGGCCGACGTGTACGACAAGATGCCGGCCCAGTTCTACGCCAACAACCCGAACTACATCACCAACTTCCGCTTCGGCACCGGCAGCGCGCCGGGCGTGTTCAACCCCGGCAGCTACTTCGCCTTCAACCCCGACACCGGCGGCCTGGTGCGCGAAGCGGCGCCGGGCTGCAACAACGTGCTCGCCGAGGCCGCGGGGACGCGCTGCATCTGGCAGACGTGGATGAACAACGAGATCGACGGCGGCGCCCAGTCCGAGCGGCTCACGGCCTACGTCAACGGCCACTTCCTGATCGGCGAGACCACCGAGGCCTTCGCCGAGGCGACCTACACCGACATCGACCTGCGCGCCGACGGCGGCACGCCGCGCGCCTTCAACACCACCACCGGCAACCCGCAGAGCTGGTTCTCGCGCAACACCGGCACCACCGTCAACCAGTTCCTCACGCCCTTCCTGGGCCCGAACAACGTCTACAACCACGCCAGCCCCGAACTGCGGGCGCTGATGGGCGGCGTGGTCGGCCTGAACTACCTGCTGCAGGACGTCGGCCCCGGCTACTTCGGCCAGCGCAACACCGACAAGAGCTATCGCGCGCTGGCCGGCCTGCGCGGCGCGTTCGGGGACTGGAACTGGGAAGCCGCGTTCGCCACGGCCGGCTCGCACTCGACCACCTACCAGACGGTGAACATCAACCTGCGCGGCTTCGAGCGGGCGTTCGGCCCCTACACCATCGAGCCGGGCACCGGCCGCGTGATCATCTCCGACAACCCGGCCTACCAGTTCGGCGTGATCAACGAGGCGAACGCGGCGCTGCTGCGCGAGGCCTACCCGACGTTCGACATCCAGTCGTGGACGCGCCTGCACACGCTGGACGCCAAGATCGAAGGGCCGCTGTTCAACCTGCCGGCCGGCGAGGTGCGTTCGGCCTTCGGCTTCAACGCCAGCCGCGAGACCTTCTTCACCCCGGGCAACGAGGATGCCGCCAACGGCCTGATCACCCAGCAGGGCGGGTCGTGGTTCGACGGCGCGCGCAACACCTACGCGGTGTTCGCCGAGGCGGTGGCGCCGCTTACCGCGAAACTCGAGCTCGATGCCGCGTTGCGCGTCGACAAGTACCCCAACTTCAGCGCCAATATCGCGCCGAAGATCGGCCTCAAGTACCAGGCGCTGCCGGAGCTGCTGCTGCGCGGCACCTATTCGGAAGGCTTCCGCGCCCCGAGCCTCGCCGAGTCCGGCACCGGCGGCGTGTTCGCCCAGATCGGCGGCTACCGCGACGAGACGCGCTGCAACGAGACCAACGCGATCGCCAACCTGCTGCGCCAGTCCAACCGCCCGGGCGACGTCGACCTCGGCAACTCGCTGCTCAACGCCGACTGCAGCCGCAACGTGGCGCGCATGACCCAGCCCAACCCGGACCTGCAGCCGGAGAAGGCGAAGATCGCCACGCTCGGCATCGTCTACGAGCCCGCGCAGTGGCTGTCGGTGTCGGCCGACTGGTGGTTCGTCTACCGCCGCAACGAGATCGTCGCGCCGGACTACAGCCGGGAAGAGGAAATCCTGGCCCTGACCCGGTTCCCGATCACCGAGACCGACCTGGCCAACGTGGCGGCGGTGGCGGCGATGTGCGCCGACCCGGCCAGCGGCGTGACCTGCCCGGGCACCCTGCCGGGCTACAGCATCGGCAACGTGTCCAGCGTCATCGGCCAGTACAGGAACCGCGGCCGCACCCTGGTGGACGGCTTCGACCTCGACGTCCGCAGCCGCTTCGACCTGCACGATTGGGGGCGCCTGAACTTCGGCGTGGCCGCCACCATCGCGCGCCGCAGCATGTACAACTCCGACGATGGCGAAGGCTGGACCTACGGCAACTTCATCGGCTACTACGGCAACCCGCGCCTGCGCGCCACGTTCAACGCCGACTGGAGCTACGGCGACTGGAACACCAGCTTCTACGTCAACTACGTCGGCAAGACCAAGTGGGCGTGGGACCGCTTCGACGCCGAGGACAACAACGCCGAGACCTGCACCGGCGGCTACGTGGCGGTTGCGCCCGGCCAGTGCGACGGCGCGCCGTCGTGGTGGACCGCCAACCTCGGCGTGGGCTGGCGGCCGAACAAGCAGCTGGACGTCGGCTTGACGGTCAAGAACCTGTTCGACCGCCTGCCGTTCTACGATCCCAACGACTGGATGAACTACTCCGGCTACGCCAACAACCTCGGCCGCAGCTACAGCGTCACCGTCGGCTACAAGTTCTGACACGACCGTCGCGCCGGGCATCCACCGGCGCGACGCCGCCAGGCACGGGCTGCGAGTATCGTGCGGGGCCGCGCCCGCACCCGGCGCCGGAACACCCCGCCGCCGCGGCAGCACCCGGACCGCACGAGGACGCGCATCGCATGACATCGGCATCGCCTGCCCCCGCACCGGCCCGCTCGCTGGCCGGTTCCATCGCCATCGTCGGCGCGCTGTTCTTCGTCATGGGCTTCTTCACCTGGATCAACGGCCCGCTGATCGCGTTCGTCCAGCTGGCCTTCGAGCAGGACGAGGTGGGCGCGTTCCTGGTCGTGTTCGTGTTCTACATCTCCTACTTCGTGTTCGCCCTGCCGGCGTCCTGGGTGCTGGGTCGCGTCGGCCTGAAGCGCGGCCTGGCCCTGAGCCTGCTGGTGATCGCCGCCGGCGCCGCCGTGTTCGGGCAGATGTCGACCCAGCGCTGGTACGCCGGCGCGCTGTCGGGGCTGTTCGTGATCGGCGGCGGACTGGCCCTGCTGCAGACCGCGGCCAACCCCTACATCAGCATCCTCGGGCCGATCGACGCCGCGGCGCGGCGCATCGCGCTGATGGGCATCTGCAACAAGGCCGCGGGCATCCTCGCGCCCGTGCTGCTGGGCACCCTGGTGCTGCACGGCATGGGCGACCTGAAGGTGCAGGTCGACGCCGCCGACCCGGCGACGCGTGCGCAGCTGCTCGACGCCTTCGCCGCGCAGATCCACGGCCCGTACCTGGCGATGGCCGCGGTCCTCGCCGTGGCCGCGGTCGCGATCCTGTTCTCGCCGCTGCCCGACGTGCGCGCGGAGGTGGCCAATGCCGATGCGTCGGCGCGCGCGGACGGCGCGACCCGGCGCAGCGTGCTGGGCCATCCGCACCTGCTGCTGGGCGTGCTGGCGCTGTTCTTCTACGTGGGCATCGAGGTGCTGGCCGGCGACGCCATCGGCACCTACGGCAGCGGCTTCGGGCTGCCGCTGGACCGGACCAAGTTCTTCACCTCGCTCACCCTGGGCGCGATGCTGGTCGGCTACGTGCTCGGCTGGATGCTGATTCCGCGCGTGCTGTCGCAGCAACGCTGCCTCGCCGTCTCCGCCGTGCTGGGCCTGCTGTTCTCGCTGGCGGCCTGGCTGACCCACGGCTACGTGTCGGTCGGCTTCATCGCTGCGCTGGGACTCGCCAACGCGATGATGTGGCCGACGATCTTCCCGCTCGCGATCAAGGGCCTGGGCCGCCACACCGAAGCCGGTTCCGCGCTGCTGATCATGGGCATCGCCGGCGGCGCGATCGTCCCGCAGCTGTTCGCGGTGCTCAAGCAGCACTTCGATTTCCAGGCGGTGTTCCTCGCACTCGCGCTGCCGTGCTACCTCGTCATCCTGCACTACGCGCTGGCCGGGCACCGCGCGGGACGCCCGCCCGCGCGCTGAACCCCGGACGCGCGCGCCGGCCGTGGTGCGCGGCACGTATCATGTCCGGCGCATGAGCGAATCACGACACCCGGCGACGACGCGCGCGCTGCCACCCCGGCGATGGCGCGAGCGGCTGGCCCTGTACTGGACGCTGGTCCGCGGCGACCGGCCGATCGGCTGGCTGCTGCTGCTGTGGCCGACGTGGTGGGGCCTGTGGCTCGCGGCCGGCGGCGTGCCGCCGCCGTGGACGCTGTTCGTGTTCACGGCCGGGGTCTGGCTGACGCGCTCGGCCGGCTGCGTGGTCAACGACTACGCCGACCGCTGGCTCGACGGCGGCGTGGAGCGTACCAGGGACCGACCGCTGGCGACCGGCGCGGTGTCCGGACGCGAGGCGCTGGTGGTGTTCGCGGTGCTGATGCTGGTCGCGTTCGCGCTGGTGCTCACGCTCAACCGGCTGGCGATCGCGATGAGCGTGGTCGGCGTGTTCCTCGCCGCCAGCTATCCCTACCTCAAGCGTCATACCTACCTGCCGCAGGTGTACCTGGGCATGGCCTTCGGCTGGGGCATCCCGATGGCCTTCGCCGCGGTGCAGGGCGAAGTGCCGCCGGTGGCGTGGGTGCTGTACGTGGCCAACATCTTCTGGGCGACGGCCTACGACACCTGGTACGCGATGGTCGACCGCGACGACGACATCCGCATGGGCGCGAAATCGACGGCGATCCTGTTCGGCGACCTCGACCTGGTCGCGCAGGGCGTGCTGTACGCGATGACCTTCGCCGCGCTGGCGCTGGTCGGCCGGCAGGCGGGACTGGGCCCGGCCTACTGGTGCGGGCTGGGCGTCGCGCTGCTGCTGGTGGCGTGGCAGTTCGTGATCGCGCGCCATCGCGATCGCGACGCCTGCTTCCGCGCGTTCCTGTACAACCACTGGGTGGGCATGGCGATCTTCGCCGGGATCGCGATCGACCTGGCGATGCGCGCGGCGCGCTGAGCGCGCGCCCGCGCGGCTACACCGCCAGCGGCCGCTGCAGCTTGCGCAGGCGCAGCGACACCGCGACCTGCAGCAGGCCGTAGAGGATCGCGCCGATCGCGATCCACACCGCCACCGCCAGCAGGCCCAGGCCCGGGCGCGCGAGGAACAGCACGCCCAGCGCGATCGCGAGCAGGCCGCTCAGGGCCAGCAGCCATTCGCCGTTGACCACCTTGCGCACCAGGATCGCGAACACCACGCGCGCGAAGCCGGCCACGATCAGCCACAGCGCCACCAGCCACAGCAGCGCCTCGCCCATCTCCGCGGGGCGCAGGATCGCCAGCGCGCCGAACGCGATCGAGACTGCGGCATAGAGCAGCAGCAGCCAGTTGGGCAGGGCGATGTCCTTGCGGAACACGCTGAGCAAGCTGACCACGCCGTCGGCCAGCGCCATCACTCCGAACGCAAGCACCAGCGCCAGCAACGACGTGCTCGGCCAGAGCAGGGTGGCGATGCCGAAGGCGATCGCGACCAGCCCGTACAGCAGGAAGACCCACCAGCTGCGACCGACGTCGACGAAGGGACGGTTCATGGCGCTTTCTCCTTGAAGGGGCATGACAACGCAGGACGTACTGTACTCCCGTCACGTACCGCGCCACGGCGCCGCGCCGCGCGAAGGATTCGCCAAGCGGATCACGGCCGCGGCCCGCCACCGGCGCGCCGGGGCTGCAGTCGCTGGTGGTCACGCCGCCCTATCCGCGCACGGTGTCGGTGCCGTGCGGGACGCACTGCGCCGGCGCGCTGGCCACCGACCTGCTGCAGAACCTGGACATCGACGTGGTCCCCGGCGCCGTGGTGGCGCTGCTGCCCGGCGACATCCCGGTGACGCTGCCGACCGCGGTCCTCGACGGCATCGTCTCGACCCTGGACGGCACGCTGCGCAGCGTCGTGGTGCCGGTGCTGCAGCCGGTGCTGTCCACCCTGCTCGGCGGCCTGGTGAATCCGCTGCTGGAGCTGCTGGGCATGCGCATCGGCGAGATGGTGGTGTCGGTGGAGCGCGTGCTCCGGCATTGCCCGGTGCAGCTGCGCGTGTTGCTGCAGGTGCTGCCGGCCGGCAACCCGGGCCGGTTCGGGCTGTCGATCGCGCAGGGCGCCAGCGTGCTCGCCTCGGCGGACGCGCTTGCCGATGGCGGCGCGATCGGCCCGGTGGACGTGCAGCCGGGGGCCGCGTACGACATCGCCAGCCCGGCCGCCGCGGGCACCGAAGCGGCCGACTACATCGGCAGCTGGCAATGCCTCGACCAGGGGGGCGGCAGCCACGGCAGCGGCAGCGGCACGCCGTTCGCGCTGCAGGTGCCGGCCGACGTCGATGCGGCGCTGGACATCACCTGCACGATCACCCAGCGCCAGCGCCAGGCCGACGTGTCGGTGCGCAAGGACAACGGTGTCGATGCGGTGCTCCCCGGCAGCACCGGCGCCTACACCATCGTGGTGTCCAACGCCGGCCCCGACGCGGTGCAGGGCGCGCGGCTCAGCGACCAGTTGCCACCGGGGGTCACGCTGTCCGCGCCGTGGACATGCACCGCCACCGCGGGCAGCGCCTGCGGCGAAGCGTCCGGCGGCACGTTCGGCACGCAGGCGCTGATCAGCCTGCTGCTGGACCTGGGCGTCGACGGCGAGGCGACCATCGTGGTGCCGGTGGCCTACAGCGCCAACCCCGGCGATTTCTAGCGCGGGAACGCGTGCGGTGCGGCCGTCGAGGGCCACACCGCCCGCGCTACGGCACCCGCGCGCAGACCCAGGCGTCCACGCGCGCGACGCCCGCGCGGCGCAGCGCAACGGCCGCGGCATGCAGGGTGGCGCCGGTGGTCATCACGTCGTCGACGAGGGCCACATGCGCGGGCAGCGCGCCGCCCCCGGCCACGAACGCGCCGCGCAGGTTGCGTCGCCGCGCGCGGGCGTCGAGTTCGGACTGCGCGCGGGTGTCGCGGACGCGGCGCAGGCCATCGAGCTGCAGCGGCACGGCAAGCGCGCGCGCCAGCGGCCGGGCCAGTTCCAGCGCCTGGTCGTAGCCACGCTGGCGTAGGCGGGCCGGGTGCAGCGGGACCGGCAGCAGCGCCTGCGGCCGCGGCAGCGTGGCGAAGCGGGTGGCCATGGCCTCGCCCAGCGCACGGCCGGCGGCGAGGTCGCGGTGGAACTTGAAGCGCGGCAGCAGCCGGTCGAGCGGGAAGCCGTAGACGAAGGCCGCGTGCGTGACCTGCAGCGGCGGCGGCCGGCGCAGGCAGGCACCGCACAGGACGTCGCTGCCCGCCATCGGCCGGGCGCAACGCGTGCAGGCGCGATCATTCCAGGGCAGCGCCTGGCGGCAGGCGCGGCACAGGTCGGCGCCGGCAGGGGCGGCCTCGCGGCAGACCAGGCAGCGCGGCGGGCACAGCCGCGCGCCCAGGCGCCGCCACCAGCCGTCAACCGGGAAGGGTCGGCCGCGGTTGACAGGATCAGGCATGGTTTCCAGACTGCCCGGCCTCGCCCTCCGCGTCTGTCAGGGAATGCCGATGCCTGCCGTCAGCCCGCGCCGCCCGCACGGCCAGCCCGCCGACTCCGCCCCGCCGCTGCGCCACGACTGGACGCCGGCCGAGGTCGAGGCGCTGTTCGACCTGCCGTTCCCGGAGCTGCTGTTCCGCGCCGCCGCGGCGCATCGCCACCATTTCGATCCGGCCGAGGTGCAGGTCAGCACCCTGCTGTCGGTGAAGACCGGCGGCTGCCCGGAGGATTGCGCGTACTGCCCGCAGGCGCAGCGCTACCACACCGGCGTCGACGCCACCAAGCTGATGAGCACCGAGGACGTCGTCGAAAAGGCGAAGCAGGCCAAGGCCGCCGGCGCCTCGCGCTTCTGCATGGGCGCGGCCTGGCGCTCGCCGAAGGACCGCGACATCCCGAAGGTTGCGGCGATGATCCGCGAGGTGAAGGCGCTGGGCCTGGAAACCTGCGCCACGCTGGGCATGCTCAGCGGCACGCAGGCGACTGCGCTGCGCGAGGCCGGCCTCGACTACTACAACCACAACATCGACACCGATCCGGAGTTCTACGACGCGATCATCCGCACGCGCGAGATCCAGGACCGCCTGGACACGCTCGAACACGTGCGCGACGCCGGCATGAAGACCTGCTGCGGCGGCATCGTCGGCATGGGCGAGACGCGCCGCCAGCGCGCCGGCTTCCTGCGCACGCTGGCCAACCTGCCGGCGCACCCGGATTCGGTGCCGATCAACCGCCTGGTGCAGGTGGAAGGCACGCCGCTGCACGGCACCGAAGCGCTCGATCCGTTCGAATTCGTGCGCACCATCGCGGTCGCGCGGCTGCTGATGCCGCAGTCTATGGTCCGTCTCTCGGCGGGGCGCGAGGACATGGGCGACGAGTTGCAGGCGCTGTGCTTCCTGGCGGGTGCCAACTCGATCTTCTACGGCGAGAAGCTGCTGACCACGGGCAATCCGGACACGGAGCGGGACCAGGCGCTGTTCGCGCGCCTCGGATTGCGGCCGATGCACGTGTCCGTCGATGCCGATGGCCACGACCACGGCGGCACCGTGCACGCGGACATCGTCGCGGAGGCCCCTGCCGCCCGTTCCGCCGGGCGGCCTTGCGCGGCCTGAGGCCGCGACCGACAGGGGATCCTCGCCATGGCCATCGAACGCCCGGACCTGCGCGCGCGCATCGCCGCGCAGCGCAGCCAGCGCGACGCGCAATCGTCGCGCCGCTTCCGCAAGCAGGTGCTGCGCCGCGACGGCATGCAGTGCGAAGTCGCCGAGGCCGGCGGCGGCACGCGCACGCTGCTCAACTTCTGCAGCAACGACTACCTCGGCCTGTCGCAGCATTTCGCCGTGGTCGGCGCGCTGCAGGACGGTGCCGCGCGCCACGGCGTGGGCAGCACCGCCTCGCACCTGGTCTGCGGCCACCATGCCGCGCACGAGGCGCTTGAACGCGAGCTGGCCGACTGGCTGGACGTGCCGCGCGCGCTGCTGTTCGGCAGCGGCTACGTGGCCAACCTCGCGGTGCTGCAGGCCTTCCTCGGCGACGACGACCTGTGCGTGCAGGACCGGCTCAACCACGCCAGCCTGATCGATGGCGCGCGCCTGGCCGGCTGCCGCCTGCGCCGCTATCCGCATGCCGACGTCGAAGGCGCGCTGCGGCAACTGCGCAGCGTCGTCGACGGTGCCGCGATGCTGGTCACCGACGGCGTGTTCAGCATGGACGGCGACCTCGCGCCGCTGCATGACCTCGCGGTCGCCGCACGCGTGCAGCGGGCGCTGCTGTACGTCGACGAAGCCCACGCCATCGGCGTGCTCGGCCCGGACGGGCGTGGCGCGGTCGCGCAGGCGGGGCTCGACCTCGCCTCGGCACCGCTGCGCCTGGCCACGCTGGGCAAGGCGCTGGGCAGCTACGGCGCGATCGTGGCCGGCGAGGCGGACCTGGTCGAGCATCTCGCCGAAACCGCGCGCCCCTACGTGTACACCACGGCGTTGCCGCCGGCGCAGGCGCTGGCGTCGCTGGCGGCGGTGAAGCTGGCGCGCCAGGAGCACTGGCGCCGCGAACGCCTGCAGGACCTGGTGCAGCGCTTCCGCACGCGCGCGGCGCTGCACGACCTGCAGCTGCTGCCGTCGGAGACGCCGATCCAGCCGGTGCTGTGCGGCGACAACGCCGCGGCGCTGGCGATGGCCGCGGCGATGGAGCAGGCCGGCTTCTGGATCGCCGCGATCCGCCCGCCGACGGTGTCGGAAGGACAGGCGCGCCTGCGCGTCACCGTCACCGCCGCCCACGAGCCGGTCCAGGTGGATGCGCTGGTCGATGCGCTGGCGCGCGCGCGCGACCAGGTCGCCGGTGCCGCGGCCAGCCACGTGGCATGACGGCGACATCGACACACAACCGCGTCGCGCTCGCGGCGGTCGGCCTGGCGCTGCTGTCCGCGCTGTTCTTCACCTTGACCTACGTGCTCAACCGCGCCAGCGCCACCGGCGGCGCGCACTGGGCGTGGATGGCCGCGCTGCGCTATTTCATCACCCTGCCGCTGCTGTTGCCGCTGATGGTCGTCCAGGGCGGCGTCGCGCCCGTCCTGCGCGCGATCGCCGCGCATCCGTGGGCCTGGCTGCGCTGCGCCGCAATCGGCTTCGTGCTGTTCTACGCACTGCTCAGCTTCGCCGCCGCCAGCGGCCCGTCGTGGCTGGTGGCCGGCTCGTTCCAGTTCACGGTGATCGCGGGGATGCTGTGCGCGCCGCTGCTGTACCGCGACGCGCGCCGCCGCATCCCGCCCGCCGGCCTGGCGGTCGCGGCGCTGATCTTCGCCGGCGTGCTGATGATGCAGTTCGGCCACGCCAGCGGCGCGCTCGACCGCGCGGCATGGATCGCACTGGCGTGCGTGCTGGTATCGGCGGTCGCCTATCCGCTCGGCAACCGCCTGCTGCTGCTGCACCTCGAACGCAGCGGTGAAGCGCTCAACGCCACCCAGCGCGTGTTCGGGCTGACCCTCGCCAGCCAGCCGCTGTGGTGCCTGCTCGCGGCGTATGCCGCGTTCGAGGTGGGCCCGCCGGCATGGGAGCACGTCTGGCTTGCGGCGGGTGTGGCGCTGTTCGCCGGCGTGATCGCGACGGTGCTGTTCTTCCAGGCCACCGGCCTGGTGCGCGACCAGCCGCTGGCGCTGGGCGCGGCGGAAGCGATGCAGGGCGCGGAAGTCGTGTTCGCGGTGCTGCTGGGCGTGCTGCTGCTGGGCGAAGGCTGGCCGACCGGGGTCGCGCTCGCCGGCGCGGCCGTGGTGGTCGCCGGCATCGCGGCGTTCGCCTGGGGGGTGGCACGGCCCGCAGCCGGCAGCATTGACGCCACGAAGATCCTGCGGAGCGACAGGGGCGCATGAGCGCCCCGGCTTGGTTCGCCGTGCCTTAGCGGCAGTACGCGCCGAATCTCGCCGCTTCGATCGCAGGCGCCGTGAAGTCGATGGAAGCCAGCAAGCCGTCGTCGGCAACGTTGTACCAGGCCACGCCGTTGGGAAACATCGCCACCGTGATGCCGCCAAAGCCGGACATGAAGGGCACCCAGGTTGCCTGCGCGCAGCCCAGCTCCCGCTTCACGTCACGCGCCCAGAATCCATGCTGGTAGCGGTACCGGTCCAGGCTCGCGACCGGCAGGCCCGGTAGGTCCGGGTCTCGCTGCAGGGCGGCGTCAAGCAGCGTCGGATCCAGCACGTCTCGACCATCGATGCGGCCGCGTTGCTCGCCGAGGAAGTGCGCGAGCTTGGCGATGTCATCCGGCAGCAGGGTCAGCCCCCAGCCGAAGAACGGCTGCCGCGCCTCGTCGAGACTGCGGCGCGTGGCGTGCGCGGTCGGACTGAGGCCGATCCGGCCGAGCACGTCGGCCCACAGCACGTCATCGAACACGTCCTGGTGATCGCGTCCCGGCAAGCGACGCAGGGCCGCCTGCAGCACCGTGCCAAGGAGATAAGTGTCGGAGGTGTGGTAGACCCAGCGCATGCCCGGCGCCTCGCGCCGCGGGTACGCCTCGCAGGCGAATGCCAGCCGCCGCGCATGGGTATCGGGGACGAAGAACTCGCTCACGCGCGCGTCGTCCTCGTCGGCCATGTACGCCGGCACATCGTATTGGCCGGTCGCCATGTCCAGCAGGTGCAGGAAGTGCACGCCCCGCCACTTTTCCGTGCGGCAGCCGGTGGCGGCCGCGAAGTCGGCGACCGGCAGGTCCTTCACCCCGGGATGCAGCCGCTCCATGCGCATCAGCGCGAGCCCCGCGACAGCCGACTTCGCTACCGAGTACGAGGGTAGGTCCATGACCTCGCAGAATGGATGCTCGCCATGCCGCGTCGCGCAGCCGGAGCGGTAGTGCACGCCGCCCGCGACCACGCCGTAAGCGGTGCGACCGCGCGCCGCGCCGATCGCGAACCTTTCCGGATCGATGCCCGGATGGTCGGTGGCCAGCGCGGACATCGGCCGCACCGGTAGTCGCGCGGCGACTTCTGCACGGTGCGCGGCGATCAACGCATCGCGGTCGGCGACCGGAGCCGGCACGTAGCTCGCCTGCAGCGTGCCCCACACGTCCAGCTGCAGGTAGTGGCAGGTCTCGCTGCTGACCTGCAGCGCGGCCCGCGACACCGTGCCGGCATCGTCGAACAGAAGCATGAGCACGCCGTTGTGGGTGCAGTTGGCGTTGCGCTGCACCAGCGCGAACGGGATTGCTGCCCGCGTCGCGCCGCCGTCCCCCGGTTCACTCCAGGCGCGACCGGCTTCGAACGCGAACTCCCACCATGGATGGCTGCTCGGGATCGGGCCGCGCCGCGCCGGGATCAGCGCATCGCCGTCCTGCACGAAGGCAAGATCGAGATCCTGTGGCAGCGCACGTGCCAGCGCGACCTCCTTCGGTCGAATGAAGTCCTCCAGCGCGACCAGCACGCGGGTGGAGGGCCGTCCCGACATGCGCAGACGACCCTCGAAACGATGCGCCGGCGGTTGCGCGTTGGGCGGCGGCGCATAAGTGGCGAGATCGACAGGGCGGGGGTAAGGGCCCGACATCAGAGCGTCGCGGCCGAGGTGCTCGCGCGCGCAGGTGGCGCCGGAGACGAGCAACGCCAGCGTGGCGAGGCCTACCCCGATCTTCGGCGGTTGAAGGCGGCTCATGCGGTGAATCGGCGCTTGCGGCTCGACGACGGAAATGCAGGATACGGGCTGGACCGGCTTGCAGTTATCGAAGAATGCCTTCTGGGAGCGCATGCGAGAAGCGGCCATGGCGCGGTGGCGGCAAGCCGCTGGCAGATAGCGTCCATCCGGACCCATTCACCCTTCCGTTCGGGCCTGACGGGCAACTGCAACTTCGAATTGCGATGCATCCGGTCGTCCTGTTCAGCCCGTGCGGAGTTTCACGCCCGCGCGCTCAGGCGATGCCACCCAGGCAGACGTACTTGAGCTCGGTGTAGTCGTTGAGGCCGTACCTGGAGCCCTCGCGGCCGCCCCCCGACTGCTTCACGCCGCCGAAAGGCGCGACCTCGGTGGAGATCAGCCCGGTGTTGACGCCGACGATGCCGCATTCCAGCGCCTCAGCCACGCGGAAGGCGCGGGCGAGGTCGCGGGTGTAGAAGTAGCCGGCTAGTCCCGCGTCGGTGTCGTTGGCAAGCGCGATGGCCTCATCTTCGGTCCCGAAGCGGAACAGCGGAGCCACGGGGCCGAAGGTCTCCTCGCGCGCGATGAGCATCTTGCTGGTCACGTCCAGCATCACGGTCGGTTCGTAGAAAGTGCCGCCGAGTGCGTGGCGCTTGCCTCCAGCGGCGACCTTCGCGCCCCTGGCTTGTGCGTCGGCCACGTGCTCCTCCACCTTCTCCAGCGCCTTTCCGTCGATCAGCGGTCCCTGGTCCGTGATGCCGGCGAGGCCGTCACCCACGCGCAACTTCGCCACCGCGTCGAGGAGTTTCCCGGCGAACTCGTCATACACCCCGTCCTGGACGAACAGACGGTTGGCGCACACGCAAGTCTGTCCGGTATTGCGGAACTTGCTGGCGATCGCGCCCTCGACCGCGGCGTCGAGGTCGGCGTCGTCGAACACGATGAACGGTGCATTGCCGCCCAGCTCCAGCGAAACGCGTTTCATCCCTTCGGCGCACTGCGCCATCAGCCGCTTGCCCACGCTGGTGGAGCCGGTGAAGCTGAGCTTGCGCACCTTCGGGTTGGCGGTCATCTCGCCGCCGATCGCGGCGGCGTCGCGGCCTGTGACGATGTTCAGTACGCCCGGCGGCAGGCCAGCGCGCTCGGCCAGCACCGCGATCGCCAGCGCCGAATAGGGTGTCTGAAGCGCCGGCTTGCAGACGACCGTGCAGCCCGCAGCCAGCGCCGGGCCGATCTTGCGGCCGAGCATTGCCGAGGGGAAGTTCCACGGCGTGATCGCCGCGACGACGCCGACGGGCTGGCGCAGCACCAGGATGCGCTTGTCCAAGGCGTGGCCGGGAATGGTGTCGCCGTACATGCGCTTGGCTTCCTCGCCGAACCACTCGAGAAAGCTGGCCGAGTAGGCGATCTCGCCTTTGGCTTCGGCCAGTGGTTTGCCCTGCTCGGCCGTCATCAGCACGGCGAGGTCGTCCTGGTGCTGCAGCATCAGCTCGTAAAGCCGGCGCAGCAGCAGTGCGCGCTCCTTCGCGGTTCTCCTTGACCAGGCGGGGAAGGCGGCATGCGCCGCGTCGATGGCGCGTCGCGTCTCGGTCGCACCCATGTCCGGTACGGTGCCGAGCACGGCGCCGGTGGCGGGGTTGCGCACTTCGCAGGTACCACCGTCATCGGCATCGCGCCACTCGCCGCCGGCGGGACAGCGCTGTCGCATCAGGTCGGGATCGGAGAGTTTCAGTGCGGAAGCGGACATGGACGATGTACTCAGGTCTCTGGATGCAGTTGGTCTATTCGATACGCGGCGGCCAGCATCGCGACCGTGGAGGCCGCGAGCGCCGCGATGGCGACCGCGATGAGGAAGGGGAAGTCGTCGTTCGACAGCAGCTGTCCAGCCAGCATCGGGCCGGAGGCTAGGCCGAGCTTTGAGACGAAGCCGCCGAGCGTCGCCAGCCGCCCCGATCCGTCCAGGCGCGAGAGCATGCCGAACAGATAGGGCACCACGAACGACCAGGTGATTGCGGTGCCGACGTTGGCGACGAAGAACACCGGCTGGCTCCCGCTCCAGAAGAACCCGGCGGTGCCGGCGAGCGTGAGCAGCATCGCCGCCAGCAACGGGCGTAGGCGGCCCAGGCGTGTGCCCATGAAGATCACCAGCCCGGCGCCAGCCGCGCCGATCCAGGTCGCCCAGCCCAGCGCCTGGCCGATGAAGTCGCGGCCAAGCGCGTAGTGCTCGCCGAGTCGGATGATGAACGCCGACAGCGCCATGTTGCCGGCCTGGAACAGGAACAGTGCCAGCAGCGCGAGCAGCGCCGTGGCGCGCGCGGCGGTCGGCAGCCGCGTTGCCGCGACGGCTGCATCGGCCTGGCGCTCACCGGCCAAGCGCGGGATCGCCGCCAGTGCAACCAGCGCACACGCGGTCAGCGCTGCCAGCGACAGGAACAGGATGCGCGCGCCGTAGTCCGGCACCAGTGTCGGCAGGAACATCACGCCCAGCCCGCCGAGGCCGAACTGCACGAGCAGCAGCATGCCGAAGGCGCGGTCGGGCGAGCGCGTGCGCGCGATCACCGAGTAGGTCACGCCCACGGCCATGCCGCCGACGAAGCCATGCAGCGCGCGCAGCGCGGTGAGCAGGCCTGGCCCGCGAATCGTAGTCGAGCCCAGGTCGAGCAACAGCAGAAGCGACAGCAGCACGAACAGTGCGGGCCGCCATGCGACATGCCGCACCAGCAGCACCGCGACGAAGCTGCCGACGCTGGCGCCGTAGATGTTGGCCGCGCCGACCGTGCCGGCCTGCGCGTTGGTGAAGGCCAGCCCGGTCACCAGGCCGTCGACGATCGCCGCCATGATGTTGACGTAGAAGAAGCCGGCGGTGGCCACCAAGGCCAGCAGCGCATACAGCCACAGCTTGTCGGCGGACGGCACCGCGGGCGCTTCGGGAAGGGCGGCATTCGGGCTGGCGCTCATGCGGGACATTCCATGGATTCTTCGACGCGCACGCCCGCGGCTTCGAGGAGCTGGCGCAGCGGCGCCAACTCGCGTTCGTAGCACCGCCACAGCGCAACCGACGAGCGGTAGATCGGCTGGCGCACCTGCGCGGCGCTGGCGGTCAAGGTCGGCTGCGGATTGTGCTCGAAACGCAGGCAGGCCTCGTCCCATGCCAGCCCTGCGTGCGCGACCAGCCGGCGGCTCACCGCCTCCTGGTTGTCCACCAGCGCCTCGTAGTCGATCTCGAGGAAGCGGTCGGCGGGCAGCACCCGGCGCCAGTGCGCCATCAGCGCGTCGTAGCCGAGCCAATAGCGACCGAGGTCATCGAGGTCGTAGGAGAACGGATAGGCCATGCGGAACAGCGTCTTGTACATTGCCAGGCAGGCATCCATGGGCTGGCGCCGCAAGTGGATGATGCGGGCCTGCGGCAGCGCCGCGGCGACCAGCCCGAGGTAGAGGAAGTTGCCCGGCGTCTTGTCGATTACGCGCGCGCACGCGCGCGCCGGAAGCGTGCCGGCGTATGCGCCGCCCAGCGCGGCGAAGTCCAGCTGCGCGCAGCGTCGCACCAGGTCGGCCTTGCCGGTTGCGTGGCCTGCGGCGCGCACCACCGCCTGCGCGAGGTCGGTGCTTTCGCCGCGGCTGGTCACGGCCGCATGCGAACCGAGGATGCGGTCGACCAGCGTCGTGCCGCTGCGCGGCAGCCCGACGACGAACAGCGGGCGGGTGTCGCCGTCACCGGCGTGCGTGCGTGCAAAAAACTGCGCATCGAAGGTGGCGGCGATCAGTCGCATCGTCTCCAGGTCATCCTCAACCCGATACTGCAGCCGTCGCCTGCGCGCGTCGGCGCCGCGACGGAGCGCGGTGAATGCGCCGGCGTGCTCGCCGAGGTCTTCACGCTCCTTCGCGAGCGCGTAGCACAGCGCAATCTCGTTGACGTCGCCCGGCGCCAGCCGCGCCAGCTGCCGTTCCAGTTGCGGCACGTGGTTGTGCCGTGGCGTCTGCCGGCGCAGCGTGGCGCGGTTGTACCAGGCATCGCCGTCGCCGGGCGCGCGTTCGACGACGTGGTCGAGCAGGGCCTCCGCTTCGTCCAGCCGACCCAGCGCGGTCAGCGCCGTGGCATGGTTGTACAGCCCACTCAAATCGTCCGGCCGTGCCGCCACGGCGCGCGCATAGCAGCGCTCGGCCTCCGCGTGCAGGCCGAGCAGGGTGTAGCGCAGGCCAAGTTCCTGCAGCAGCCGCGATGGCCGGTCGGCGCCGCCCGCGAGGGCGTGCAGCGCCGCGATGCACGCTGCCCGCTCACCCGACTGGTGGTGCAGATCGATCCGCCGCAACGCGTCCGCCGCCGCGGCATCCATCCCTTCGACCGGCTCGCCCGCGTGCATGTCAGAACCGGTAGCTCACGGTCGCGCCGATGGTACGCGGCAACGCGACCAGCGCCTTGGATCCGTTGCCGAAGTAGCCTTCGCTCGGTGCCGTGCCCATGTACTGCTCGGTGTAGACGCCGCTGACGCCTTCCTCGTTGGCCAGGTTCTTCAGCCACAGCGTAAAGTCCCAATTGCCCACGCCGTAGGTCGCAGAAGCATTGAAGATGGCGTAGCCGTCCAAAGTGCGCGCGAAGCGCGGACTGAGGCTGAGCGCGTTCTGCATCTCCGACTGGTAGTAGGCGTCGCCGCGCAGCGTCAGCAGACCATTGCCGATCGGGATACCGTAGCTGGCGGCGACGTTGAAGCGGTGCTCGGGAACGCCGGGCAGCGCATCGCCCTTGTGGCCGTAGAGATAGGCGCCGTCGACCGCCACCGCGTCGCGTTCGAGCTGCGCCCTGGTGTAGGTGTAACCCAGGCTGTAGCCGAACCCGGTGATCGCGTGCCCGGCCAGCTCCAGCTCGACGCCGCGCGTACTCGCCTTCTCTGCGTTCTGCACCGCGAAGAAGCCCCACAGCGTGGTCGAGCTGTTGACCTGCGGATCCTTCCAGTCGACATAGAACACGTTGGCATTGTAGGTCGTGCTGCGGCCGACGCGGCCCTTCACGCCCAGCTCGTGGTTGCGCACGGTGTCGGACTTGTAGGTCCGCCACGCCGGATCCTCGGCGAAGTTTCCGGTGGTCGGCGTGCCGTTCGTGCCGCCACGGCGATAGCCTTCTGAGACGGTGGCATAGAGTTGGCTGTCCGGCGTGAAGAACCACGACATGTTGCCCTTGAACAGGGTGCGGGTATCGGTTTCCTCGCCGTTCGACCGGGAGCTGTCCACGAGCGAGGCCCAGTTGCTGGTGGTTTGCGCGACCGTCGTGTCGGCGTCGTGGCGGAAGTGACGGAAGCCGCCGGTGAAGCTCAGGCGTTCGCTGGCGTGCCAGGTCAGCTCGCCGTACAGGGCGGTCTCCTTGAATCGCTCGTCCTGGCGATAGTCGAAGTCGACGTCGCCGATCACCGCGTCCTCGAAGCCGGGGAACGCGGCGTCCCACCAGCGCTTGAAGCCGCGCAGGTAGCTCAGCTGCGTGGCATAGCGCTTCTGGTCCTGGTAGTACGCGCCGAGCACGTAGTCGAATCTTCCGCCGGACTTCGAGGTCAGGCGAAACTCCTGGGTCAGCGCCTTCTCGCCGTAGCTGCGCACCGCCGAGGCCAATGGCCGTGGATAGTTGTAGTAGAACGCCAGCCAGCCATTCTGCGCGTAGAAGCCGGTGTTCTCGCTGGTGATGTCACCTTCGTGGTTGTACTGTGAGGTGCTGGAGGTAAGGGTGGCGAAGCCAAGATCGATGTTGGCCTCGAGGCTGGCGAGGTTGACGTGACGCGCGGCGGGCTCTCGCTGCACCGAGCCGATCTCAAGATCCCCGTAAGGCACGCCCCAACCGTCGTTCCCCAGGCTGGTGCCACGGCGGCCGCCGAAGCGGTCGGCCTGGGCGGTGTAGCTCAGGGTGAGGTCGAAGGCGTCGCTGGGCTTCCACAGCAGCGAGGCGCGGCCGTACTTCTGGCGCACGAAGTCGGCGTCGCGCACGGTCTCGTACTCGGCGGCGGGGTCAAGCACGCCGTTGGGCGCGGTCGGCAGGCCGTCCGCGTCGAGCTTGTAGACGTTTCGGTAGTCGGTGGCGCCGGGATAGTCGTTGATCGTGCCGTTGACCCGCAGAGCCACCGTCTCGCCCATCGGCAGGTTGACCATGAACGACTCGGACATGCCAACGCTGTCGGAACCATCGACGCTCGAGGCGCTCAGGCTGACGCGCGCGTCCCAGTCGGACAGCTGGGGCTGGCGTAACAGGAAGCGCACCGCGCCGCCGAGCGCGCCCGAGCCGTACAGCGTGCCCTGCGGGCCGCGCAGCACTTCCACCCGGTCGATGTCCGAAAGCAGGAAGTTGGCGAACAGAGGGGTGTTGTCGACGTACGTGGCCACCGTTGAGGTCGCCGACACTGCGTAGTCGCCCAGTGCGGAGCTGTCGACGTTGAGGCCGCGGATGCGGATGCCGCTGACCACGCTGGAGTTGCGGGCGCCGCGGTCGACCACGGCTACGCCAGCGACGCCACGCATCAGCTCGGCGGTGTCGAGGATGTTCTGCTGCTCGATCGCCTCGCCGGAGACCGCGCTGATGTTGTAGGGCACCGCGACGATGTCCTGCTCGCGGCCCTGTGCCGTGACCACCACCGCCTTGAGCTCGGTGGGCTGATCGACGGAGTCGGCGGGCGCTTGGGTCTGCTGGGCAAAGGCTGGCGCTTGTGTAAGCAGGCCGGCGAAGATGCCGGCAGCAAGCAGGGTTTTGCGCGGACGGACGGGGGGGGAGGGGCGGTTGGGCCGGGTGTTCATCGGGTCTGGCTCTCCGAGCGGGAGTCTGTGGTGGTGCGGGGGTTGCGGGTTCATTCGCGTGCGGGCAGCCGCAGCGGGCCGAGCGCATCGAGTGCCACCGACGGCGCGCGCGCGGCGCCGTAGGCGGGAAAGACCACCGGGTAGTCGCGGAGGCTCTTCAGCGGCTGCCCCAGTCCCTGCCAGCCGAGTTCGCGGCAGCGACGCAGGTAGGTGAAGTCAACTTCGAAGGCGATCACCTCACGGCCGTCACCGGCCTGGTGGATCACCTCGCCACCCGGCCCGCAGACCACCGAGCGGCCGACGCCGAGATCACCGGCCACGTTGATGTCGACGAAGTAGCATTGGTTGGTGGCTGCGCTGGCGCGGGCGATCGCGATCTCGACGTCGCGGTCGATGGTGTTGGTCATCGTTGGGTGCAGGATCACCTCGGCGCCGAGGCTGATCAGCGAGCGTGTGGTTTCCGGGAACCACATGTCGTAGCAGATGGACACGCCGAAGCAGCCGGCGCCAGGCACGCTGAAGGTCACGAACTCATTGCCCGGCGATACGTCGCGCTCGTACGGCGCGAACGGGAACAGCTTGCGGTAGCGTGCGACCACGGTACCGTCCGGGGCAATCACCGGCGTAGTGTTGTACAGCTTGTCGTCGTCGCGCTCGTACAGCGAGCCGGGTACCAGCCACAGGCCGTGGCGGCGGGCGAGTCCACACAGGAAGGTTTCGGCGTCGCCAGGCATGACCTGGGCAAAATCAGTGTTCGCGCCATAGCTGCACAGTTCCCCGAGCAGGACCATGCGCACCCAGGGGAAGCGACGCGCGAGGGAGGCGATCTCCGCAGAGATGCGCTCCAGGTTGTCACCGGGCGCATAGGCGAGTTGCAATCCCGCGATGCCGAAGCCCGTGCTGGGCGGCTGCGTGTCCAAATCGGGTTCCCATTGTCTGGTGTCGGTTGGACGTTAGCCGGGTCAGGAAAATCGGATAGGGCCAGATGCGCACGGTCGATGGGGCCAGGTGCCGGAGGCGAGCCCCGTGGCGTGTCGTCAGGGTGTCGAGAGCGAGCCTCTCCCTTTCGTGTCGATGCGCGTGAGTCCGCGAAACCCTCCATTGCCGGACCGGCATGCCACGCGCAGCCGGGTTCGAAGGCCTGTTCCTGCCCATGCGTCCTGATTGGACCCATCCGCGGCTGTCGATGAGGGCCTGCCAGAGACGGCGACGGGAACCACGGCTGTCTTCCCGCCTAGCGCCGCACGCTGTCCACGTCCCTTCGTGACCTCCGGATGATCACCGCGGTGTCCACCAGCATCCCGGTCTCGCTGTACCAGCGCAGTTGGTCCGAATCGATCACGATCGAGAATGCAGCCGCCTCGCCGTAAGCCCACTGCTGCCACTGCCGGCACCACAGGTCGCCCTCGATCCACCAGCGACCCTGGTCGCAGTCCTCGCCGCCGGCGCCGGCGACGCCTGCCATGCTGCCGTCCGCACGCAACTCCAGCGTGCACGGCTCGCCATAGACGGTGTTGTAGAGCAGTCGTACGCCTGACATCGCGCGCCGCAGTGCGCGCCCGCGCAGCGGCGCAACCGGGTCCCGGTCAAGCCGGTGCGGCGCTGGCGACAGGTCGTCTCGAAGCAGCCGGGAAAGGGTGCGCACGCCGTCACGGATGCACGCTTCGGAGAGGCTCGTAATGCCCATGCAGAGCGCGTCGTGTCCGTCGTTCAGTCGAACTGGCTCGACCAGCACCCCCACGGCTGCGGCCTGTCGAGCCAGTTCACGCAGATCCACGTTGTCGGCCAGGCGTAGCCAGTAGGCGCTGCCGCCGGGCAGGATACGGATCGATGCCCGCTCGTGCAGGTGGTGGTTGAGTGCGTCGCGCAGCGCAGTACGGCGTCGGCGGAGGATCCGGGCCGTGCGTGCCAGCGCGGCCGAGTAGTGGCCCAGGCCGATGAAATGAGCCCAGGCACGCTGCAGCACCGGCGGCAACACCGCCCCCTGGCTGCGGCGCTGTTGTCGCAAGCGCTCGATCACCGCCGGCACGGTCGCGACCACGCCGGGTGGCTCGCCGCACGACACCGCGCGCACCAGGCTGCTGACGTGAATCACGCGGCCCTCGACGTCAAGCGCGCGCAGCGCCGGCGCCAGGCGGTCGCCGTCGCTGGTCGCCGACGCAGGCGTGTGCTCAACCAGCACGCCGTCCGCGGCGCTGACCGCCTCCAGCAACCGCTGCGGTCGGGTCGATCCGGCTTCGAATGCACGTCGCGCGCTGGTCACCACCACCGCCCCCTGTGGCAGCGGCCTTGCCAATTCCGGATCGAGCGATGAGACATCGGCGCCGCGTTCGCGCATCCGCCGCTCGAAGGTGGCGTCCACGGGCGCCTCCAGCACCACGGGCACGCCGCGTCGTACCAGCAGGTCACCGACCAGCTGCAACGCATGGCGTGCCGACAACGTCACCAGCAAATGGTCCAGGCCGGCGTCGATCCCGCGTCCCGGCAGGACCTTGCTGCGCAATTCCTCCAGCAGCATGGGGTCGTCGCCATCGCCACTGCCGCGGTTCCACTCCAGCGCCTCGTGGCGTGTGCTGGCCAGGCGCATCGCCTCGCGCCATTCGACAACCGGCAGAAGCTCCGGATCGATGCGACCGTCGAGGAAGGGAAATGGGTAAAGGTGCCAGTTGTTGGGGCAGCGGAAGCCACCGTCGTCGGATGGGGCCGTGAGCCGGCCGGCCAGCACGGACTCGCGGCCGGTGGTCGCCTGGCCGGCGGCGACGCGTCCGACGGGCGTGTCGGAGGCGACGAAGATGCCGCTGCGCGGGCGGCTGACAAGAAGGCCCTCGGCGATCAGCGCGTCGTAGGCCAGGCCGACCGTGTTGCGCGACACGCCGATGCGCGTGGACAGCGCGCGCGACGATGGCAGACGCCGGCCCGGTCTCAGCACGCCGCTATGGATAGCGTGGACGATCCAGTAGCGCAGCTGGTGCTGCAGGCTCAGCGGGCCGGACGGATCCAGCACGATGTTGAGTTCGTCCACGGCGCGCGGCTCGCGTGTCATTGCGTGCAGCTCAATCTAACCCCTGTGGTGCCGCGCGACAGGCCGGCGGGCATTCGCGGCTTCTTGGAAAGTAGCGCACTGGATGCGCTCGCGGAATGTCTCGCGGGTCGTCCGTGTAAGCGCCCACGCGCTCAGCCCTCGCTATCGCCCGGCCGGATCAGCGCCTGCTCCAGCAGGCTCATGCCCTCCTCGAGCAAGGCATCGGAAATCGTCAGCGGGAACAGCAGCCGGACCGCTTCGCCCTGCGCGCCGCAGCCGAGCACGATCAGACCGAGGGCGTGTGCGCGTTTCAGCACGGCCTGGGTGGCAGCAGGGTCGACGGCGTCGTCTTCGCGCGTGGCAAGCAGGTCGAAGGCGATCATCGCGCCAAGTGCGCGCACGTGGCCGAGCGGGCGCAGATCCTCGCGTGCTGTCCAGTCCTGCAGCTGCGCGACCACTCGCTTGCCGACCGCGTCCGCGCGCTCGACAAGCCGCTCCTCCTCGATCACATCCAGCACCGCCAGGGCCGCAGCGCAGGCGAGCGGTGAGCCTGCGTAGGTTCCGCCCAGTCCGCCCGGCGGCACCGCGTCCATCAGTTCGGCGCGGCCGATCACGCCCGACAACGGGAGGCCGCCAGCCAGCGACTTCGCCACGGTGACCATGTCGGGCTTCACGCCCGAGTGCTCGATGCCGAACATCCGACCCGTGCGCGCGAAGCCGGTCTGAACCTCGTCGGCGATGAGCACGATGCCGTATCGGTCGCAGACCTCGCGCAGGCCCTGCAGCAGGGCCTGTGGCGCGGCGTGGAAGCCGCCCTCGCCCTGCACCGGCTCGAGGATGATCGCGGCCACGTCCTCGGCGGCCACGTCGGCCTTGAACACATCGTGTAGCGACTGCAGGCTGCGCGCGGCGTCGATCCCGGTGTGGTTCACGGGGAACGGCAGGTGGTAAACGCCCCCGGGCATCGGGCCGAATCCGTTCTTGTACGGTGCGGTCTTGCCGGTCAGTGCCATCGACATGAAACTGCGGCCGTGGAAGCCGCCGTTGAAGGCGATCACCGCGTGGCGCTTCGTGGCAGCGCGCGCGATCTTGACCGCGTTCTCCACCGCCTCGGCGCCGGTCGAGAACAGGATGGTCTTGGCGGGACCGGCGATCGGCGCCAGCGCGTTCAGGCGTTCGGCCAGCGCGATGTATGGCTCATACGCCGTCACCTGGAACGCGGTATGGGTGTAGCGATCGAGCTGTGCGCGCACGGCGGCCATCACCTTCGGATGGCGGTGGCCGACGTTGAGCACGGCGATGCCGCCGGCGAAGTCCACGAAACGACGCCCGTCGGCATCCCATAACTCGGCGTTCTCGGCGCGGTCGGCGAAAATGGGCATGGCGGTGGCTACGCCGCGCGGGATCGCGGCATTGCGGCGCTGCAGCAGGCTGGCGTTGTTGGTCACGTTGGGGCTCCCTGGAGGCTTGCCAGCCTGCGAGTGCGGCCCAGGCCATCATAGGGCCAGATTCAGATCGTGCTTGGTACCAGTTGCCACTGGCGCCTCGACAGGTGCGGGTCTTGCCCGCACACTAATGCGTCGGAATCGACCTCTCCCTGCCGTTGGAAGGGGGGAGCAGGTGCCGAACTCGGGTGGCAGTGTGCCCAGTCGCGACATTCGAACCCTCTTCTCGTTCATCGCCGCGGGCCCGCCATCGCCGCGACAGGACCCCGGCGCATGACCGACCTGCACATCGACACCCTCGGACATGGCCCCGACCTGGTGCTGCTGCACGGCTGGGCGATGCACTCCGGGGTGTTCGCGGGGCTGGCCGAGGCGCTGGCGCCATGGTTCACGTTGCACCTCGTCGACCTGCCGGGACACGGGCACAGCCACGACAGCGCGCTGCCGCTGGCATTGGAACCGGTGGTCGATGCGCTGGTGAGTCGCGTGCCCAACGCGCTGTGGGCGGGCTGGTCGCTGGGCGGCCTGTTCGCGCTGCACGCGGCGGCGACGCGACCGCAGGCGGTGGACGGCCTGGCGATGCTGTGCGCCAGCCCGCGCTTCGTGCGTGGCGACGACTGGCCGCTGGGCATGTCGCCGGAGATCTTCCGTGGCTTCGCGCTCGGGCTGCGCAGCGACTATCGCGCCACGCTCGATCGCTTCATCGCGCTGGAGGCCTTCGGGTCCGACGATGCGCGCAGCGAGATGCGCCTGCTGCGCAATGAAGTCTTCTCGCGCGGCGAACCGGCCGCGCACGTGCTGGCCGATGGCCTGGGCCTGCTCGAAGGCAGCGACCTGCGCGCGTCATTGCCGGCGCTGGCGATGCCGACGCTGTGGCTGGCGGGACGCCGCGACCGGCTGGTCGATCCGCGCGCGATGCAGGCGGCGGCCGCGCAGGTGCCGCGCGCCGAGGTGCAGGTGGTCGAGCACGCCGGGCACGCACCGTTCCTGACCCACGTCGAGGCGGTCGCGGCGGCGCTGATGGCCTTCGCCGCGAACCAGCGGGACGGGCGGCGATGAGCCTGCCGCGCGGCCCGGTGTTCGACGCGCGCCAGGTGCGCCGCGCGTTCTCGCGCGCGTCGGGCGGCTATGCGTCCGCGGCCGCGCTGCAGCGCGAGGTCGAGGCGCGGCTGCTGGAGTCACTCGACTTCCTCACCACGGTGCCTGGCCGCGACCGGCGCTGGTCGCCCGGCGTCGTGCTCGACGTCGGCAGCGGACCGGGCCACGCTTCTCAGGCAATGCGCAGGCGCTGGCCGAAGGCGCGCGTCGTCGCGCTGGACCTGTCGCTGGACATGCTGCGCAAGATCGCGCCGCGCCAGGGCCGGGCCCTGCTGGACACGCTGGGCCTGCGCCTGCCTGTGGATCGCGTCTGCGCCGACCTGTGCGCGCTGCCGCTGGCCGATGCCAGCGTCGATGTGCTGTTCTCCAACCTGTGCCTGCAGTGGATCGACGACCTGCCGGCCGCGTTCGCCGGCTTCCGCCGCGTGCTCAGGCCCGGCGGCCTGCTGCTGTGCTCGACCTTCGGCCCGGACACGCTATGGGAACTGCGCGAGTCCTTCGCGCGCGCCGACGACGTGCCGCATGTCAGCCCGTTCGCCTCGATCGCGCAGTTCGGCGATGCGCTGGTGCAGGCCGGCTTCCGCGATCCCGTGCTCGATCGCGACGTGCTGCTGCGCGGCCACCCCGACCTGCCGGCGCTGATGCGCGAACTGCGTGCGCTGGGCGCGACCAATGCCCTGCGGGGTCGCCGGCACACGCTCACCGGGCGTGCGCGCTTCGCCGCTGCCGCCACCGCCTACGAACCGCTGCGCGGCGCCGGCCTGCCGGCGACGCAGTCGGCGCTGCTGCCGGCCAGCTGGGAAACGATCACCGCGATGGCGTGGGCGCCCGAGCCGGGCGCGCCGATCCGCGACGCCGGCGGTGAACTGGCGAGCTTCCCCGCGGACCGCATCCGCGTGCGCCGGCGCGATTGACCTTCCTGCGGCGGCGGGCCGGCGCGGCGCGAAGCGCGGCTTCGATTCATCTCCGGCTTCCTACACTCGCCTCGACCCTGCCCCGATCCCACAAGGCCATCGAGATGAAGCTGCCCGCGATCGCCCTCTGCATGGCCCTGCTGCCCGCGGCCACCACACACGCGCAATCCAACCGCGTCGACCTGTCCGGCATCGATCCGATGCAGGTCCTCGCCGGCGCGGGCGACGTGTTGCAGCGCGCGCCCGACGGCGACATCGACCGCCTGTTCCGCGCCGTGCACGTGGCCTCGCGCAACGACGCGGAGGCGCGCGGCCTGTGCGCGCTGTTCGAGCCCGACGCCGACCGCAGCCTGCTGGGCTTGCAGCGCGCGGCGAACGCCCTGGGCAACGAGAGCCGCCAGCGTTTCGTCGAGGCGGTGACCGCGATCGCCGTCAACGGCCTGCAGGCGCCGCGCCAGTCCTACGACCCCGCGGTCGGCGAGCAGGCGCTGAAGGCGGCGACCGTGACCGGCATGTTGCTGCACGATGGCTTCCTCGCGGGCCTGGGCGCGACCGGCCGCGACGCCGCCAGCCGCGGCGCGCGCTGCACCGCGTTCCGCCAGCTGGTGGACGTGCTCAACGATTTCGACCTCGTCCAGCGCGCCGCGGCGACGCGCTTCCTGCTCAGCGAAGGCCTCGCCCGCTACGGCGGCGAGCTGTAGCGCTGCGCGCTCAGCGCACCTGCCGCAGCCAGTCCTCGAGGTTGTAGTAGTTGGTGACGCGCGCGATCCGGCCGTTGCCGCCGGCGTCGTCGAAGGCCACGTCGAAGAACGCGCCGCCGGGCAGCACGTAGCGCTGGCCGTTCGCGGGCGGCAGGCCGTCGTCGGCCACCAGGTACTCGCCGTGCACCACGTACTCGGCGGCGACGCGCGCGCCGTCGGCGGTGGCCATCACCACGATGTCGAGCAGCTGCTCGCGATAGCAGCGGTGCATGCGCTGGAGGAAGGCGGCGAACGCGGGGCGACCGGTTTCACGCGGCCCCTCGTTGAGGTCGTGGACCACGTCGTCGGCGAGCAGGCCGAGCATGCCGTCCCAGTCGCCGCGGTTGAAGGCGGCGTAGTACGCGAGCACCAGTTCGGTGCCGCGGTCGTGCCGGCGGTTGCCGTCGATCCTCATGCCCGCATCCCGATCCGATCCGCGCGCGGTCCGCGCCGGGACGATGATACCGGCGCTCAGTGCGGCGCGACCACCAGGTCACGGTGGAAGAAGTACACCTCGCGCATCAGGAAGCCCCAGCGCGTGCGCAGCGAGCGGAACCGCGAGTTGGGCGTGGGCGAGCCGACCGCGTCGATCCCCAGCTGCCGGCACAGGCGCAGCGCGCGCGCCATGTGCAGCGGGTCGCTGACCACGATCACCCGCTTGAGCCCGTGCTCGAGCATCAGCCGGCGCGCTTCCAGCAGGTTCTGGTAGGTGGTCTGCGAGGCCGACTCGATCAGGATCGCGTCCTGCGGGATCCCGGCGCGGATCGCATAGCGCCGCGCCACCTGCGATTCGGCGAAGCGCGCGCCGCCACCACCGTAGCCGCCGGTGAAGATCAGCGTGCCGGCGAGGCCTTCGCGGTAGAGGTCGAGGCCGTGCTCGATCCGCGCCTTGAACACCGGCGAGGGCACCGCGTCGTAGGCGGCAGCGCCGAGCACGACGATGGCATCGGCCGGCCGCGCGTCGTCGCGCTCGCCGACCCAGTGGATCCACGCCGCCACGCCGGCCAGCCACACCAGGCACAGCAGCACCAGCCGGGCCAGCGTGCGCCACAGGCGACGCGGACGCGCGGGGGGGGCGCGCCGGCTCATGGCGTGGCCCAGGGCAGCGCGTCGAGGTCGACGTTGCCGCCCGACAGCACCACGCCCACGCGCTGGCCGGCGAATCGCTGCGGATGGCGCAGGATCGCCGCCAGCGCGATCGCCGAAGACGGTTCCACCAGCAGTCGCAGTTGCTCGAGCAGCAGGCGCATCGCGGCGATGCTGTCGGCATCGTCGATCGCCAGCACTTCGGCGCCGAGCTCGCGCAGCAGCCGGAAATTGGGCGCGCCCAGGGTGCCGCGCAGGCCGTCGCAGATCGTGTCCGGCACCACGTCGGTGACACGCTCGCCGCGCTGCAGCGACTGCAGCGTGTCCGCGGCGCCCGCCGGTTCGGCCAGGAACAGGCGCACGTGCGGCGCGCGCCCGGCCAGCGTCAGCGCGGTCCCCGCGGCGAGGCCGCCGCCGCCCACCGGTACGACCACGACATCGAGGTCGGGATGGTCGCCCAGCAGCTCCAGCACCGCCGTGCCCTGGCCGGCGATCACGCGCGCATCGGCGTACGGATGCACGAGCGTGGCGCCGGTGTCGCGCTGCACCTGCGCGCAGGCGGTCTCGCGCGCGGCGATGGTCGGCGCGCAGCGGTGCAGCACCGCGCCCTCGGCCGCGATCGCGGCGACCTTCGAGCGCACCGCCCCTTCGGGCACCACCACGTGGCAGGGGATGCCGCGCATCCGCGCCGCCAGCGCCAGCGATGCGCCGTGGTTGCCGGAGGAATGGGTGACCACGCCACGCGCGGCGTCGGCCTCGGCGAGCGCGAACACCGCGTTGCAGGCGCCACGGAACTTGAACGCCCCCTTGCGCTGGCGGCACTCGGCCTTGAAGGCGAGGGTGCAGCCGACAAGGGCGTCGAGCGCGTCGGCGCGCAGCACCGGCGTGACCAGCGCGTGGGGGGCGATCCGTGCCGCGGCGTCGAGCACGTCTTCAAACCGCGCAAGCGTTTCCATGGACATGGCCAGAGACTAGCCGATCGCCGCGGCAGCGTGTTCAGCGAGGTGCAGGCGCCGCCCGGAACGATTAAGCACGGATTCAAAGCCCCGGGCCGATGCTGCGGATGTTGTTCGAACAGGGGCTTGCCATGATCCGGAAACTGTTGCTCCCGCTGGTCGCGCTGCTCGCGCTGTCCGGCTGTGCCAGCGACTACTACTACCGCGGCGACCGTGGCGGCGACTACTACTACAGCAGCCCCCGGTCCTCGTATTACTACGGCGCGCCCTACAGCTCGATCGGCTACGGCTCGCCCGGCGGCTGGTACGGCGGCATCGGCTATGGCTATGGATACGGCTATGGCTACGGTTCGCCGTACCGCTACGGCGGCCGCTACGGCTATTACCCGTATCCGTACTACCCCTATTACCCCCGCCCGCACCACCACTACCGCCCGCCGCCGAGGCCGCCGGGCGGCGGCCAGGTGCCGGACAGCGAGGGCCCCTACCAGACCGGCGGCCGCCAGCCGCCGCGCCGGGTGCAGGTCCCGGCGCCGCAGCAGGCCAGCGCCATGCCGCCGCGCGCCGTGCCGGGTGGGGAGGGGCGGCCGGTCATGCGTCCGCGGATGGACGACGGCGGCCAGGACCGGCCGATGCGCCGGGCCCCGGCCCAGCCGATGGCGCCCTACCAGGCCGAAGGCCGCCCGATGTCACGCCCGGAGGCCGCGCCGCGTGCCATGCAGGCCCCGCGCATGGAAGCCCCGCGCATGGAGCGCCGGGAAGCGCCGGTCCGCCGCGAGGCGCCCGTCCGCGCCCGCCAGCAGGAGGAATGAGGGCAGAAAGTGCTTGCGTCGGCCTGGGGGCCGGATCAAGCTAACCGGACCTGACCGGTTGCGTCGGATTTCGACGTATCCTGTCTGGAACGCCTAGAATTGCGCTTGTCGACACCCGGCGGGGGATTACCGGATCCCCCCTGTTCCGCTCCCGCCGGGCGTCGGCGCCTCGAGGTCTTCCCGGGGCGCCGGGGCTACCGATCCGCTGGATGGGTGCCCGAAAAAGAATGGGGCCGGATGTCCCCCGACATCCGGCCCCTTTGCTTCCCCGGGACGTACTTGGCCAGCCCTGTTCCAATCCCGGCCGCGTCCCCCTCGACGTTGCCATCCCGGGTGCACGGGGATTGATGCAGGAAGCGTGCCAACCTCCGGCCAAGCCCGGGCGACCCCGTGCCGGCCCACCGGCGTCCGCCCGTTGCGGGACAATGAATGGCGAAGCGCGAACCGCTTCCCCGGACCTGGACCATGCGCAGCGACTTCCACCAGCATGACGTGATCGTGATCGGCGGCGGCCATGCCGGCACCGAGGCCGCGCTCGCGTCCGCACGCGCTGGTGCGCGCACGCTGCTGCTCACGCACAGCATCGAGACCGTGGGCGCGATGAGCTGCAACCCGGCCATCGGCGGCATCGGCAAGGGCCATCTGGTCAAGGAGATCGACGCGCTCGGCGGGATCATGGCGAAGGCCGCCGACGCCGCCGGCATCCAGTGGCGTCGCCTGAATGCCTCGAAGGGCCCCGCGGTCCGCGCCACGCGCGCGCAGGCCGATCGCGCGCTGTATCGCGCCTTCATCCGCCGCGCGGTCGAGCACCAGCCCAACCTCACGGTGTTCCAGGCCGCGGTCGACGACCTCGTCATCGAGGGCGATGCCGTGCGCGGCGTGCTCACCAATACCGGCCTGCGCTTCGACGCGAATGCGGTGGTGCTCACGGCGGGCACCTTCCTCGCGGGCAAGGTGCACATCGGCGAGACGCAGTACGCCGCCGGCCGCATGGGCGATCCGCCCGCGACCACGCTCGCGGCGAAACTGCGCGAGCGTCCGTTCGTGATCGACCGGCTCAAGACCGGCACGCCGCCGCGCATCGATGGCCGCACGCTCGACTATTCGAAGATGGACGAACAGCCCGGCGACGATCCGCGGCCGGTGTTCTCGTTCATGGGATCGCATGCCGATCATCCGACGCAGGTGTCGTGCTGGATCACGCACACCACCGAGCGCACGCACGCCATCATCCGCGGCGCGCTGCATCGCTCGCCGATGTATTCTGGCCAGATCGAAGGCATCGGCCCGCGTTACTGCCCGAGCATCGAGGACAAGGTGGTGCGCTTCGCCGAGAAGGCCAGCCACCAGATCTTCGTCGAACCCGAGGGGCTCGACGTCGTCGAGATCTATCCCAACGGCATCTCCACCTCGCTGCCGTTCGACGTGCAGCTCCAACTGGTGCGTTCGATCACCGGTTTCGAGCACGCACACATCACGCGCCCCGGCTACGCCATCGAGTACGACTTCTTCGACCCGCGCGGGTTGAAGACGTCGCTGGAAACGAAGGCCATCGAAGGCCTGTTCTTCGCCGGACAGATCAACGGCACCACCGGCTACGAGGAAGCCGCTGCACAAGGATTGCTGGCGGGCGTCAACGCCGCGCGTTTCGTGCGCGATGCCGATGCCTGGTCGCCGCGTCGCGACGAAGCCTACCTCGGCGTGCTGGTCGATGACCTGATCACGCACGGCACGTCCGAGCCGTATCGCATGTTCACCTCGCGCGCCGAGTACCGGCTGCAGCTGCGCGAGGACAATGCCGACCTGCGGCTCACGCCGACCGGCCGCGAACTCGGCCTGGTCGATGACGCGCGCTGGGCGCGCTTCGAGGCCAAGCGCGAGGCGATCGCGCGCGAGACGCAACGCTTCGGCGGCCTGTGGGCGTCCCCCCACAATGCCGCGGGGCGCGAAGCCATCGACACGCTCGGCATCGAACTGAGCCGCGAGAACAGCGCGCTCGAGCTGCTGCGCCGACCGGAACTCGACTACGCGAAGCTCGCGTCGCTCGATGCGTTCAAGCCGGAATCGCCGGTGGAGGCCGACGTGGCCGAACAGGTGGAGATTGAAACCAAGTACGCCGGCTACCTGCAACGCCAGCGCGACGAGATCGCACGCGCGCAGCGCAATGAAGGCATGCCGATTCCCGACGCGTTCGACTATGCGCAGGTGCGCGGCCTGTCGGCGGAAATCTCCCAGAAACTCGAGCGCGTGCGCCCGCAGACGGTTGGGCAGGCGCAGCGCATTCCCGGGATGACGCCGGCGGCGATCTCCCTGCTGCTTGTGCACCTCGAGCGAAACAGGCGAAGCGCTACGGCTGAACCGGCATCGCGCACCGCGGCGCGCTGAAGCCCTGAAGCGTCGGGTGCTTGCCAACAGCGCGGTGCATCTGCAACGACGCCGGGGAAACGACGCGACCGACGGCGCCTCACGCGCGACGGCGCGTTGAACCTGTCCGGCTTCCGATGCCTCCCGGCGAAGCGGCGTCAGCCTTCACCGGTCAGGTGCATCGCCGCCCACTGCACGATCTGGTCGCTGCCCATCGCGCCGGACTGGCGCGCGAGTTCCCGGCCGTGCCGGAACAGCACCAGGGTCGGGATGCTGCGGATGTCGAAGCGCGATCCGAGCGCGGGCTGCGCCTCGGTATCGACCTTGGCCAGCCGCACCACCGGTTCGAGCCGCGCGGCGGCGGCCTCGAAGTGCGGGGCCATCGTCCGGCACGGGCCGCACCACGGCGCCCAGAAGTCGACCAGCAGCGGCAGGCTGGCTTTCACGGCGTGCGCCTCGAACCCCGCGGCATCGAGCGCAACCGGATGCGCATCGAACAATGGCCGATGGCAGCGGCCGCAGTTCGGCGCCTCCCCCAGTCGCGCCGCCGGCACGCGGTTGAGGGCGTTGCAGTGCGGGCAGGCGATCATCAGCGGGTCGGTCATGGCGTGGTTCCGTCGTCTGTGACCGCGACCCCCTGCGCGCCACGCAGGTCGCCGCGGTCGAAGCTCATGGCATGGTCGTCAGGATAGCGCGCGGGGATCGCGACGCGGACCGGTGTCGCCACCGCCTCGCCGTGGCGCACCATGCCGCCCGGCACGGAGGCGATGCCGGACAGCATCCGCAGCCCCTGCGCGGGCCACGGGGGCTCATCCGCTCGGCGTCGTGCGGGCGCGGTGCTGCAGCAATGCGTAGTACAGCAGCGGGATCACCAGCAGCGTCAGCACGGTGGAGACGAGGATGCCGAAGATCAGGGAGATGGCCAGGCCATTGAAGATCGGGTCGTCGAGGATGAAGAGCGCGCCGGCCATCGCGGCCAGCGCCGTCAGCGCGATCGGCTGGGCGCGCACCGCGCAGGCTTCCACCACGGCGTGCTCAAGCGTGGCGCCGCGTTCGAGCAGGTGGTTGATGAAGTCCACCAGCAGGATCGAGTTGCGCACGATGATGCCGGCCAACGCGATCATGCCGATC
Organism: Pseudomonadota bacterium; assembly: GCA_020161335.1. GTDB lineage: Bacteria > Pseudomonadota > Gammaproteobacteria > Xanthomonadales > Xanthomonadaceae > Luteimonas. The sequence continues at coordinate 114,929 of JAIUOJ010000001.1, forward strand.
ATGCTGGTCGCGGTGAACTGTGCGCCCAGCAGCGCGTGGCCCGGCATCACCCCGATGACGGTCAGCGGGATCGGGGCCATGATCACCAGCGGCACCGCGTAGCTGCGGAAGTACGCCACCACCAGCAGGTAGATCAGCACCATGCCGGCGGCGTACGCCATGCCCATGTCGCGGAAAGTCTCGTAGGTGATCTGCCACTCGCCGTCCCACTTGATCGAGAAGCTGCTGGTATCGTCCGGCTGCGCGATGAGGTGTTGCGACAGCCGCTGGCCATCGATGGCGTTGTCGGCCACCTGGCCGACCAGGTTGAACATGCCGTAGAGCGGGCTGTCGATCGCGCTGCTCTCGTCGCCGGTCACGTACACCACCGGCAGCAGGTCCTTGTGGTGGATGGCGCCATCCCAACCGGTCGTGTCCACGCGGACCAGTTCCGACAGCGGCACGAGTTGTCCATCGCCGCCGCGGACGTGCAGCTGCAGCAGTTCGTCCAGCGAAGCCTGGCCGGCAGCCGGCAGGCGCAACCGGATCGGTCGCGGATGCCGCGAGCTGTCGTCGATCACATGCGTGGCGTCCAGCCCCGACAACCCGGCGGCCAGCGTGTCGGCGATCGCTGATTGCGGCACGCCCAGGCGCGCGGCGCGCACGCGGTCGATGACGAGGATCTCGCGTCGGGCATCGGTCTCGACGCTGCTGTCCACGTCGACGATGCCGTCGGTGGACAGGAAGCGTTGCTCCAGCGCACGGCCGACGGTGCGTTGCCGGGCGTAGTCCGGGCCGTACACTTCGGCCACGATCGGCGAGAGCACCGGCGGGCCAGGCGGGACTTCCACCACCTTGACCGAGGCGTCGTGGCGGTGGCCAACGTCCGCCACCTGCGGGCGCAGCGCCGCCGCGATCTCATGGCTCTTGCGGCTGCGTGCGTGGCGATCGACGAGGTTCACCTGCAGGTCGCCGACATTGGCACCGGCACGCAGGTCGTACTGGCGCACCAGTCCGTTGAAGTTGATCGGCGCGGCGGTGCCGGCGTAGCCCTGGTAATGCAGCACCTCGGGCGTGCGGTCGAGCACCACGCCCAGTTCGGAGAGCAGGGCGTTCGTGTCTTCCAGCGTGCGGCCCTCGGGCAGGTCGACCACCAGCTGCAGTTCGGACTTGTTGTCGAACGGCAGCATCTTGAGCACCACCAGCTTGAACACGGCCAGGCTCGCGGCCAGCGCCACCAGCGCGGCCATCGACGCGAACAGCAGCCGGCGACGGCGCGCGCCCCGGTCGGCGTCGAGGAAGGGCAGCATCATCCGCGAGAATCCGCGATGGAGCCGGGCGGCCATCGTGCCTTCGACCTGTGCGTGTTCGCCTTGCGGCGCATCCTCGCGATGTGCGGCGTGGCGATGCAGCAGCTTGAGCGACAGCCACGGCGTGACCACCAGCGCGATCGCCAGCGACAACAGCATGCCGACCGAGGCGTTGATCGGGATCGGCCGCATGTACGGCCCCATCAGGCCGCTCACGAACGCCATCGGCATCAGGGCCGCGATCACGGTGAAGGTGGCGAGGATGGTCGGGCCGCCGACTTCGTCCACGGCCGGAGGAATGGCCTCGCGCAACGACCTTCCATCCTGCGTCATGTGCCGATGGATGTTCTCCACCACCACGATGGCATCGTCGACGAGGATGCCGATCGAGAAGATCAGCGCGAACAGCGACACGCGGTTGAGCGTGAAGCCCATCGCCCAGGAGGCGAACAGCGTCACCGCCAGCGTCAGCATCACGGCGCTGCCGATGACGATGGCCTCGCGCCTGCCCAGTGCGAACAGCACCAGCAACACCACCGACGCGGTGGCGAAGAACAGTTTCTTGATCAGGGTTTGCGCCTTGTCGCTGGCGGTCAGCCCGTAGTCGCGCGTGGTCTCGACATGGATGCCATCGGGGATGACCTGCCCGCGGAGCGCGTCCACGCGCTGCAGGATGGCCGAGGTGATCTCGGCGGCGTTGCTGCCGGGCTTCTTGGCAATCGCCAGCGTGACCGCGGGCGCGACACCGCCCTGCGGACCGTCGCGACCTGCTGGTGCCCCATGCCAGACGTATTGCGATGGGATATCGGCGGCATCGGTCACGCTCGCCACGTCTTCCAGCCGCACCGGCTGTCCGCCGGACACGCCCAGCACCAGTCCGGCGACATCATTGCCGTCGGCCAGGAAACGGCCGGAAGTGACCTGCACCACACCCTGGCTGCCGACACGCTCGCCAGCCTGGCGCGCCAGGTTGGCCGACTGCAACGCGCCGGCAAGATCGGCGACCGTCAGTCCGTGGCTGGCCAGTCGTGTCGCATCCAGTTGCACCATCACCGCGCGTTCTGGCGCGCCGATCGTGAATACGTCGCGCGTGCCGGGGATGCGCTTGAGTTCGGTTTCCAGCGTGTGCGAGACCTCGGCCAGGTCGCGTGCACTGCGCGACGGATCGTCGGTCCACAGGGTCAGCGTCATCACCGGCACGTCGTCGATGCCCTTGGGCTTGACGATGGGCTGTCCGACGCCGACGTCGCGCGGCATCCAGTCCTGGTTCGAGAACACCTTGTCGTACAGGCGCACGAGGGCCGGCTGGCGTGCCACGCCGACCTCGAACTCCACCGTGAGCAGCGCCATGCCGGGCCGGCTGATCGAGTAGGTGTGCTTGACGCCCTCGATCTGCGAGAGCGTCTGTTCGAGCGGAAACGCCGCCATCTGCTCGACCTGGCGTGCATCGGCGCCGGGGAAGGGCACGATGACATTGGCCATGGTCACGTCGATCTGCGGTTCTTCCTCGCGCGGGGTGATCAGCACCGCGACGACGCCCAGCAGCAGGCCCAGCAGTGCCAGGATCGGCGTCAGCGGATTGGCCTGGAAGGTGCGCGCGAGGCGGCCGGCGAGGCCGAGCCTGGGCGCGGAGTCATGCGCGTGCATGTCAGTCGCCCTGGCGCGCGGCCACCAGTGCCTGCAGCGCGGCGACCGGGTCGATGGCAATGACCTCGCCCGGCTTGAGCCCGGCGATCACGTCAATGTCACCGCCTCTGCGTTCACCCAAGCGCAGCTGTCGCAGCGACAGCCGGCCATCGGCCAGCACATACACCGCCCGGGTTTCGCCCCGGCGGACGAGCGCTGCAGCGGGAATGCGCGGATACGCGTCGCCCGCCAATGCCGGGAACGCGACCTTGGCCGTGCGACCCGGCTGCGGCACGGGATCGAGTGGCGGCAACTGCACGCGCACCTTCACCGCATGCGTGGCCGGATCGGCGGCCGGAAACACGGTGACGTCGTCGGCAGCGACCTGACGACCATCGTCGAAGGTGATCGTCGAGTGCGGATGGGCGCGGATCGCATCGGCCTGCGATTGCGGCACGCTCACCTCGATGCGCAAGGCATCGGGCGCGAAGATCGTCACCAGCGGCTGGCCGACGCCCACGCTTTCACCGGGCTCGACGTTGCGCGTGGCGACCAGGCCGGCATAGGGTGAGCGGATCGTGGTGTAGGCGCTCTGCTGGCCGACGTTGGCCAACTGCGCGCGTGCCGCATCGCGTTCCGCGCGCGCCTGGTCGAGCTGCATCTTCGAGACGTACCGGCCTTCGGCCAGTCCGGACATGCGCTGGTAGGTGGCTTCGGCCAGTCGCAGCTGCGCGCGCGCCGCGTCGACGCCCGCCTGCTGTTCGACCGCGCTCAACCGCACCAGCACGTCGCCGGCAACCACGCGATCGTTGACGTCGTGCATGACCCCGGCCACGCGGCCACTGGTCTGCGCCGTCAGCGTGGCCTGCCGCACGGCTTCGACCACGCCATCCCAGGCGCGTCCCGCCCCGGTGCCGGCCACGGCCACGACGTGCGTTTCCAGTCCCCGGATCGGCGCGGGTTCGCGCACGTGCTCGTCGCTGCCGCAGGCGGCCAGTACGCCCGCCAGCAGCAAGGCGATGCCGGAACCGGCCATTGGATGGCGTCCGGACATCGTCGTGTTGCGTGCCATGGGTCCGTCCTACTTGAACGCGCAACCGCTGGGCAGTCCCAGCTTGCGGAACACGAGGGCCGCGGGGCAGAAGCCGGTGATGCTGGCTTGCAGCAGGTTCACGCCGACGAAGGCGGTGAGCCACAGCCACAGCGGCGAGACGAAGTAGGCCAGTGCGAGGCTGGCGAGGATCATGGCGCCGACGAAGGCGAGGACGGCTCGATCGATGTTCATGCGAGGACTCCAGGTTCGGGAAGGGCGCACCGGCCGTGGCCGGGTTGCATTTAAATTAGCAATTACTTATATTAGAGTCAACTGATAAATTGAGGTGCCGTGGCATGACCATGACCGTCGATGCGCTGGTGGCCGCCGCACGCGGGCGGATCCGCGAACTGTCGCCGGCCGGGTACCGGGCCTGGACCGGCCACGAACACGTGCTGATCGACGTGCGCGAACCGGCCGAGTACGCCGCGGGCCACCTGCCGGGGGCGGTGAACCTGCCGCGCGGCGTGCTCGAGTTCCAGATCCACGCGCACCCGGCGATGGCCTGCGTGGCCGATTCGGCGCTGTCGCTGCGCGACCGTCCCCTGGTGCTGTACTGCCTGTCCGGCGGCCGTTCCGCGCTGGCGGCCGACAGCCTGGGACTGTTGGGCTTCGGGAAGGTCTACTCGCTTGCGGGCGGCCTCGCGGCATGGCGCAATGCCGGTCTGGACGTGACCATGGAATGACGATGGCCAAGCGCAAGACCGGACCCGCCTTCGACCTCGCTGCGATGCAGGCGCATGCCGGCGATGCCGCGCAGCTGCTCAAGGCGCTGGCCAACGAGCGCAGGCTGCAGGTGCTGTGCCTGCTGGCCGGCGGCGAGCGCTCGGTGGGCGAGCTCAACGAGCTGCTCGACCTGAGCCAGTCGGCGTTGTCGCAGCACCTGGCCGTGCTGCGCGAGGAAGGCCTCGTGCAGACGCGCCGCGAGGCGCAGACGATCTACTACTCGCTGGCGCCGGGCCCGGCGGCGGCGGTGATGGACACCCTGCATCGCATCTACTGCCAGCCCGGGCCGCCGCCCCGGCGCTCCCGCTGATCCCCGCTCCAGGACACACCCATGTCAGGCATTGATTCGTACACCGACCTCACCCGCGACGTCACCGGCCGGCTGGCGGCGCTGCGCAGCCACAACGCCGAGGTGATGCAGGGCTTCGGCGCGCTCAGCAAGGCGGCGCTGGCGCCGGGTGCGCTGGACGCGAAGACCAAGGAACTGATCGCGATGGCGATCGGCGTGGCCAACCGCTGCGACGACTGCCTGGGCTTCCACGCCAAGGCGCTGGTGCGCCTGGGCGCGACGCCCGAGGAGTTCCGCGAGATGCTGGGCGTGGCGGTGTACATGGGCGGCGGCCCGTCGCTGATGTACGCGGCGCATGCGCTGGCCGCGTACGACGAGTTCGCGGCGGCCTGAGGCCTGTCAACGCATATCGCGCGGTGGCCGCCGCAGGCCACCCGTCGGTCCATCCGGCAAGCAGGTGCCGCTGCGCGGCGGTGTCCGCGCCATCCTGCTTGCTGGCCGCGCATGCCTGCAGGAACGTCGCGGCCCGTGGCGCAGGCATGGACGGGCCCTGGCGTGCCTGCAAGGCGGGCGCGCTGACGCGCAGGCTCAGCCCCGCCACCAGTGCAGGACGAGCGGCACGCTGATGTGCAGCAGCAATCCCGCGATCAGCGCGACGTACAGCGGCAGCACGATCCGTGAAAACCACACGAACCAGCGCGGCGCGAGCAGGTGCGCGTCCTCCAGGCCGCGCCGCCTGCCGCTGCCGGGACAGGCCGCCAGCCGCATCAGCGCCGCCGTGCGCGTGAGCCGGCTGTGGCTGGCAAGGAAGTCCAGTTCGAACGCCGTGAAGTGCTGCAGGTTGAAGCAGTGCCGGACGAACGCCGGTGGCAGGAAATGCCAGGCAAGGACGATGGCCAGCGACAGCAGCAGGAGCGCGCCGAGCAGCAAGGCCAGGCCGATCGAAAAGAACATCTCAGCCCCGTCCCCGTGCGGGGCGAAGCTTCAGTCCTGCCGGTGACCCCGGCCAGGCCGGCTCAGGACGCATCGGGATGGCGCTCGCGCCACTGCAGCAACCGGGCCCGGTAGTGCTGCAGGTCTTCCGCATACACGTCGAGCACGCAGCGGTCGCAGCCGCTGTCACAGCAGTCGGACGGCAGCGGGGGCTCCGGCGGTAGCGGCTTCGGGTCGTCGTCGGGAAGGCGGGCGTGGTTCAAGGGACGGGCGCGGCATGGCGTCCCGCCATGGTGCCAAACCCCCGCCCGGTCGCCCAGGGCCTGTTAACACTGAGGGCATATGTGGCACCCGCCGCACCGGCGTGCGCGGCTTGACCTGACGGCCAGCCAGGCCCTGCGCCACGCAGCCCCCCCTGGCCGCCATCGGAGCGGCATGCGACGCATGCCATCGGTGCTAACAGGGCCTAGCGTGCCCGCGGGGACTCGGCGTTGAACAGCCGCAGCACGGTGCGCCGCAGCCAGCCGCCCTGCTCGTGGTGGCGGGCGAAGTCGTTGAGGTGGCGCTTGACCGCGTCGGAGTAGGCCTTGTCGTCGCCACGGATGTGGTTGAACAGCCAGCGCGCCAGCAGGGTGCGGAGTTCGTCGAGGATGTCGTCGCCGGCCTCGAAGCGCAGGCGGTAGTCCTGCACCCGCTTGGCGAAGATCTCGTGCACGCGCCGGTGCGCGGCGCTGAACGGATAGCCTGCCTGTTCCATCAGCGCCTCCTCGAACGCGAAGTGCGAGAGGGTGTAGTCGACCAGCTCGTCGAGCACCTCCACGATCGCCACCTGCGAGCCCGACTGCCGCGCGGCTTCGAGCTGGTTGATCATCTCGACGATGCGACGGTGTTGCCCGTCGATCACGTCGATCCCGGTATCCAGGTCGTCCTGCCAGACCAGCATGGCGCATTCCCCCGTGCATGCGAACGGGGGCACTGTGCTGCGGCGTGGGTGCCGCGACATTGATCAGGCGCATTGACCCGCGGCGCGCGCTGCGCTCGCGGTGCGCGCGACGTCAGCCGCCGGTCGCGCGCGCAGGCGCCGGTTGCCAGGAGAAGACCAGCAGCACCAGGCCGGTGATGATGAAGATCGCAATGCCCGACAGCAGGAAGGGATCGACGAACACCGGCGAGGCGAACTGGAACTCGCCGGCATGCATCCGGCGCCATCCGCCGAAGTGCTGGGTGACCGCGACCACCAGCCCGAACACCCCGAACACCGCCGCGAGGTATCGCACCAGCCAATGGCCGGGATTGGGCAGCAGCATCAACAGGCCGAGCAGTCCGATGACCGTGCGCTGCGCACGGCAGAACGGACACTTGTAGACCAGTCCGGCCAGGTCGACGGCCCAGGTGGCGAGGCTGAGCGCGATTGCGCCCAGGGCGATCCAGCGGATGTGGCGATGCAGCGTGTCCAGTGAAGGCATGTGGCGTTTCCCTCGGGCCGCGGCGTGGCGGCGATGCGTGTTGTCTCACGCCGCCGCCGGCGGCATCAAGGCTTGCGCGCGCGGGCGAAGGCTTCGGCGAGTGCGTTGTTGGCCGGCGGGCTGCTTTGCCGCGGGGCGTTCTGGCGCGATGCGTTGCCGCCGGAACGGTCTGCGCGTGGTGCATGGCGTTGTTCCCGCGGGGCAGGGTCGCGCCGGGCGTCGCTGCGAGGCTCGCGCGGCGTGGGCGTGTCGTCCAGCCGCCGCGTGAGCGCGATGCGCTTGCGGGCCACGTCGACCTCCAGCACCTTCACCTTGACGATGTCGCCAGCCTTCACCACCTCGCGCGGATCCTTCACGAACTTGTCGGCCAGCGCGGAGATGTGCACCAGTCCGTCCTGGTGCACGCCGATGTCCACGAACGCGCCGAACGCGGCGACGTTGCTCACCACGCCTTCGAGGATCATGCCCTCGCGCAGATCCTTGATGTCCTCGACGCCATCGGCGAATTGCGCGGCCTTGAATTCGGGGCGCGGATCGCGGCCGGGCTTTTCCAACTCGCCGAGGATGTCGCGCACGGTGGGTTCGCCGAAACGTTCGTCCGTGAACTGCGCCGGCTTGAGCGAGCGCACGAAGCCCGCGTCGCCCACCAGTGCCTGGATCGGCTTGCCGGTCGCGGCCACGATGCGTTCGACCACCGGATATGCTTCCGGATGCACGGACGAGGCATCCAGCGGCTCGTCGCCGTCGGCGATGCGCAGGAAGCCCGCGCATTGTTCGAAGGTCTTCTCGCCCAGGCGCGGCACCTTCAGCAAGGCCTTGCGCGACTTGAACGGGCCGTTGGCATCGCGATGCATGACGATGTTCTCGGCCACGCCCGACGACAGCCCCGACACGCGCGACAGCAACGCGGCGGACGCGGTGTTGACGAACACGCCGACGGCATTCACGCAGTCCTCGACCTTCGCGTCCAGCGTGCGTGCCAGCTTGTATTGATCCACGTCGTGCTGGTACTGGCCCACGCCGATCGCCTTGGGTTCGATCTTCACCAGTTCGGCCAGCGGATCCTGCAGCCGGCGCGCGATGGACACGGCGCCGCGCAGCGACACGTCGAGGTCCGGGAACTCCTTCGCCGCCAGTTCCGAGGCCGAATACACCGAGGCACCGGCTTCGCTGACCACGATCTTCTGCATCTTCAGCGCAGGCACGCGCTTGAGCAGGTCGCCGGCCAGCCTGTCGGTCTCGCGGCTGGCGGTGCCGTTGCCGATGGCGATCAATTGCACGCCATGCGCGGTGCAGAGCTTCTCCAGTGCCGCCAGCGATTGATCCCATTGGCGGCGCGGTTCGTGCGGATAGAGGGTGTCGGTGGCGACGAGTTTCCCGGTGGCATCGACCACCGCGACCTTGCAGCCGGTGCGAATGCCGGGGTCCAGGCCCAGCACGGCCTTCGGGCCGGCCGGTGCGGCCAGCAGCAGATCCTTGAGGTTGTCGCCGAACACCGCGATGGCTTCGGCTTCTGCCTGCTCGCGCGCCTGCGCGAACAGGTCGATCAACAGGTGCAGGTGCAGCTTGGCCTTCCACGTCAGGCGGCAGGCGTTGCGCAGCCACGCATCCGCGGCGCGGCCCTGGTCGCGGATGCCGGCATGCCATGCGACGCGGCCTTCGGCGTACAGATGGCCGGCATCGGGCTCGCTGCCCGGTTCGAGATCGAGGGTGATGAATTCCTCGCGACGGCCACGGAACAATGCCAGCAACCGGTGCGAGGGAATCTTCGCCAGCGATTCGGCATGGTCGAAGTAATCGCGGAACTTCTCGCCGGCCGCTTCCTTGCCTTCGACCACCTTCGCGCGGATCACGCCGACCTCGTGCAGCCAAGCGCGCAATTCGCCGACCAGCGCGGCGTCCTCGCCCCAGCGTTCGATCAGGATCGCGCGCGCGCCTTCCAGCGCGGCCTTGGCGTCGGCGATGCCCTTGTCGGCATCGACGAACGTCGCCGCGAATGTTTCCGGCTCTTGTGTCGGATCGGCCAGCAGGCCATCGGCCAGCGGCTCCAGCCCGGCTTCGCGCGCGATCTGCGCCCGCGTGCGGCGCTTGGGCTTGTACGGCAGGTACAGGTCTTCCAGTCGCGCCTTGCTGTCGGCGTCGTCGATGTCCGCGCGCAGTTCGGGCGTCAGCTTGCCCTGTTCGTCGATGCTGGACAGGATCGCGGCGCGGCGGTCTTCCATCTCGCGCAGGTAGGTCAGGCGCGTTTCGAGGTTGCGCAGCTGCGTGTCGTCGAGCCCGCCGGTGACTTCCTTGCGGTAGCGCGCGATGAACGGCACGGTCGCGCCTTCGTCGAGCAGGGCGATGGCGGCGACGGCCTGTTCGGTCTTCGCGCCGATCCCGTCGGCGATGGTGGAAGCGATCTTGCGCGCGAGCGCGGGGGCAATGGGCTGCATGGCATCCGGGGGCGTGCGGCGTCGCGCCGCGGTGGTGCGATTGTGGCGATCGCCGTGCCCGGCGTGAACCCGTTGACAAGCCGCCTCGCGCGGGTCAGGCGTCGCGCACCGCGTCGTCGCTGCGCCGCCGCCGCCAGGGCAGGGGCAGGCTGAACAGCATCAGCGCGAGCCAGGCGACCCGGCTCGAAGCGGTCTCGCGGTCGGGCGCCCGCAGCTGCGGCGTCGCCGGCGCGGCATCGTCGTCGATCGCGTACTCGCCGGCGTCCATCGCACGCAGGATCTCGCGTGCGCGCGCCGCCTGCGCCGTGGGCACGCGCAGGCGCGTGCCGCCGATCGCCAGCCGCCATTCCCAGTTCGCCACCGCCAGGTGTTCGTCGCCCATGTGCACGTCCAGCCCCTCGGCCAGCAGCAGGCCGCGCGCGATCTGCGCCTCGATCGGATCGATGTAGCTGGCGACGGTGGTGAACATGCGGCGGGCATCCGCGGGTCGGGCCTGGGCACAGGCTACGCTGGTAGGATGCGGCGCAGGAAGTCGTCGACCGGCGCAGCCTCCGTCCGGAGGGGTCGCGGCGACGACGTGCAGCCGCAGGCCCCGGTGTCCCGCATGATGAACACGACCTCGAATCCTTCCCGCCTGTGCGCCACGCTGCTGGCCGGCGTGCTGGCGCTGGCCGGCTGCGGCGGCGACGCCACGGCCCCGGCCGCGAAAGCCGATTCCGCGGCGCCCAGCCAGATCGGCGAATGGATGCTGCCGACGATGGCGCCGGGCTCGGCATCGCCGGGCCTCGCGGTGGCGCCGGATGGGCGGGTGCTGCTGAGCTGGATCAATTCGCAGCATGGCCGTCGGCACGTGCTGCAGTTCGCCAGCTACTCGCCCGATTTCGCGCGCTGGATGCAGGCGCCGGCGACGATCGCCGTCGGCAACAGCATGTTCGTCAACTGGGCCGACGTGCCGCACATGGCGGCCACGCCCGATGGCGCGCTGTGGGCGCACTGGCTGCAGAAGAGCGGCGATGCGCCCTATGCCTACGACGTGGTGCTCACGCGCTCGCGCGACGGCGGCGCCAACTGGGCGCCACCGATCATGGCGCATGACGACGGCACCCGCACCGAGCACGGCTTCGTGTCGATGTGGGCGCAGGGCGAGGGCACCCTCGGCGTTGCGTGGCTGGATGGGCGCAACACGGGTGGCGGTGCGAATGGTCACGACGGCCACGACGACAGCGATGCGCATGCCGGGCACGACGGGTCGCAGCCGGCGATGACGCTGCGTGCCGCCCTGTTCGACGGCAACCTGCAGCGCAGTGGCGACGCCGAACTTGATGCACGCGTCTGCGACTGCTGCCAGACCGCGGCGGCGATGACGAGCAAGGGCGTGCTGCTGGTCTATCGCGGGCGCAGCGATAACGAGATCCGCGATATCCACACCACCCGCTTCGATGGCAGTGCGTGGAGCGTGCCGAAGCCGGTGCATGCCGATGGCTGGAAGATGCCGGCCTGTCCGGTCAACGGACCCGGGGTCGCCGCGCGCGGCGATGCGGTGGTGGTGGCGTGGTACACCGAGGCGTCGGGCGAGCCGGAAGTGCGCCTCGCCGCCAGCGCCGATGCCGGAGAGGGGTTCGGTGCACCGGTTTCGCTCGATCGCGGCAAGCCGGTGCTCGGTCGCGTCGCGGTCGCCCTCGACGCGCAGCAGGCCTGGGTGCTGTGGTTGCGCGAGGAGGACGCGGGTCAGTCGCTGTGGCTGTCGCGGCGCAGCGTGGACCTGGCGAGCGAATACGAACGCATCCAGGTGGCGAAGGTGCAGGGGCGCGGCCGCGCCACCGGCTTCGCGCCGATTGCGTTGGCCGAGGGTGCCGCCTACATCGTCTGGACCGACGTGGTCGACGGCGTGCCGGGCCTTAAGGGCGTGCGCGTGTCGCGATGAGCCCGGCACGGCGGCCTGGCCCGTGGCGGCGCGGCCGCGATCACCCGCATGGGATGCGCCGCAGCGCGCGCCGGGCATCGCGCCGTGCCGGGTGACGCACCCGCCGTCGGTGCTGCGGGCCGCGACGCCGCCGTCGCGCCCGCCGCGGCGCACGCACCGATCGGGGTGCTGCATCACGAGGCGCAGTTCGCCGTCGTCGACAAGCCCGCCGGGCTGATGGTCCACGACAGCGCGCTGGCGCGTGGCGAAGACGATTTCCTCGCCGACCGCTTGCGCGTGCAGTTCGGTCGCCAGGTATTCCTCGTGCACCGGCTCGATCGCGCCACCAGCGGCTGCCTGCTGCTGGCCTTCGACCGCGAGACGGCCTCGGCGCTGGGCAAGGCGCTGATGGCCGGCGACGTGGAGAAGCATTACCTCGCGGTGTGCCGCGGCTGGCCGGAGGCGCGCTTCAGCATCGACCATGCGCTCGATGGTGGCCCGGGCAAGCCGCTCAAGAAGCCGGCCGTGACCCACTTCGAGCGGTTGGCCGCGTGCGAACTCGACCTGCCGTCCGCCGGCTTCCCGACCTCGCGCTACGCCCTGCTGCGGGCGATCCCGGAGACCGGCCGCTTCCGCCAGATCCGCCGCCACCTCAAGCACGCCTCGCACCACCTCATCGGCGACACCAGCCACGGCGACGGCCGCCACAACCGGACCTTCCGCATGCTTGGCATCCACCGCATGCTGCTGCACGCACAGCGGTTGGCGTTCGCGCACCCGTCCAGCGGCGTGCGCGTGGTGGCGGAGGCGCCGCCGGACGCGGAACTCGCGAAGGCGCTGGCGTTGTTCGAACCCGCGGGCGCCTGAGCGGGCTCAGGGATCCTTCGTGCCGGCCTCGCCGCGCAGTTCGGCCTGCAGGTCCTGCATCAGCTGCTGCATGATCGGCTGCAGCTCCTGCATCGACAGCGCCATCGCCTGCGGCGACTTGCGCAGGATCGAGGCGCCGGTCGGGCTGCCGTAGAACGCCACCATGGCCTCGATCTCCTCCTTCGAGAACACCTGCGCATAGACGCGCGCCATGATCGGTTCCAGCGCGGGCCAGGACATGCGTTCCTGCACCTTGGCCTGCGCGCGCGCGGCCAGGTCCAGCATGCGTGCGCGGTCCTGGTCGGTCAGCTCGGCGCCGAACGCTTCTTCCACCAGCGCCTGCTGCGACGACGACACCTGCCGCATCATGCCCGAGAGCATGTGCTCCATGTCCATCACTTCGAGCAGTCGCCGGACGTCGCTGGGCGAGGCCTGTTCCGCGTGCGACGGCGCCGCCGGGAACACGAGCGCCAGGGCGAGCAGAAGGCCGTGGGCGCGGGTTTTGTGAGACAGTGTGGCCATCCTGGGGTCCCTCCTTCCTGTGTGGGTGCCGCGGGATCACGGGCCTCCTTCCGGACGCCCGCGAAACAGCATACGTGATCGCGTCGATGGCCATCGAGATTCCAGAAGACGAACTGGTCGAACGCTTCGTGCGCGCCAGCGGCGCCGGCGGGCAGAACGTCAACAAGGTGGCGACCGCGGTCGAGCTGCGCTTCGATGTGGCGAACTCGCCATCGCTGCCGGAGGCGGTGCGCGCGCGCCTGCTGGCCCGGCGCGACCGGCGCGTGACCGACGACGGCGTGCTGGTGATCCAGGCCCAACGCTTCCGCACCCAGGAGCGCAACCGCGAGGATGCGCGCGCGCGGCTGGCGGCCTTCATCGAGGCCGGGCTGCACGCGCCCAGGCCGCGCATCGCCACCAAGCCTTCGCGCGGCGCCCGGGAGCGCAGGCTGGGCGAGAAGCGGCAACGTAGTACGATCAAGCAGTCGCGCACGCGACGCGACTGGGACTGAGCGACGGGCGATCAAGCGTGGGAGGCGCATGACCGCAACCACCGACGACGTGGTGCCACCGCTGCCGCCGAGCGCGCCGCGGGTGAAACCCAATGCCTTCACGCGCTGGCTGGGCCGCAGCGTGCTGCGGCTGGGCGGCTGGCGCCTGGTCGGGCCGCTGCCGGACGTGTCGAAGCTGGTGCTGATCGCCGCGCCGCATTCGTCCAACTGGGACGGCATCTGGGGCTTCGCCGCCAAGCTGGCGCTCGGCTTCGAGGTGAGGCTGCTGGGCAAGGCGCAACTGTTCTGGTGGCCGCTGGGCCCGCTGCTGCGCAGGCTGGGGGTGATCCCGGTCGACCGCAGTTCGCCGCACGGCACGGTGCAGCAGGCGGTGGAGATGATCCGCCGCAGCGAACGCATCTGGTACGCACTCGCGCCGGAGGGCACGCGCAAGCGCGTCGAACGCTGGAAGACCGGCTTCTGGAAGATCGCGCACGAAGCGCAGGTGCCGATCCTGCCGGCCTACTTCCACTATCCCGACAAGCGCATCGGCGTCGGCCCGCTGTTCGCCACGACCGGCGACATGGCCGCCGACATCGCCGCGCTGCGCGCATGGTACCGGCCGTGGATCGGCCGCAACCGCGGCACGGCGTGAGCAAGAAAGAAGCCCGCGTGTCCGCGGGCTTCTTGGCAGGCCGCGCGACCGGGTTACAGCGCGCTGCCGCCGAGCTTCCAGGTGAGTTGCAGGTAGTAGCTACGTCCCATGCTGTCGAACCAGGCGGTGTCGTAGTACGGGTAGCTTTCCCAGGTCGCATCCTTTGGCGGCATCTTGTCGAGCAGATTGTTCACGGCCAGCGAGATGCGCAGGTGGTCGCTGATGTCGTAACGTGCGGTGCCGTTGAAGCGCCAGGTGGCCTGCGTCCAGGCTTCGTTGGCCCAATTGGGCACGCGGCCGACGTAGTTGCCGAACAGGCCGGCTCCCCACGCGCCCTTGTCCCAGTTTGCGCCAAGGTTGCCCTTGATTCGGGGCATGGTGGCGTCGCTGAAGCTGACGTCCAGCATGTCCTCGGTCGCGTCGCCCGGATGCAGCTGACGGGTGTGCGTGCTCACGCGCGTGTAGCTGCCGCTGAAGCGGAAGTCACCGGCATTGGCGGTCTGCAGTCGGTAGTTGGCGGTCATGTCGACGCCGGTCGTCTTCTCCCGTGCGATGTTGATCGGGCCGAACAGCACGCTGGTGATGAAGCCGTCTTCGTCGCGCACCACCCGCGCCAGTGCATCCACGCAGGTGGGGGAGTTGATGTCGACCGCATCGCCGTCGTCGGTCACGCCGAGCCGGCAGTCGGCCTCGGTGCTGCGCAGCAGTTCGCGATCCTGCACCTGAACCTGGTTCCTGACCTCGATGCTGTAGTAGTCCACGGCAAGATCGAAGTTCGAGACCGGCGACCAGACGAACCCGGCGGTGAACGATTTGCTGGTCTCGACCGCCAGGTCCTTGTTGCCGGCATAGACGTCGCGGGTATTGATGTCCCAGCTTCCGTCGTCGTAGCACTCCACGTCGCTCCAGCCGGGCTCGTCGGTTCGGCACTGGAAATAGTCCGTCGAGATCTTGCGGTAGTAGTCGCTGCCCGCGAACAGGTAGTGCATGTCAGGCGCGCGGAAGCCGGTGCCGTAGGAGCCACGCACCAGCAACGTGTCCAGTGGCCGCCATTCCAGGCCCAGGCTGTAGGTGAACTTGCTCGGGCTTTCGCCAGCGTAGGTGTAGCGATCGTAGCGTCCGGCCACGCTCGCCTGCAGCGAGGACAGCAACGGCACGCGCAGTTCGGCGGCCATGCTCCAGCGATTGCGGCTGCCGTCGCCATCGCCGTAGCGCGGGCCGAAGTAGGCCGTGTCGGTGAGCGCCAGCGGATCCGGGTTGATGGCGTAGGACTGGCGGCCGTACTCGAGCGCGCCGGCGAAGCCGACGTCGCCGGCGGGAAGCGAGAACAGCGAGGTCGTGTCGGTGGTGAAACTGATGTTGTCGTTCGTGGCCTTGGGGTGCCAGGTAGACATCGTGGAGATGGAGGCGAACTGCGCCGGTGTCAGCGGCGTGAACAGGCGCGTTGGATCCGGGTTGTAGATCGCGTAGCCGTCGTCGTCGTATCCCAGGCGCGGACCCAGGAAGAACTCGTTGGCGGCGGCGGCCAGGATGCGCGGCATCTTGACCGTGGCCTTGTACTGGGAATGGTTGAAGGCCGCTTCCCAGTTCCAGTCTTCGCCGAACGAGCCGTTGAGGCCGGTGGTCACGGCAAACGTCTTCTCCGTGGTCGTGTTCATTCGGTTCTTCAGGCCGCCCACTTCCTCGGGCGCGAACTGCCGCTGCCAGATCTCGAACTCGTCGGTGCCGGCATTGTAGAAAATGCTGTCGTCGACATCGGCCGAGGCGGGGTCGTAGAACGCCCAGCCCATGTGGTCGCTCGCGATGTTGCCGTAGTTGGAGGTCAGGATGTTGCCGTTCGTGCCGGTCAGCAGTTGCACCTTCTGGTGGCCGATCTGGGTGTCCGCAAACCAACTCAGGTCATCGTTGACGCGATACTCGAACGATCCGTAGGCAGTGGCGCCCTTGCGTCCGTTCGTGATCGTGCGATACGCGATGGCGCGATCGCTGCCGCAGTACGGCCTGCCGCGGGTGTCCTCGGACAGTACCGTGGTGCCCTCGTTCAAGCCCGAGAGCGCGTCGCAGCCGTCCGGCGGCGCCAGTCCGCGGGGCGACGACTCCTTGTGCATTTGCGCGATCATGCGCGGTAGCCGACGACGCTCGGTCGGAGCGTCCAGGGTGGAGTCCTGGATCCTGCGGTCGGTGCCCCAGAGCGGATCCTTGTCGATCAGCTCGAGGCCGACGATGCCGCTGAAAGCGCCGCGCTCGAACCCGCTGGTCAGGTTCAGGTTGTGCGATGCGCCGCCGCCGCGCTCGGTGTCACCGTAGCGATAGTCGATGGTGGTGCCGTCGGCGGACTTCTTCAGGATGAAGTTGATCACGCCAGCCATCGCGTCCGAACCGTAGACCGCAGAGGCGCTGCCGGTCAGGATCTCGATGCGGTCGATCATGCCCAGCGGGATGTTGCCGATGTCGGTGAAGTTGCTGCGGCTGTTGAGCGGCAGCGGGAAGTCGGCGATGCGGCGGCCGTTGACGAGTACAAGGGTGTGGTTGGGGCCGAGGCCGCGCAGGTCGACCGCCTGCGCGCCGGGCGTGGACTGGGCGTTGGTGGTGTTCTGCTGGCCTTGGGTATAGCCGTTGTTCTGGCTGAGCGACTTCAGCACGTCGGGTACGCTGACGAGCCCCGCCGCCTTGATGTCTTGGGCGGTGACCACCGTGATCGGCGCCGGCCCCTCCACCTGCGCGCGCGGGATGCGCGATCCGGTGACCTGGATCGCCTGCAGTTCCGACACGTCAGGTTCGGGCGTGGGCGGCGGCGGGGCGGGGCGTGCCGCTGCCGGGGCCGGCGTGGGCGAGGCCTGTGCCAGCAGGGCCTGCTGCACGATCACCACCGCGCCGCTGCCGTCGCGGCGTGCGGCGAAGCCGCTGCCGGCCAGCAGCCGGTCCAGCGCCTGGTCGGCGGGGAGGCCGCGGGCGCCGGCGGTGCGGGCGCCCTTGAGCGCGTCGGCGCGATACACCAGTTGGGTCCCGGACTGCCGGGCGTAGGCGTCGAGCGCGGTGGCGAGGTCGCCCGCGCGGATGTCGATCGCGGGCGCGCCCACCGGCGTGCCGGCGGGGGCCTGCGCGTGCGCGGCGAGCGCCGCGGAGCAGGCCAGGGACAGGAGCAGGACGCGCAGCGGACGTGACGGTTTCAAGAGAAATCCCCCGGTTCTGGCGCACGCACGGCGCCCTTGTGTGACAGGACGAACGAGTCGCGAAAATCCCCCTGCGCCGCCGCGGCTCAGGGGCTGTGCAGGACGATCCGGTCGCGGCCGTACTCGGCGCGGATCGGGAAGCCCTGTTCGAGCAGGCGCACGAAGCCCTCGGCATTGGCCCAGCGGAAGCTGCCGCCGATGCGCAGGTCGCCCACGGCGTCGTCGCCGATCACGATCTTGCGGGCGTTGTAGCGATTGAACTCGGTGGCCGCATCGGCCAGCGTGGTGTCGCGGAAGAACAGCACCCCGCTGCGCCAGTCGACCAGCTGCGCCGCCTCGCTCAGCGGCAGCGAGCGCACCAGCACCCCGTCGGGCCGGGCGATGGCGACGCTGCCCGCGGGCAGCAGCGCGGCCGGGCCGGGCTTGCCGCCGACCGGGTCGGATTCCAGCCGCACCGTGCCTTCGGTGACCACCACGCGCAGGTCCGGGCCGTCGCGGCGCACCGAGAAGCGCGTGCCCACGGCGACCACGCGGCGCGCGCCGGCGGCGACCACGAACGGCCGCGCCGGATCCTTCGCGGCCTCGAAGAAGGCTTCGCCCTGGCGCAGGTCGATGTGGCGCTCGCGGCGCGAGAGGCGCACGTCGATGCGGGTGTCGCTGGACAGGGTGGCCTGCGAGCCGTCGGCCAGCGGCACCGCCTGCACCGTGCCCAGCGCGGCCTGGTGCGAACTGGCATCGACCCCGGTCGCCTGGCGCCAGCCCCAGCCGCCGGCCAGGGCGCAGGCGCCCAGCGCCGCGGCCAGGGCGATGCTGCCGGCGCGCGACCGGCGCGCGGCGCGACGCGGTGCGAACACCAGCGCCTGCGGGTTGACGGCATCAAGCGCGCGGGCGGGCGCCGCGGGACGGGCGCGATCGGGCGCCCGCGCGGGCGGGCCGTCGCCCTGGCCACGGCCCGCGCCCAGCGCGTTCAGCCGGTCGGCGTGCGTCCAGGCCGCTTGCAGGCGCAGGAAGGCCACGCGATGCGCGGTGTCGCCGTCCAGCCATTCGGCCAGCGCGGCGGCGTCGTCGGCGCACCACGCGCCGCCGTCGCGGCGCGCCAGCCAGGCCGCGGCCTGGCGTTCGATCGCGTCGGCCTGCATCGCCTCAGTCGCCCCGTATCCGCGCTTCCGCGGCCGGCTCGTCGTCGATGGCGGACGCGGGCTTGCGCGCGTGGTCGTCGCCGCCATAGAAATGGTCGGCGAGCAGGCGCATGCCCTTGGCGATGTGTTTCTCCACGGTCTTCTCGCTGATCCCGAGCCGTTGCGCCACTTCCCGTTGCGACAGGTGTTCGACGCGGCGCAGCCACACCACCTCGCGGCAGCGGTCGGGCAACCGGTCGAAGGCGTCCGACAGGCGCTTGAGCACCTGCCGCCCGCCGCACCAGCGTTCCGGCGACACGTCATCCACCAAGACGAACAGGCGCTCGAAATCACCCACCGGCTCGATCGACACCACCTTGCCGCGCCGGATCCGGTCGGTCAGCAGGTGGCGCGCGGTGGCGAACAGGAACGCGCGCGGCTGGCTCGGCAGGGCCTTGCCGGCGGCCTCGTACACGCGCACGTAGACCTCCTGGCGCAGGTCGTGCAGCTCGTCGCGGCGCGGCCAGGCGCGGGCGAGGAAATGCAGCAGGGCTTCCTCGTGGACGAGGATCTCCTCGGCG
Organism: Pseudomonadota bacterium; assembly: GCA_020161335.1. Classification (GTDB taxonomy): domain Bacteria; phylum Pseudomonadota; class Gammaproteobacteria; order Xanthomonadales; family Xanthomonadaceae; genus Luteimonas. The sequence goes on from JAIUOJ010000001.1 coordinate 134,075, forward strand.
AACCAGTCGTCCAGCGGCAGCGGCATGGCGGCACGATAGCCGATCCGCCGCCGTTGCCGCGCGGGGGAATCCGCGCCAATGTTCGTCCCCATCCAGACGACCACGACGGGCGACGGAGACGGTGATGAGGCGAAGCGGCACGGCGAAGAAGGGGTTCTGGCTGCTGGCGGCGCTGCTGCTGGCGCCGCTGGCGGGCGCGGCGGACCTGCAGCGCCACCTGGTGGGCGATCCTGCCCTGCCCACGCCCGGCAAGCCCGCGCCGGGCCTGCTGCTGATGGGCGGCGGCGACCGCAACTTCGAGGCGCTGCGCTGGTTCCTCGGCCAGGCCGGCCATGGCCACGTGGTGGTGCTGCGCGCGTCGATGGGCGGCGAGATCGGCAAGGAATTCCATGACGAGGTCGGCGGCGTTGCTTCGGTGGAGACCTTCGTGTTCACCAGCCGCGACCAGGCCACCGACCCGGCCATGCTCGCCAGCCTGCGCAAGGCCGACGGCATCTTCATCGCCGGCGGCGACCAGTCGCGCTACGTGCGCTTCTGGCGCGACACGCCGGTGTCCGCGGCGCTGGACGCGCACGTGCGCGCCGGCAAGCCGCTGGGGGGCACCAGCGCCGGGCTGGCGATGCTGGGTGAGTTCGTCTACGGCGCGATGGACGGCGGCAGCCTGATCACCCCGCACGCGCTGGCCGACCCGCTGGGCCCGGGCAACACGATCGAAACCGGCTTCCTGCGCATCCCCGCGCTGCAGGGCGTGGTCACCGACACCCACTTCCGCGAACGCGGCCGCCTCGGCCGCCTGCTCGCCTTCGTCGCCAAGGCCGAAACCCTCTCCGGCGGCCGGCCGGTGGTCGGGCTGGGCGTGGACGAGGACGCCGCGGTGGCGGTCGAGGCCGATGGCCGCGCGCGCGTCTATGCCACCGCGCCCGGCGCCGGCGCGACCATCGTGCGCGGCGGCTTCACGCAGGCGCAGCAGGAAGACCACGCGATGCAGCTCGAGCGGCTGCAGGCACTGGGCGTCGGCGTGGACTCGGTGCTGCACCTGCCGTCGGGCCGCGTCGAGCGGCCGATGTTCGAACGCGACTACCAGGTGCGCGACGGCGTGCTGGTGGCGCTGGATGCACCGCGGCTGGTGATCCACGGCGGCGCCGGCGTCGAACGCGGCGACCTCACCGCGGACGAGGAGGCCGCCGCGCGCGCGGCGCTGGCGGCGGCCCTGCGCGCCGGCCACGCGCAACTGCAGGCCGGCAAGCCGGCGCTGGACGCGGTGACCGCCGCGATCACCGTGCTCGAGGACGCGCCGCAGTTCAACGCCGCGCGCGGCGCGGTGTTCACCCACGACGGCCGCAACGAGCTCGACACCTCGATCATGGACGGCGCCAGCGGCAAGGCCGGCGCCGCCGCCGGCCTGCACCGGGTGAAGAACCCGATCCTGCTGGCGCGCGCGATCATGGAGCGCTCGCCGCACGTGATGATGATCGGCGACGGCGCCGAGGCGTTCGCGCAGGCGCAGGGCATCGCCCTGGTCGATCCGTCGTACTTCCGGACCGAGAAGCGCTGGCAGCAGCTGCAGAAGGCGCTGCAGGCCGAGGCCACCGCGCAGGCCGCGCGCGTGCCGCAGGCGCTGCCGGGCAAGGCATATTTCGGGACCGTCGGCGCGCTGGCGCTGGACGCGCGCGGCGACCTCGCCGCGGGCACGTCCACCGGCGGCATGACCAACAAGCGCTATGGCCGCGTCGGCGACTCGCCGATCATCGGCGCCGGCACCTGGGCCGACGCGCGCTGCGCGGTGTCGGGCACCGGCTGGGGCGAGTACTACATCCGCGCCGCCGCCGCGCACGAAATCTGCGCGCGCGTGCGCCTGGCGGGCACGCCGCTGGCGCGCGCGGCCGACGGCGTGATCAACCGCGACATCCCGAAGGCCGGCGGCGACGGCGGCGCGATCGCGCTCGGCGCCGACGGCACCGTGGTCTTCCCGTTCAACACCCCGGGCATGTACCGCGGCTGGATCGGCGCCGACGGCGTGCCGCACGTCGCCGTGTACCGCGAGGATGCGCTGGCGATGCCGGTTGACTGAGGCGCGTCGCGCGGATCGAGCTGCCGCACGCGTGTCAGCGGGCCGGGGCGTGCTGGCGGCAGCGCGCGTTGAGTGCGTGCAGCAGCTGGGCGTCGACGTCGTCCAGCGCGCGACCGATCGCGCGTCGGCTCTCCGCCTCGGTGCCGTTCCAGTTCATCGAGGTCGCGCGTGAGCGCAGGACCCGCGGTGGGTCCGCGTCGACGCTCACGCGGTACACGGCGACCGGCACTTTCGAGGACAGGTTGCCGGTGATGTACAGCTGGCGCAGCTCGACCGAGAGGGCGGGCAGGGTTGCGTCCTCTCGGAAGCCATCGGCCTGCAGCCGACGATGCACCAGCCCGGCTGCGTCCTCGACGGAGTAGGCGTTCGCGCCGAGGCTGCCGGCGGCCTCGCCGGTAGCGCGCCGATCGATGACGGCCAGCAGCCGATAGCCACATGCGAGCGCTGGGCGCGCGCCCCCTGATTCCAGTGGTGCGAGGGCGACGCGCTCCAGCGGCACGCTGCTGCACGCCGAACACAAGGCTGCGACGCTGGCGGCCCACAGCCATCGGCCAGGTGGGCCGACGGGCATGCGTAGGCTCAAGGGGACGTCGCTGCCGTCGGTTCGGTCGTGGGCGTCGGCGCTTCGCCACCGGCGGGAACGACGGACGTCTCCTGGACCTCTGCTGGGGGCGAGACTTCGGCCGTGTCCGCTCGCGGTGACGCCCCCTCGGCGCTGCCTGCCGCAGGCCCTTCGGCGACCGTGGGCGCGACCGGGGGCGGCAGCGCCGCCACGATGGTCTCGTCCACCGGATGTTGTCCCACCAGCCAGCGCTGCGCGCCCGGACCGGTGCGCAGCCACAGCCAGTGGTCGCCCTTGCGGACCACGCGCCCGGCAAACTCGCGGCCGCCCACGGTGCCCACCAGCCCTTTCACCGGCTGCTCCGCTTCCCCGCGGCCTTCCGTCGAGAGGTCGTAGACCAGCATGTCGGTGACCTGGTCGATGCCGATGTCGAGCAGCGCCTCGAGGGGTTGCCGGCCGAACGCCACCCAACGCGAGGCATCGGCGTCCACGCCGCCTTCGCCGATCCCGGTCGTCAAAGGGAAGTTGAATGCATAGGTGCGTTCGAGCAGGGTCTTCTGCTTGGGCTTCTTTCCGGTCCGTGCGGTGCGCTGCACGTGACTGAGCGTGAGTTCCACCGACAGCTGCTCGAAGTTGCTGAGGATGGCGTAGCGCGGAACCAGCACCAGCGCATCTTCGACCGGATTCGCCATGGCGGCGCTGTCGCCGTCCCAGGTGGCATGCAGCACGTGGATGCCCTGCTCTCCAAGGATGGCGTGTTCGGCGAGCTTGCGACGCAGGGTCTCCTGCATGCGGGCGTTGAACGGATAATCGAGCAGTGCGTTGCGCAGTTCGCCGACGCGTTCCTCGGCGTTCTTCACCTGCGCATTGGTGATCGCGGTGCCGACCAGCGCGCCGATCAGACCGAACTGCATGCCGACCGCGTTTGCGGTGCCTGGTACGTCCACGGCGAGTTCCTGCTGGGTGAGGATGATCTCCGCGGGTTGCGACGTATGGATCGGCGTCGGTGGCAACATCGGCTTCGCCGCCAACGCAGGCAGGGCGAGGCACAGCAACACGAGGGATGCCATCAGTCGAGTGTTCATCGGGTGCCCGCTCCCATCGGGCCTGGAATCGTCCTTGCGCCACGCAGGCCCGAGCCCCCTCGGCACGCACTCTGGCGCAAGGGCATCTTCCGCCCGTTGCGACCTGGGCGCAACGTACGCCTCAGCGCTCCGAATGCCCGCTGTCGTAGTAGTCGCGGCGGGCGAACAGGTCGGGCTGGATCAGGTCCATGAAGGCGCGTGCCTGCGGCGAGGGCAGCCGGCCCTTGCGCATCACCACGCCGTAGCTGCGCGCGGGGAAGAAGCGGTCGAGCGGGCGCGCGACGATGCGGCCGCGGTCGGCGTCGGTCAGGCAGATCGACGACAGGATGCTGATGCCCATGCCCATCGCGACGTACTGCTTGATCACTTCCCAGCCGCCCACCTCCAGCGCCACGGTGTAGGGCACGCGGTTCTGCTGGAACACCAGGTCGACCAGGCGCCAGGTGATCTGGCGCTTGGGCGGCAGGATCAGCCCGTACTGGCCGATGTCGGCCAGGGTCAGGTCGGGCTTGTCCGCGAGCGGGTGGCCCAGCGGCATCACCAGGCGCTGCTCGAAGCGGTGCAGCGGCTCGTAGCTGAGGTCGCCGGGCACGTCCTGCATCGAGCCGACCACCAGGTCCACCGCGTCCGAGCGCAGCAGGTCGGTGCCGTCGGAGCTGACCGTGTTGTACAGGCTCAGGCGCACGTCGGCGTGGTGCTCGCGGAAGCGCTCCACGATGCGCGGCAGCAGGTAGAGGATGGTCGAGCTGTTGGCGGCGATGTTGAGTTCGCCCGCGTCCAGGCCGGCGAGCTGGTTGCGGAAGGCGGTGGGCAGGGTGTCGATGCCTTCCACCAGTGGCCGCGCCAGTTCGTACAGCGCCTCGCCGGCACGGGTCGGCACCAGCCGGCGGCCGCTGCGCTCGAACAGCTTCTGGCCGAACTCCCGCTCCAGTGCCTGCAGCTGCAGGGTGATGGCCGGCTGGCTGACGAACAGCGCCTCGGCCGCGCGCGACACCGATCCCAGCCGCGCGGTCTGGCAAAACGCGCGCAGGGGCTTCAGGCGATCGGCCTTGTAGGCGAAGCGGGGCAGCGAATCCGCCATGGAAGCCCTTGTTTTCAAACAAATATAAGCAGAACTAATGATTTACATTGAAAAAACTGGGTTGTCAAATAATCTCCGGGGGAGGATGGTCCTGTTGCAACGCAACACCCACAGGAGCAGCCGCCATGTCCGCCGTCCTCAAGGACACCCCCGTCGCCAGTGAAGGCATCCAGTTCCTGGCCGGCGCCCCCGCCGACCTGCTGGACCCGGCGGCGCAAGCCTTCCTCGCCGAGCTCCATCGCCGCTTCGAGCCGGCCCGCCAGGCGCGCCTAGCCGACCGTCGCCAGCGCCAGGCCGCGTTCGACGCCGGCGCGCTGCCGGACTTCCGCGACGACACCCGCGCGATCCGCGACGGCGACTGGCGCGTGGCCGCATTGCCGGCGGCGCTGCTCGACCGCCGCGTCGAGATCACCGGCCCGGTCGACCCGAAGATGGTGATCAACGCGCTGAACTCCGGCGCCAACTGCTACATGGCCGACTTCGAGGATTCGACGTCGCCGACCTGGGACAACCTGCTCACCGGCCAGCGCGCGCTGCGCGAGGCCATCGCCGGCACGCTGTCGTTCGAGGGAAACGGCAAGCGCTACGCACTCAAGCCCGAGCGCGAGCGCGCGGTGCTGATCGTGCGCCCGCGCGGCTGGCACCTGGACGAGAAGCACGTGCAGGTCGACGGCGAGCGCCTGTCGGCGTCGCTGTTCGACCTGGGCCTGTTCGCCTTCCACAACGCCCGCGCGCTGGCGGACAAGGACCGCGGCCCGTACTTCTACCTGCCCAAGCTGCAGTCGATGGACGAAGCGGCGCTGTGGCAGGACGTGCTGTCGTACGTCGAGTGCCTGCTGGGCCTGCCGCAGGGACAGATGAAGGTCACCGTGCTGATCGAGACGCTGCCGGCCGCGTTCGAGATGGACGAGATCCTGCATGCCCTGCGCGATCGCATCGCCGGCCTCAACTGCGGCCGATGGGACTACATCTTTTCCTACATCAAGACCCTGCGCGCGCATCGCGACCGCGTGCTGCCCGAGCGCGCGCAGGTGACGATGACGCAGCCGTTCCTGAAGGCGTACTCGGAGCTGCTGATCCAGACCTGCCATCGCCGCGGTGCGCATGCGATGGGCGGCATGGCGGCGCAGATCCCGATCGCCAACGATGCCGAGGCCAACGATCGGGCGCTGGCGCGGGTGCGCGCCGACAAGCTGCGCGAAGTCACCGCCGGGCATGACGGCACGTGGGTGGCGCACCCGGCGCTGATCCCGCTGGCAAGGCAGATCTTCGACGAACGCATGCCCGGGCCGCACCAGCACCATGTCGGCCGCGAGGAGGTGATCGTGGCGCGCGCCGACCTGCTGGCACCACCGCTGGGCACGATCACCCGCGCCGGCTTCGAGGGCAACGTCGAGGTCTGCGTGCGCTACCTCGCGGCGTGGCTCGACGGCAACGGCTGCGTGCCGATCCACGGGATGATGGAGGACGCCGCCACCGCCGAGATCGCGCGCACCCAGCTGTGGCAGTGGCTGCATGCGGCCGATCGCGGCGGCACGCCGCTGCACCTGCACGACGGCACCGAGATCGACGAGGCGCTGTTCGACCGCGTCCTGCTCAACCTGCCCTCGCGCCTGGCCGGCCAGCCGATGCCGGGCGCGGCGCGCGTGGCCGAGGCGATCGCGCTGCTCGAGGCGCTGACCCAACGCGACACGCTGGAGGCGTTCCTCACCCTGCCCGCCTACGAACGCATCGACTGATCCATCCCTTCCTTCCGGCGCAAGCGGCGCCACCCCCACGATTCCAGGAGTTCCACCATGAGCACCCGCCAGCAACAGATCGACAGCCTGCAGCAGCAGTGGACCAATGACCCGCGCTGGACCGGCGTCGAACGCCCGTATTCGGCCGCCGACGTCGTGCGCCTGCGCGGCAGCCTGCAGCCGGAGTACACCCTGGCCAAGCGCGGCGCCGAGAAGCTGTGGGCGCTGGTCAACGGCGGTGCGAAGAAGGGCTACGTCAATGCCTTCGGCGCGATCAGCGCCGGGCAGGCGATGCAGCAGGCCAAGGCCGGGCTGGAAGCGGTGTACCTGTCGGGCTGGCAGGTCGCGGCCGACGGCAACACCTCCGAAACCATGTACCCGGACCAGTCGCTGTACGCGTACGACTCGGTGCCGACGATGGTGCGCCGGATCAACAACACCTTCCAGCGCGCGGATGAAATCCAGTGGAAGAACATCTGCGACGGCAAGATGAAGGAGGAAGACGCGATCGACTTCTTCCTGCCGATCGTCGCCGACGGCGAAGCCGGCTTCGGCGGCGTGCTCAACGCCTACGAGCTGATGAAGAACATGATCTCCGCCGGCGCGGCGGCGGTGCACTTCGAGGACCAGCTGGCCGCGGTGAAGAAGTGCGGGCACATGGGCGGCAAGGTGCTGGTGCCGACCCAGGAGGCGATCCAGAAGCTGGTCGCCGCGCGCCTGGCGGCCGACGTGCTCGGTGTGCCGACCGTGGTGCTGGCGCGCACCGACGCCGAGGCCGCGAACCTGCTGACCTCCGACTTCGACGCCAATGACAAGCCCTTCGTCACCGGCAACCGCACCGCCGAAGGCTTCTACAAGGTGAAGAACGGCCTGGAGCAGGCGATCAGCCGCGGCGTCGCATATGCGCCGTACGCGGACCTGGTGTGGTGCGAGACGGGCACCCCGGACCTGGGCTTCGCCCGCGAGTTCGCGCAGGCGGTGCATGCCCGGCACCCGGGCAAGCTGCTGAGCTACAACTGCTCGCCGAGCTTCAACTGGAAGAAGAACCTGGACGACGCGACGATCGCGAAGTTCCAGGACGAGCTGGCGGCGCTGGGCTACAAGTACCAGTTCATCACCCTGGCCGGCATCCACATCAACTGGTTCAACACCTTCAAGTTCGCCCACGACTACGCGCGCGGGCAGGGCATGAAGCACTACGTCGAGCAGGTGCAGGAAGCCGAGTTTGCCGCGCGCGACAAGGGTTACACCTTCGTCTCGCACCAGCAGGAGGTCGGCGCCGGCTACTTCGACGACGTGACCACGGTGATCCAGGGCGGCGCCTCCAGCGTCACCGCGCTGAAGGGCTCGACCGAGGAGGAGCAGTTCGACCGCTCGCACGCGGCCGCCGCCTGACCGCGGCATCGCGTCGAAACACGCGTGGGAGGGAGGATCGGCCGGGCATGTCCCGGCCGTTTCCTTTTCCGGGGAGCCTCGTCGCGGCCGGGCATGCCCGCGCGCAATCCACGCTCGGGCCGTCATTCCCTCTGCGCGGAGGGTGACATTCGGTGGGAGTCGTCGTCCGTTCGCGAGATGCGTGCAGCGGGGCGCTACGGCTGGTCGTCCGCGGGGACGTTCGCCTCCAGCGGCACGCCGTTGGCCTTGAGCCAGGCGACCACGGCCTTGCGTTCGGCGAGCGCGCGGTCGTTGAGGATCGCGCGGTTGTAGCCGAAGTAGTACGACTGGAAGCTGGCGCCGCCGCCGTTCTTCGCCAGCGGCGACGCGCCCGCCTGCAGCAGCGCCAGGATCGCGCCACCGTGGTTGGTGCGCGCGGCGACGTGCAGCGGGGTGTCGCCGTTGAGGTCGGCGAGGTTCGGGTCGGCGCCGGCCTCGAGCAGGACGGCGTACTGCTTGGCATCCGGCGACAGCAGCGCCTGCATCAGTGGCGTGGCGCCGGTGTGCGGGTTGCGAGCGTTGGCGTCGCCGCCGTGCGCCAGCACCGTGCGCAGCAGGTCGGCGTTGCCGGAGAACGCGGCGGCATGCACCGGGGTTTCGCCGGAGGGATCGGCGCGGTTGGGGTCGGCGCCGCCTTCAAGCAGCGCCTCGGCGCTTGCCTTGCGGCCTTGCTTGATCGCCGCCATCAGCAGCGTGCTGCCGTCGTTGCCGGGCGTGTCGGCGTCGATGCGCTCGAGCTGGCGGCGGACCTCGGCCGCATCGTCGCGCTGCACGGCGTCCGCGAGCGCGGACAGGTCGGGGCTGGAGAAGGCGTCGTTGCTCATGGATGGCCGGGCGCACCCTGCGGCGCAACAAAGGAGGATCGCGGAGACGATGGCGGGAAGGCGCATGCGCGCCATTTCAGTGCCGATCATAGCCGGATGCAAGCCGGAGCCCGGACGGCGCTTGGACTCAGCGGCCGAACAGGCCGCCAATGAAGTTGCCCGCGCCGCTGGCGATGTCGGTCACGCCCTGCGCCACCCAGCCGGCACCATCGGCCAGCGTCTCGACGACCTGTCCACCGGCATCGGCCACGAACTCCACGGTATCGCCGCCGTAGTCGATCGCGCCACCCAGCACCGCGCCGCCCCAGCTACCGACGTTCTCGCGCACGTGGTTCGCGGCCAGGTCGGCATAGCGATCGACGGTGTCACCGGTGGAGTTGAACGCGCCCTCCAGGAAGTCGCCGGCGAGGCTGGCGCCGCCCTGCACGTATTGGCCGCTGGCGAATTCGTTCGCCTTCACGGCCTCGACGTCGGCGGCGAAGTCATGCGTATTGCGCGCGAAGTCGTCCTTCAGCTGGTCCGGCAGCAGGTTCTGCACGTCGCGGCCGAAATTGGACGGGTTCTCGTATCCGGCCTGCCACGGTTGCTGTTCGATCATGGCGTTGGTCAGCGCGGTCGGGCTGTGGCTGATCGCGGCGTAGCCGAGGTTGCCGGCCAGGTTGGCGCCGCCGGTCAGGAGGCCAGTCACCGGGTTGAGCGGCAGGAACGGGGTGTGCCGTCCGATCTCCACCGCGGTGTTGATCTGCGCGCTCTGTCCGGGCGTGAAGCCTTCCTGCGGCCCGTAGTTCGTGAACATGTTGTGCTCGTCGGCGGCCGCAGGCGCGACCACGATCTGCGTGCCGAGTGCGTCGGGGGCGACGATGCCGGTGATCCAGCTGTCCTGCGCATTGGTCAGCGCGTCGCTCGACAGCGAATAGGCACGGATCTGGCCGCCCTCGGCGAGGTCGCGCGCGCGCTGCGGGTCGATGCCCATGCGGTCCCAGGTGTTGGGATGGATGCCCGAGGCGTCGAAGGTGACCGCCGGCACGCCGCTCGCCAGCGAGCCGACCGTGGCCAGGCCGCCGCCCTGCGAATGGCCGGTGATCGCGAGGTTGCTGGATTCGCCGCCCGGTGCGTTGCCGAACACGCGCGCGAACTCGACCGCGGTGTTGACGGCGGTCACGCTGAACTTGTCGCCGTCGGGGGTCTCGAAGCCGAGGCCCTGGCTGAAGTTGTTGTCCCAGTCCGGGCCGCCCTCGGCGGTGCCGCGATAGGACAGCACGTAGTTGCCGTTGCCGTCGGTGTAGACCTCGGCACGGAACTCCTGGGCATTGGTCTGCACGCAGTCGTTGGCGCCGAGGAAGGTCAGCCGCCAGGCCTGGACCTGCTCGGCGGACGCGGGCTGACCCGGGGGGCCGAGCAGGGTGGCGAGCTGGTCGTTGGACACGCTGTTCCAGCCCACCGGCGGACCGCCGCGCGTGTTGTACACGGCGGTGGCCAGCTGCGAGAGGGTGACGTCGAACGGCTGGGCCTGGGTGCCGCTGGCCGCGTCGCGGAGCGTGCTGCCGGCGGGAAGGGCGTAGCCCGGCCCGAGGTCCACCGACGGCTGGGTCGGTTCGCGGGGGGCCTCGCACCGCGGCGCCGTCGTGGGCGAGGGCCGATCGGACTGCAGGAAGCTCGTGGGCGGGAAATCCGCCTGCGGACGGGTGCCGACGCCATCGGTGAAGCTCATGTTCGACTCCGGGCGGAGTTGCATCCAGATGCCGATCTCAACAGGCGGCCGGGCCGGCCACAACCGGGGCGTACCCTAGGGCCTGCGAATGCGGGTCGCCCATGTCGGAGGGCGTTCCGAGGGCCGCCAGAAGGGGTGCCCGGGTGCGACAGGCGCTATCGTGGCCCATCCCCGGAACCCGGACCCGCGACCCGATGCGCCTGAACCGATTGCTCCCCCTGGCCGCCTGCCTGTGGCTGGCCGTGGCCGCGTCCGCGCCGGCCGCGGCGGCCGACCGCATCACCGGCCAGCCCTTCGCCACCCGCAGCGAGGTCTACGCCCCGCACGCGATGGCCGCCACCTCGCATCCGCTGGCCACGCAGATCGCGCTTGACGTGATGAAGGCCGGCGGCAGCGCGGTCGATGCCGCCATCGCCGCCAACGCCGCACTCGGGTTGATGGAGCCGACCGGCAACGGCATCGGTGGCGACCTGTTCGCCATCGTGTGGGATCCGAAGACGCAACGCCTGCATGGTTACAACGGGTCCGGCCGCTCGCCGCGTTCGCTGACGCTGGCGGAGTTCCAGCGCCGTGGCCTGAGCGAGATTCCCGCGCATGGCCCGCTGCCGGTCACCGTGCCCGGCGCGGTCGACGGCTGGTTCGCCCTGCACCAGCGCTTCGGCAGGCGCACGATGGCCGAGAACCTCGCGCCGGCGATCCGCTACGCGCGCGAAGGCCATCCGGTGCACGAGGTGATCGCGTACTACTGGGAGCGCTCGGTGCCGCGACTGTCGAAGTGGCCCGGCTTCACCGAGCAGTTCACGATCGACGGCCGCGCGCCGCGCACCGGAGAAACCTGGCGCAACCCCAACCTCGCCGACACCCTGCAGAAGATCGCCGAGGGCGGCCGCGATGCGTTCTACACCGGCGACATCGCGCGCACCATCGGCGACTACTTCGCCGCGAACGACGGCTTCCTGTCGTACGAGGACATGGCCGCACATACCGGCGAATGGGTGGATCCGGTCAGTACCAACTATCGCGGCCACGACGTGTGGGAACTGCCGCCGAGCGGGCAGGGCGTCGCCGCGCTGCAGATCCTCAACCTGCTCGAACCCTACGACCTGAAGTCCTACGGTTTCGGCAGCCCCGAGCACGTGCACCTGTTCGTCGAAGCCAAGAAGCTGGCCTTCGCCGACCGCGCGCGCTGGTATGCCGATCCGGCCTTCCATCCGGCGCCAGTGGCGACGCTGATCTCGAAGGCGTACGCACGCGAGCGCGGCCGGCTCATTTCGATGGACCGCGCATTGCGCGAAGTGCAGCCGGGCACGCCGAAGCAGCTGGACGAAGGCGACACCATCTACATGACCGTGGCCGATGCCGACGGGATGATGGTGTCGCTGATCCAGTCCAACTACCGCGGCATGGGCAGCGGCATGGCGCCGCCGGGGCTGGGCTTCATCCTGCAGGATCGCGGCGAGCAGTTCGTGTTGCGCGACGACCATCCCAATGGCTACGCGCCGGGCAAGCGCCCGTTCCACACCATCATTCCCGCATTCGTCACCAGGGATGGCAAGCCGTGGCTGTCGTTCGGCGTGATGGGCGGCGCGATGCAGCCGCAGGGCCACGTGCAGATCCTGCTCAACCTGATCGACTTCGGCATGAACCTGCAGGAAGCCGGCGACGCGCCGCGCATCCAGCACGACGGCTCCACCGAACCGGCGGGGCAGGCCACGGCGATGACCGACGGCGGCGAGGTCGACCTTGAAACCGGCTTCCCCTACGAGACCGTGCGCGCGCTGATGCGCAAGGGCCACAGCGTGAGTTTCGCCGACGGCCCCTACGGCGGCTACCAGGCGATCATGGTCAACCCGCACGGCGGCTACATCGGCGCCAGCGAATCGCGCAAGGACGGGCAGGCCGCGGGCTACTGAGTCACGCCAGGCTCAGCGGCAAGGCCGCTATGCTGTCGCCTCACGCAAGGAAGACCCCGATGACCCTCCGCCTGCTGCTCCTCGTGCTGCTCGCCAGCGTCGCCACCGCCCACGCCCAGGACTGGGACGAGGAGGACATCGATCCGCAGGTGGCGGCGCAGATGCAGGCGCAGGCCGAGGCGCACCGCCTGCATGCGCAGCGCGTCGCGCAGGCGCTGGCGGCGACGGGCCGCGCGCGCGAACTGGCGCTGGCGGCGCTGTTGCGCCGAAGCACGAGCGTAGCGACGGAGGGTGGCGTGCCTCCGCCGGGCGATGCGCCCTCGCGGCGCACGGCCGGCGATGCGCAGGCGGATGCCTGGCTGCGGGCCGCCGCAGCGAAGGCGGGCAGCGACGTCCTCGCCAACCAGCTGGTCGCCGCGGCGGCGGAAGACGGTCCGCTGCGTCGCGAGGCCGCGCAGCGCTGGCAGGCCGCGGAGCCGGGGAACCTCGTCCCGCTGCTGTCCATGGACCTGCCGGCGGACGCGCTGCTGGCCGACGCGCGTCGCGCGGAAGACGCCGACGTGCATCTCTACGCAGGCGTGCGCTGGACGCGCGCCGCGCTGGCCCGGCACCCGCCGACGGTGGCCGAACAACGCGTGCTGGCCGGCGGCGAACAAGCCTTCCTCGTCGACGAAGCGGCGACCCTGTTCGCCACCGCGCTGTGGAATGCATCCGCGATGCCGACCTACCATGCGCTGGCGCAGGCCTGTCGCGGCACCGCCCTGCGCGCGTCGCCGGCGCGCGCTGCCGACTGCCGCCATGTCGCCACCGTACTCGCGGATCGTTCCGACAACCTGCTGGGCGCGCGCGTGGGCCTGTCGATGCTGGCCGAAGTGGCCGACCGCGGGCCCGAACGTGCCGGCGTCGAGGCGCGCCAGCGGCGCATGGACTGGCAGATGCAGCAATGGGGACGGCTGGCGTCGCAGCAGCCACGCGATGGCGCGGCGCAGTTCATGCAGCTGCTCGAGGATCCGGTGGTCCGGACCGAACGCGACCTGCTCGAGCGCGTCCTGCGCGCAGGCGGCGTGTCGCCGGAACCGCCGCCGGGCTGGCGTCCGCCGCGGGACTGAGGCCTCAGCCGCCGGCGCCGAAGCGCAGGCCTTCCACCAGCGGGGTCCATTCCGACAGCAGCGCTTCCGATGGCGCACGCACCACGATGTGCGCCTCGCGTCCGCCGCCCAGCCTGAGCAGGGTCTCGCGGATCACGAGGTCCGGGCGGAAGGCGTCGCCGCCGCGATACCAGCGGATCTTGCGGCCATCGATGGCGCCGCGACCGGCGGCGAGCGCGTTGTCCGGGCGGAACGGCAACGCCTTGCCGAGCACGACCGAAAAGCGTTCGCCGCCGTCGTCGGCCAGCGCCTTGCAGAACACCATGCCGGGCACGTCGCGCTGTTCCCAGCGCAGCCCGCTCCCGTCCGGGAGCTGCGGACAGCCGTCGTCGGCGCGCGCGGCGGGCGTGCAGGCCAGCAGCGCGGCGGTCAGGCAGGCAAGCGCGAGCAGTCGCGGCATCTTCGCATCCTCCCAAATGCGTCGAGCGAGCGGATCCGTCCGATGGCGTCGATATCCCCGGGGCCACCTTAAGCGGCGGCGGCCACCGGCGCAAATCCACGGCGGCGCGGCCTATTCGTGGCGCAGCGCCGCAATCGGATCGAGCTGCGCCGCCTGTCGCGCCGGATACACCCCGAACGCGAGGCCCACCAGCGCGCAGAACGTCGCCGACAGCAGGATCGGCACCGGCGCCCATGCCACCTGCCAGCCGGCGAACGTGGCGATGAGGTAGGCCAGCACGCCGCCGAACACCAGGCCCAGCAGCGCACCGGAAATGCAGATCACGCTGGCCTCGCGCAGGAACTGCGCGATCACGTCGCGCTTGCGCGCGCCCAGTGCGCGCAGCAGGCCGATCTCGCGGCGCCGCTCCAGCACGTTGGCCAGCATGATGTTCATGATGCCGATGCCGCCCACCACCAGGCTGATCACCGCGATCGCGCCCATCACCACCTGGAAGATGCGCTGGGTCTGCTGGTGCTGCTGGAACAGCTGCTGCGGCACCACCAGCTGGTAATCGGCGATGCCGGCATGGCGCTGGTCGAGTACCGCCGACAGCACGCCTGCGCCCGCGGCGAGCTGGGTCGGCGCGTCGAGGCGCAGCAGGAAGCGGTCGATCTCGTCCTCCTGCGGCTGGAAGCGGAAGCGCGCCCGCGCGCTGGCCAGCGGCACGTAGATGCGGTTGCTTTCCGAGCCCAGCTGCACGCCCTCGAAATCCTCCTTGCCGAGGTCGCGGTCGGTGAGCACGCCCACCACGTCCAGCCACACGTGGTTGACCTTGACCAACTGGCCGACCGGGTCGACGCCGGGGAACAGGTTGGCCGCGGCCTGGTGACCGAGGACCGCCACCGGCGCCAGCGTGGCTTCGTCCTCGGCGTTGAGCGCGCGGCCCGCGGCCACCTGCAGCGAGGACAGCTCGAACCAGTCGGCGCTGATGCCGCTGGCCTGCGCGTCGCTGCGGCCGGTGTCGCTGAACACGGTGTGGGTGCGGATGCGCTTCTCGGCGGCGAACTTGTCCGCGCCCGGCACCACCGCCAGCGCGGCGTGCGCGTCGGCCACGCTCAGGCCGAGGCTGCGCGCGCGCGACTCCTTCAGCGTCGCCTCGTCCTGCGGCTTCACCTCGGCAATCAGGTTGCGCAGGCCAAGGCTTTCCACCAGGCGCAGCGCTTCGCGCTTGCTGCCTTCGCCGACCGCCTGCATCGCCACGATCGCGCCGACGCCGAAGATCAGGCCGAGCAGGGTCAGCAACGTGCGCAGGCGGCGACGCCACAGTTCCTCGACCGCCTCGCGCCACACCGGCGGCAGTTTCGAGATCCAGCTCATGGTGCGGACTCCCCGGCAGCGGTGGCGTCTCCGGGCGGCGTGGCGTCGCCGTCGGCAGGCTTGAGCGGCAGCTCCACGCCGCCCGCAGACAGCAGCACCTCGTCACCGGCGTCCAGCCCCGACACCACCTGCGAGCGTGCCGTGCCGCGCACGCCCAGCTGCACTTCGCGGCGGGTGAACCCGCGGCCGTCGCGCACCTGCACCCAGTGCTTGCCGTCCTGCTGCTCGACGGCGACGTTGGACACGCTCAATGCATCGGGTTCGCGCAGCAGGATGATCTTCGCCGCGAACCGCTGCCCGGGCACGAACCGGTACTTCGCGATCGCGTCGGCGGGCACCGCGGCGCGCATCGACAGGTATTTCACCGGGCTTTCGCGGTCGAGCACGGTGGCCGCGCTCGCCACCCACGACAGGGTGCTGGCGAACGCCTGGTCCGGACGGCCCAGCGGATGCAGTTCCACCGCGTTGCCGGCCTTGATGCCCTGCGCCTCGATCTGCGGCAGGTCGATCTGCACTTCCATCGCGGCGGTGTCGGGCAGGCTGCCGAATTCCTGCCCGGCGCGCAGGGTGGTGCCGATCATCGGCTTGTCGCCCGACCAGTTGGCGGTGAGCAGCAGCACGCCGTCGTTGGGCGCGCGCAGCTCCAGCGCATCGAGGTCCTCGCGCCGGGTCTGCGCGTTGAGGTCGAAGGTGGCGCGCTGCGCGTCGAGCACGGCGAGCTCGGCGCCGCCGCGCGTCGTCGATTGCCCGCGCTGCCACTCCAGCGTGTCCTGGCGCGTCTCCAGGTACTTGCTGTCCTCGATCGCGTCGAGCACTTCGTTGCGCGCCAGCGTGCTGAGGTCGGCGTCGGCGTAGCGCTGGGCGATGCCGAGCTGCACCGCGACCTGCGCCAGGTCGACGTCGACGCGGCCCTGCGCGGCCAGCAGTTCGCTCTCCTTCGCCAGGCGCGAGAGCGCATTGCGCTGCAGGTCGAGCAGGGCGAGGTCGAGCTGCTGCTTGCCTTCGTCGGCGCGGAAGCGCGCCAGCAGCTCGCCCTTCTTCACCAGGCTGCCCTCGGGCAGCATCCATTCCACCTGGCGCGAGGCCCAGTTGCGGCCGGGCACGCTGAGCGGGGTCGGCTTGGCCGAACGCAGGTCGCCCTCGCCCTGCATGCTCAGCACCAGTTCGCCGCGGCCGACGATCTCGCTCGCCGGCGGCGTTTCGTCGCTGCTGCAGGCGGACAGCGCGAGCAGCGCGGGCAGCAATACACCGCCGATGCCGAGGCTGCCCGATCGGCGCGCAGCGCGGGGGCTCATCGCGACGCTCCCGGCGCCGGGTCGGGCACGGTGAGCTCGACCCGCACGGACTGGCCCGGGCGCAGCCGCACGGCCTTGTCGTCCAGCGTGATCTCGACGTCGACGATGGGGATGGGCTGCACCTGCGACTTGCTGCGCACGGTGCGCCCGATCTCGGTGACCGTGCCGCGGTGGGCGCTGCCGCCGCCGCCCTCGACCACGATCCGCGCCGGTGCGCCCACCGAGACGCGCAGCAGGTCGCGTTCGGGCAGTTCGCCGCGCACCGCCAGGGTGTCGCCGTCGGGGATCTCGGCGATCGTCTGGCCGCGCCACACCTGCGAGCCGACGTCGAACTTGTCGCCGTTCCAGCTGCTCTTGTGCATCATCACGCCGGCGCGCGGGGCGGTGATGTTCATCTGCGCCAGCGAATCCTGCAGGCGCGTGACGTCGGCCTGCAGCTGCGCCAGTTCCGACTGCACCAGCCGACGCTCCTGGCGGCGCTGTCCGGCGGCCAGGCGCTCGCGCTGCGTGGACAGCACCATGCGCCGCTCGGCGCGACGCCGCTCCTCCACCAGCTTGTCGTACTGCAGCGCGGCGATCAGCTCGCGCGGCTGTTCGGTCTTGCGTTCGGCCTTGTCCAGCGTGGCCTGCGCCTCGGCGGTGAACAGGCGCTCGGTGCGCTCGCGTTCGGCCAGGTCGAGTTCCAGCTTCTCCAGCTCGCGCTGCTTCTCGGCCAGCTGGCTGCGCTTCTCGGACAGCTGCTGCATGATCTGGTTGCCGTCGAAGGCCAGCACCACGTCGCCCTGCTTGACCGGCTCGCCGTCGGGTGCGAGCTGGGTGATGTTGAAGTTCCAGACGCGGTCGATCATCGGCGGCATCAGCTGCGACTTGTCCAGCGCGTAGACCTCGCCGTCGATGCGCAGCGTGGCCGCCTGCGCGGCCAGCGGCAGCAGCGCGGTTAGCACCATTGCCATCGCCATCGCGAGGCGACCGCGGCGCGTGCTCATCGGCCCGCCCCCGTCGCCGCAGTGGCGGGACGGGCGATCACCCGCGCGCTCATGCCGGGCAGCAGCTTGAGCTTGCCGGCCTCGAAGTCGACGTCGACGGTGAAGTAGCGGCCGCTGCCCCATTCCTGGCGACGGTCCGGGGCGCCGGAGATCGCGCTGATCCGGCCCGGCACGCGACTGCCGGGATGGGCGTCGAAGCTCAGCTCCACCGCCTGCCCGACCTCCAGGCCGCGACGATCCGGTTCCAGCGCCCAGGCGCGCACGCGGGTGCCGCTGCCGCTGACCACCTCGCCGGCGCGGCTGCCGGGCATGGTGGACGAGCCTTCGTCGATGCGGCCGCCGATCCAGTTGTTGTTGAAGCCGTGCACCACGTAGCCGTCGCGGTCGGCGCGCACTTCCGACGTGCGCACCATCAGCGCGTGGTATTCGCGCTGCACCACCAGCTTGCGCACCTCCAGCGCCGCATCCGACGTGCGCCGGCGCACGGCTTCGCGCGCCTCGGCCAGCTGCTGGCGCTTGAGCGCGGCCTCGCGCGTGGCCCGGTCCAGTTCGCCCTGGTAGCGGTCGTAGTCGAGGTCGGCGACCAGGCCCTTGGGGATCTTCGCGTCGATCCGCGCGGCGGCCAGCTCGGCCTCGGCATCGACCAGCGCCAGCTCCGCGTCGAGCGCCTTGACCTCGAGTTCGGCGATGTCCTTGTCGCCCTTGGCCTGCGACTGTTCGATGCGCGCGTCGAGGTCGGGGATCATGGCCGCGGACTGGCCGGGATCGATGCGCAGCACCACGTCGCCCTGCTTCACCGAATCGCCTTCGGGCACGAAGAAGCGGATCACCACCGGCGCCGAGTTCGACTGCGGCGTGATGATCGCCTGCGCATCGGTGGCGCGGACCTCGCCGGTCAGCACCACGGCGTGCGCGGCGGGCGCCGCGGCCGCGAGCGCGGCCGCGAGCAGCAGGTCAGTGCAGCGCCGAGTCATGCTCGATCCTCCCGTCGCGCAGCTTCACCTGGCGCGGGGCGCGCGTCGCGATGTCGTTGTCGTGGGTCACCATCACCACGGTCTGGCCGCCCTGGTGCACTTCGTCGATCAGCGCCAGCACGTCGGCCGCGCTCCTGGAGTCGAGGTTGCCGGTGGGTTCGTCGGCCAGCAGCAGCGCCGGGCGCAGCAGCAGCGCGCGGGCGATGGCGGCGCGCTGCATCTGGCCGCCGGACAGTTCGCTGGGGCGGTGGTCGCGGCGCTCGGACAGGCCGACGCGGTCGAGCAGCTCGTTGGCGTGGCGGTGCGCATCGGCGGGCGGGTCGCGGTGGAAGCGCAGCGGCAGCAGCACGTTCTCCAGCACGGTCAGCCGCGGCAGCAGGTGGAAGCTCTGGAACACGAAGCCGATGCGGCGGTTGCGGATGTCGCTGCCGGCCTCGTCGTCCAGCGTCGCCACGTCGCGGCCTTCGATCAGGTAGTGGCCGCTGGTGGGATGGTCGAGGCAGCCCAGGATGTTGAGCAGGCTGGACTTGCCCGAGCCCGATTGCCCGGTGATGGCGACGAAGTCGCCGGCATCGACCTTCAGGCTCACGCCCGCCAGCGCGCGCACGGTCTGGCCGGCCATGGCGTAGTGCCGGTGTACGTCCTGCAGTTCGATCATGTCCGGTGTTGTCCCCGATACCCCAAGCGTTGCTTCGCGCGCGCCAGTGCGCCGCGTCCGGTCAGGATGGACAGTGTCGCCAGCGGATGGTTCCCGCGGCATGTGCCGATGGTCGTCCCCATGCCCTGTTGTGGATGCCGCAGCGCAGGAAAGGGTTGCGCCGCGCGGTCAGTCCGCGGGCACGGTGCGTTCGCGTGCCCAGGCGCGGAGCGCGGCCACCTGTTCGCGCATCACCACCGACAGCGGGCGCGTCGCGGCGAGTTCCTCGCGCAGCAGTGCTTCGTCGAGGGCCACGCCGCCGGCGTGCGCGGCGTACAGCGCGGCGACGATGGCCTGCTCGATCTCGGCGCCCGAGAAGCCTTCGGCCGCATCCGCCAGCACCGCGAGGTCGAAGCCGGCCGGATCGAGTGCGCGCCGGCGCAGGTGCAGGTCGAACACCTGCGCGCGGGTCTCGGCATCGGGCAGGTCGACGAAGAAGATCTCGTCGAAGCGGCCCTTGCGCAGCAGTTCGGCGGGCAGCTCGTGCACCTGGTTGGCGGTGGCGACCAGGAACACCCTGGACTTGCGTTCGGCCATCCAGGTCAACAGGTAGCCCAGCACGCGCCGCGACACGCCGCCATCGCCGTCGGCGCTGCCGGCGGCAAGGCCCTTCTCGATCTCGTCGATCCACAGCACGCAGGGCGCGAGCTGTTCGGTCGAGGCCAGCGCGGCGCGCAGGTTGGCTTCGGTCTCGCCGTGGTACTTGGCATAGAGCGTGCCGAAGTCCAGCCGTACCAGCGGCACGCCGAAGCCGCCGGCCACCGCCTTGGCCAGCAGCGACTTGCCACAGCCCTGCACGCCGAGCAGCAGCACGCCCTTGGGCGGATCAAGCTGATAGGCGCCGGGCCCGGGCGGCGCATCGCCTTCGGCGAACACGCGGCGGCGTTGCTCGATCCAGCGCTTGAGCCGGCGCGCCCCGGCGACATCAGCGAACTGCGCCGTGTCGTATTCGAAATGCAGGTGGCCGCTCTTGTTGAGCAGCTCGAACTTCAGCTTGGCCAGCGCGGGCAGGTCACCGGGGCCGAGCACGCCGTCGTCGAAGATCAGGTGGCGGGCGATGCGGCGCGCATCGGTGGCGTCGAGGCCCTGCAGGTTGCGCACGATGCGCTGCACGGTGTCGGCATCGGCCTCCACGCGCTTGCCGCCGTGTTCGCGCTGGTAGGCGGCGGCTTCCTCGCGCACGAGTTTCAGCAGCGCGTTGGCATCGGGCAGGCGCGGGCGGAAGCGGGTGGCCTTGGCTTCGAGTTCGGCCGGCAGGTCGACCTTGTGCCCGACCAGCACGATGGTGTGCGCCAGGCAGTTGCGGCGCTGCAGGATCTCGCGCAACTGGCGCTGGGTGCTGGCGTAGCCGAGGTAGGGGTGGAAATCGAGCAGCAGGTACACGCCGCGCTGGTCGGCGTTGCGGATCGCGGCCAGCGTGGTGCTGGCATCGGGCGGGATCTCGGGCGGATCCTCGCGGTCGAGGTCGATCCGGCGCAGGCCTTCGGTGATCGACCAGCGATGCAGCGCGCGCCAGGCGTGGGAGAGGGTCTGGCGGAACAGGTCGATGGCCCGGCCCTCGTCGGCGGTCTCGACCACGATCAGCGGGGTGTCGGCGCGGATCAGCGCCACCAGGTCGTGCAGGTCGCTCATGGGGGCGTGCGGATTCCGGGGCCGGGCGACCATAGCAGACCAGCAGAAGCCGCCGCGGGCGCCGGCACGACCCGTCGCGGCCCCGTGTTGGTTAAGGCCGCGTCAATTCGCGGTACCGGGGCCCGCGGCCCATGCCGGCGAACTCGCGGGCGACCCATCGCCGGTGTACGCTCGCCCTTCGTTCCCGGTCCGGAGATTGCGGATGAAGACGGTGTTGGTGGCCAGTTCCAAGGGTGGCGTCGGCAAGACCACGATCGCGACGCACCTGGCGGCACAGGCCGCACTGTCGGGACAGAAGACGGTCCTGGTCGACGCCGACCCCCAGGGGTCCTCGACCCGCTGGGCCGAGCGTCGCGCGGCGCTGGACAGCGCGGTCCTGCCGATCGACGGCAGCAGCCGGCACAAGACCGCATGGAAGTCGATCCCCGACGGCACCGACCGGGTGGTGGTGGATGCGCCCGCGGGGGCGCACCCGGACGCGCTGGAGACCTATCTCGAGCACGCCGATGCGCTGGTGGTGCCGGTGCTGCCCTCGGCGCTGGACATCGACGCCACCGTGCCCTTCCTCAATGCGCTGGCCAAGCACCCGCGGGTGCGCAAGGGCGACCTGCGCGTGGGCCTGGTCGGCAACCGCCTGCGGCCGTGGACCAATGCCTCGCAGCAGGCGATGGAGCTGCTGGAACAGTGGCCGTACCCGCTGGTGGCGCAGCTGCGCGACAGCCAGGCCTACGTGATGCTGGTCGGCTTCGGCAAGAGCCTGTTCGATTACCACTCCGCGCAGGTGCGCGACCACCAGGGCGACTGGCAGCCGTTGCTGAAATGGCTCAAGCGCGCGTGATGCGTCGTTGCGAACGCCGGACGACGGTCGGCAAGGAAGGGAGGCGGCATGCGTGAGTTGATCCTGTTGCGGCACGCGCATGCGGAGCCGGCGGTCCCGGGGCAGGCGGATTTCGACCGCCCGCTGTCGGCCGAGGGCCTGGCCGAGGCCGAGGCGGTGGCGGCGTGGATGCGCGACAAGGCGCTGGTGCCCGACCGGGTACTGTGCTCGCCGGCGCGGCGCACGCGCGAGACGCTGGACGCCGTGGTCGAGGCGGTCGGCAACCTCGACAAGCGGCTGGACGCGGCGATCTACGAGGCCACGCCCGGCACCCTGGCCGGGCTGGTGGACGCGCACCGCGATGCCGAACGGCTGCTGCTGGTCGGCCACAACCCGGGGCTGGAACGGCTGGTGGCCCTGCTCAGCAGCGGGCAGTCGGGCGACTACCGCGGCATGCCGCCGGCGGCGGTGGCGGTGCTGTCGCTGCCGGCCGAGGCCGAGATCGAACCCGGGATCGCGACCCTGTCGACCTTCTGGTGGCCGTGAGCGCGCGCACGATCGACCCGCGCGTGAGCCGTTGGTGCATGTGGTGGCTGGCCCTGCTGGCCGCCGCGCCGGTGCTGGCGAGCAAGCCGGTCGAGATCGACACCGGGCATTCGCGGATCGGCTTCACCCTCAAGACGCGCTGGGGCCAGTCGCTCGATGGCCGTTTCCCGAACTGGCACGGCGAGATCGTGTCCGCGCCGGGCGACCGCAAGCAGGTGCGCCTGAAGCTGCCGACCGCCGAGGTCGAGATCCTCGACCACCCGCAGTATTCGCGCGTCACCCGCGGCAAGGGCTTCTTCGACGCCGACCAGCACCCCTACGTCGAGTTCGTGTCCGATCCCTACGACGCGTCGCTGCTGGTCGAGGGCGGCCTGCTCGGCGGCGCGCTGACCATCCGTGGCGTGCGCCGGCGCGAGGTGTTCACGGTGCAGCCGTCGCAGTGCCGGCGGCCCGGCATCGACTGCGACGTGGTGGCCAGCGGCGTGGTGTACCGCGCCGACTACGCCATGGACCGCTGGGGCTTCGCCCTGTCCGATCGCGTGGTCTTCGACCTGCACATCCGCACCCGGGACGCCGGCGCGCCATGACCCGCGCGGTGCGCGTGCTCGCCGCGCTGCTGGCCCTGGCCTGCAGTGCCTGCACCGGGCTGTCGGCGCTGCAGCGCGAGCAGGCCACGCGGATCGCGGTGGACGCCCGCGACACCACGATCGACTGCGACGCCCCCGACGCCTGCGCGCGGCCCTCGCCGCTGCGCGAACTGGGCGTGCGCAGCCTTGCGCGGAGCACGCCGGAGCGTCCGCAGCACTACGCGCTGCTGCTCGACTACGGCCAGGACGCGCTGGTCTCGCGCCTCGACCTGCTCCGCGGGGCCACCACCAGCATCGACCTGCAGACCTACATCTTCGACGAGGACGACGCCGGGCACCTCGTGCTGGACGAACTGATGGCCGCGGCGCGGCGCGGCGTGCGCGTGCGCCTGCTGGTGGACCAGCTGTCGGCGCTGCGCCAGGTGGACACGCTGGCGGCGCTGGCCTCGGCGCACGTCAACTTCGAGATCCGCATCTACAACCCGGTGCTCGACCGCGCGCGCATCACGTATCCGATGTATGCCTGGGCGGCGGCCTGCTGCTGGCGCCGGCTCAACCAGCGCATGCACAGCAAGCTGCTGCTGGTGGATGGCGTGGTCGGCATCACCGGTGGCCGCAACTACCAGGACGACTACTACGACTGGAGCCACACCTTCAACTTCCGCGACCGCGA
Organism: Pseudomonadota bacterium; assembly: GCA_020161335.1. Taxonomy (GTDB): domain Bacteria; phylum Pseudomonadota; class Gammaproteobacteria; order Xanthomonadales; family Xanthomonadaceae; genus Luteimonas. Next base: position 157,609 of record JAIUOJ010000001.1, read on the forward strand.
CGTGCTGGTCGCCGGCCCGGTCACCGCGGACATGGCGCGCAACTTCGAGGCGTTCTGGCAGGCGTACCGCAGCGTGCCGGTGGAACAGCTGAGCGACGTCGGCCGGCGCCTGCTGCGCGCCGGCGCGCCGGCGCTGCCGCACTGGCCGTACGAACGGCCCGCGCGCGTGGCCGCGGTCTCGCGCGTGGCCAACGACGCCGCGCTGGTGCAGGCGCGCCTGGCCGATGCCGCGATCCCGGTGGGCGAGGTCGCCTTCATCGCCGACCTGCCGGCCAAGCACCGCCGCGACCGCGAGCGCGCCGCCGAGGCGGTGCACGCCTCGCCGCTGCTCAACCAGCTGATCGAGTCGGCGCGGGAGGAAGTGCTGCTGCAGACGCCGTACCTGGTGCTGTCCAAGCCGGCGCAGGCGATGTTCGAGCGCATGCACGACCGGGTGCCGCCACCGCGCGTGATCGTGTCCACCAACAGCCTCGCCGCCACCGACTCGTTCATCACCTACGCGCTGTCGTACAAGTACAAGCGCCGCTACCTGCGCGACTTCGGCTTCGAGATCCACGAGTTCAAGCCCTTCCCGGAGGACGCGCCGATCGACCTCGACGCCACCGGCGCGGTCGGCATTTCCTGGAACCCGGACGGCAGCGTCAACATCGAGGAAACCCCGGATGGGGTGCCGGCGGACGGCGCCCCGCCCGCGCGCGGGCCGCCCGGCGATGCGTCGCAACGCCACGCGCCGCTGGCCCGCGAATACGCCGCGCTGCGCTACGCCGGCGTCGGCGTGCACCAGCGCGTGCCGCTCAAGCGCGCCGGCGTGCGCTTCGGCCTGCACGCCAAGTCGCTGGTGGTCGACGAGCGCATCGGCGTGGTCGGCACCCACAACTTCGACCCGCGCGGCGACGACTACAACACCGAGAGCGCGGTGGTGATCGACGATCCGGCGTTCGCGCGCGCGCTGGCCGGGAGCATCCGCCGCGACATCGCGCCGCAGAACGCGTGGACCATCGCGCGTCGCGACAAGCCGCCGGTGTTCTCCGGCCTCGACTATTCGATCGGCAAGGTGTCCGAGCACCTGCCGCTGTTCGACCTGTGGCCGGTGCGCTACGCCACCAGCTACCAGTTCGTGCCGGGCCCGGACTGCCCGCGCCCGCCGTCGCCGTTCGATCCGGGCTTCCGGGCCTGCCACGAGCCGGTGGGCGACTTCCCCGAGGTCAACCTCGGCTTCCGCCGGCTGCTGACGCGCATCTTCACCGCCTTCGGCGCCGGGCTCGCCCCGATCCTCTGAAGCCCGGGGCCCCGGGCCCCGCGGCCGCTATCCCGCGCCCGTTCCGCGCGCCCGGGGTGTCGGCCCCCGTGTCGTCAGTCATGCCTGAAGGCTGCAACCGTCGGCCTCCAAAGGCCATCCAAATCAACAGGTTCCACGGCATGCGCCCGATCCCCCGGCGACCATGACTTCCAGCCCATGCCAGGACCTGTTTAGTGTATTACTTTACCAACACACCGAAACACAAACCCCACCGAGGACCGCCATGAACATCACCCCGAACGGCTCCACCCGCCAGGCCCACGCCCTGCACACCAACGCCGCGCACCCGGCCGCCCGCTTTGATCGCCGCGAGCGCGATTTCGGCATCGGCTACGGCAGCAGCAGCGGCTATGCCAGCGCGCGCCGCTACACCCGCGAATCGGGCAACCAGCGTTTCTGATCCGCGCGCGGCGCGCGGCCCGGAGGCCGGCCGGCGTCGTCCGCCGCGTGTCGGGCCTGCGATTGACGGCCGGTCGGCGCGCGGCCTAGGCTGCACGTCTTTCATCCGCCCCCGGGACCGCCCCATGTCGCTTTCGCTGACGATCGACCTCAACGACCAGGATCTCGAGCATTTCACCAATGCGCTGAAGGCCGCGCACGCGGCAGCCGGGAACAAGTCGGCCGAGGAGATCATCCAGGCCGCGGCGGCGCTGCTGGAAGGCGCGCAGAAGGTCAAGACGCCCGACTTCATCCGCGGCCGCCTCGAGCGCCTGGACGACATGATCGCCATGGTCCGCGACGAGGGCTGGCACCTCGACGACGAGGACAAGCAGCACGTGCTGTCGGCGCTGGTCTACTTCGCCGATCCCAGCGACGTGATCCCCGACCACGTCCAGGTGCTGGGGTTCCTCGACGACGCGATCATGATCGAGCTGTGCGTGCGCGAGCTGGCGCACGAGCTCGACGCCTACGAGGATTTCTGCGAGTTCCGCGAGCGCGAGGCGAAGAAGCGCGGCATCGCGCCGTCCGCCGTGGGCCGCACCGACTGGCTGGACAGCCGCCGCGACGAGCTGGTCGAGCGCATGCACGCGCGCCGCAACCGCGATGGCGGCGAGTTCGGCATCGGCTACGGCAGCAGCAGCGGCTACGGCAAGCCCTCGTACTCGCGCGCCTGGCGCCCGAGCCTGTTCAAGTTCCGGTGAGCCCAGCGCGGATGTTCCGCGCCGGCGTCACCGTCGATGACCTCAATGCCCTGTCGCGGAACACCGCGATGGAGCCGCTGGGCATCGTGTTCACCGAGATCGGCCCCGACTACCTGCGCGCCACGATGCCGGTCGATGCGCGTACCCACCAGCCCTACGGGTTGCTGCACGGCGGGGCGTCGGTGTTGCTCGCGGAAACGCTGGGCAGCAGTGCCGGCGGGTTGTGCGCCCCCGAGGGGCACGGCGTGGTCGGCATCGAGATCAACGCCAACCACCTGCGCGGCGTGCGCAGCGGCACCGTCACCGGTACCGCGCGCCCGCTGCACGTGGGCCGCAGCACCCAGGTGTGGGAAATCCGCATCGAGGACGAGGCCGGCAGGCTGGTCTGCATTTCGCGATTGACGCTGGCGGTGGTGCCGCGCGGCTAGTCGCGGGCCGGGGCTACCTGCCCGGCGCGCCCAACGGAATCGCGTTGCCGCGCCCGCCATCCCCGGCGTCCTCGGGCACCGGCGTGCCGTTGCGCCGGGCCAGGTCGCGGAAGCGCGGGTCGTTCCAGTGACGCTGGAGGTAGACGTTGTCCAGCAGGCGCAGACCGTAGCTGTCGGCCTGCGCGCGGGCGAGGGCCTGCTCCAGCGCGTCGTACATCAAGGTCTCTTCGCCGAGCAGCGAGTGCACGTCGGCACGGAGCGCATAGCAGTGGCCGTTGCAGGACCTGTCGACGGCCGCGACCTCGGCCAGGGCCTGTTCGCGACGGCCGCCGGCGGCATGCGCCTGGGCCATGAGGGAATGCCGCGCCAGGGCATCGCCCTCGCGTTCGGCATGGCCGGCGGCGCGTTCGGGGTGTCCGTCGAGGATCTCGAGCTCGACCAGCGCGGCGTTGATCCCGGGGTACTGTGGTTCCAGCGACTGCAGCCGGCGCAACGCCTGCCGGGCGTCCCCGTAGCGGCCGAGCGAGGTCAGGGTGAAGGTCAGCCGGCTCAGGAAGAACGGCCGCATGGGGTCGCTGGCCACCAGCTTGCGTGCGAAGGACAGGGCCTGCTCGTGGCGGCCGCGGTTGCTCATCTGCGCATACATCGCCGCCAACGCCAGCGGCTCGTCGGGATAACGCGCCAGCGCGTCCTGCGCGACGCGCAGTGCCCCGTCCTCGTCGCGCATCAGCGAGGACAGCAGGTGGACGTGGGTGAGCATCACCACCGGCGCGGTCGGCGCCAGGGCGTGCGCCCGCTCGAACGCGGCGAGGGCGTTGGCGCGGTAGCGGGCCTCGGCCTCGGGGTCGTCGACCGTCCGGCTGTAGAGGTTCAGGTGGTTCAGCGCGAGGCCGGCGTAGGCGTAGGCGTAGTTGGGGTCGAGCGCGATGGCCTGCTCCATCAGCGGCAGCGCCTCGAGGAGCTCCCCGGTGGAACTGCCGCGATGCTTGGTGCGCGCCTGCAGCATCGTCAGGTAGGCCTCGACGTTGCCGCTGGGCGGCCACTCGTCGAGCAGCCGGCCCGGGTCGACCAGCTGTACGCGCAGCGCGGTCGCCACGGCCCGTGCGATCTCGCCCTGGACCGCGAAGATGTCGCTGAGCTGGCGGTCGAACGACTGCGCCCAGAGGCTGCGGCCATCCTGCGCGGCGAGCAGGTTGACGCTGATCCGCACGGCGTCGCCCTGGCGCCGCACCGAGCCTTCCAGCAGGTGGGCGACCCCCAGCTGGCGGCCGATGGCGTCGCTGGATTCGGCCGACGCCTTGAACCTCGCCGACGAGCTGCGGCCGATCACCTTGAGCCCCTGGATGCGCGACAGCCCGGCGATCAGTTCCTCGGTCAGGCCGTCGGCGAAGAAGTCCTGGCCGGCGTCGCCGCTGGTGTTGGCCAGCGGCAGCACCGCGATCGAGGCCGACGGGACCTGCGCAGGTGCCGCGTCCGCGTCCGGCGCGGCGCCGGGGGTCGCGGCCTCGCCGGCGATCGCGCCGTCGGCGCCCGTCTCCGCCGCGTCGGGCCGCAGCAGGCGATCGGTCAGCAGCAGCACCAGCGCGATCGACAGCACCGCGACGATCCACTTGTCGAGCCGGCGCCCGGTCTCGCGGGTGATCGAGGCTTCCGGCGCCACCTCGCTCTCGCGCCGCAGGCCCTCGGGCGTCAGCTCGTAGAACCAGGCGAACGCCAGCCACAGCGGGAACCCGAGGCTGGCGGCGAGGATGAACCAGCGCGCGGCGCCTTCGGGCAGGCCGATCGCCGGCGCCAGCTCCGAGATGCCCTGCGCCAGCGCCCAGGCGGCGCCGACGTAGAGCAGGCCCGCGCGCAGCACGTTGCGCCGCCTGAGTTCGTGCAGGAATGCCTTGAGCAAGCGGTTCTCCCCGAGAGTCCGCCGGTCCCCCGGGCCATTGAAGCACCGATCGCCGACGCGCGCACCCGTTGCTGGCGGGCCCCGGGGGGCTTTCTGTATCGTGCGCGCATGTCCACTCCCCCCCGTTCCGGCGACGGCCCGGCCGTGCGTGCGCTGCGCTATGCGCTGCGCGTGCCGTTCCTGCTGTGGCACGTGTTCGTGCACCTGCCGGTGACCCTGCTGTTGATGGCGCCGCCGTGGGGCGGCCATCGCCTGGCCGGCGGCGAGCGCCTGGACCATCGCATGGTGCGCTGGTGGTCGAGCGGGATGATGCGCGTGTTCGGCATGCGCACGCGCCGCGTCGGCACGCCGATGCCGGGCGCGGTGCTGTTCGTGGCCAACCACGTCAGCTGGATCGACATCGTGGCGCTGCACAGCCAGCGGATGATGGGGTTCGTGGCCAAGCGCGAAATCGCCGGCTGGCCGGTCGTGGGCTGGCTGGCCGCCCGCGGCGAGACGATCTTCCACCAGCGCGGCAGCCAGGAATCGCTCGGCGGGGTGCTGCACGAGATGCTGGCGCGGCTGCGCGAGGGACGCGCGGTCGGCGTGTTCCCGGAGGGGCGCACGCGCGATGGCCATGCGATCGGTCCGTTCCATGCGCGGATCTTCTTGGCCGCGGTCGAGGCCGGCGTGCCGGTGCAGCCGGTGGCGCTGCGCTATGGCGAGCACGCCGACGCGCAGGCGATCGTGGCCTTCGCGCCCGGCGAGAGTTTCTTCGCCAACTTCCTGCGCCTGCTCGGCGAGCCGGTGCGTCCGGCGGAAGTGGTGTTCCTGGCGCCGATCGGCCCGGGCGATGCCGAGGGTCGCCGGCGGATCGCCGAGACCGCGCGCGAACGCATCGTCGCGGCGATGGCGCCGTGAACCCCGGCGGCGTCGCGACGGCGCACCCGCGGCCGGCCGACGGCACGCCGCCCGCGTTCGCGCCGCCGCGCTGGCTGCGCAGCCCGCACCTGCAGACCGTGCTCGCGACCAGTCCCTGGCGGCGCCGGCGCGGTGCGCAGGCGCTGGCCGCGACCGGTGCGGTGACCACCGAGCACCTCGTCGACGGCGGCGACGGCATCCGCCTGCACGGCCTGCACAGCGCGGTGCCCGGCGTGGCGCCGCGCGGGCTGGCGCTGCTGCTGCACGGCTGGGAAGGCAGCGCGGAATCGAGCTACATGCGGCTGACGGCGGCGCACCTGCTGGCCCGTGGCTACGCCGTGTTCCGCCTCAACTTCCGCGACCACGGCGACACCCACCACCTCAACCCCGACATCTTCCATTCCTGCCGCATCGAGGAAGTGGTGCACGCGGCCGGCGACATCGCGCGCCGGTTCGCGCACGCGCCGATGCGCGTCGCAGGCTATTCGCTGGGCGGCAACTTCGCGCTGCGGCTGGCGCTGCGCGCGCCCGAGGCCGGCCTGCCGCTGGCGCGGGTGGCGGCGGTGTGCCCGGTGCTCGACCCGGCGCGGACGATGCGCAAGATGGAAGACGGGCTGTGGTTCTACATGCGCTACTTCGAGCGCAAGTGGCGCGGCTCGCTGCAGCGCAAGCGCGCGCTGTTCCCCGACCGCCACGATTTCGACGACACCACGCTGCGTCTTGGCATGCGCGAGCTCACCGAATGGCTGGTGCAGCGGCACACCGACCTGGGCACGCTCGACAACTACTTCGACGGCTACTCGGTCGCCGGCGACCGGCTGGCGCGGCTGCAGGTGCCGGCCGACATCCTGATGGCGGCCGACGACCCGGTGATCCCGGTGGACGAGTTCCGCGCGCTGTCGCTGCCGGCGCAGGCCCGGGTGCAGATCGTGCCCTGGGGCGGGCACTGCGGGTTCCTCGAGAACGCGCGCTTCGACGGCTTCGCCGAACGCTGGATCGCCGACCGTCTGGCCGCGGCCGGCGACGCCTGACCCCGGACCGCGGCGGTCGCCGCCGCTACAATCACCGGTCCGCCGGTTCCGGCGTCGTTGCACGCATCCGCCATGCAGGAACAGATCTACGAGGCGCTGCGCCGCGGCGCGCACGATCAGGCGCTGGCGCTGGCGCGCGATGCGGTCGCGGCCGACCCGCAGGGCGCGCGCCCGCAGCTGTGGCTGGCGATGGCGTCACGGGCCGCGGGCCTGGACGACGATGCGATGGCGGCGATCGACCGCGCCATCGCGCGCGCGCCGGACGATGCCGACCTGCACTTCCACCGCGCCGGCCTGCTGCTGGGCCGCAGCGATGTCGACGGCGCGCAGTCGGCGCTGTCGGCCTCGGTCACGCTCGACCCCAACCTGTTCGGCGCCTACATCCTGCAGGCGCAGCTGGCGCTGGGCCGCGGCGACCTCGACGAGGCCGAGCGCCAGGGCCGGCTGGCGGCGCGGCTCGCGCCCGAGCACCCCTGGTCGCGCACCATCGATGGCATGGTCGCGCTGCGCCGCGGCCGCCACGACGACGCGCTGGCGCTGCTGTCGCAGGCCGCCGCGCAGGCGCCGGACGACGCGCAGGTCATGCATGCGCTCGGCTTCGCCTACCTCGGCACGGGCCACCTCGCCTTCGCCGAGCAGGCGTTCCGCAAGCTGCTCGACCGCTCGCCCGATGCCGCGGCGCTGCGCACCCTGCTGGCGCAGGTGGTGCGCGGCCAGGGCCGGTCCGGCGAGGCGGTCGACCTGCTGCAGCCGCTGGCGGATGCGCCCGACACCGCGTCGCCGGCGCTGCTGCGCCACGCCGGCGGCCTGGCGCTGGAGGCGGGGCGCCAGGCGCAGGCCCTGCCGTGGCTGCGCGCGGCGTTCGCCGCCGAGCCGGAAGATCCGGTCGTGCTCGGCCTGCTGATGGAGGCCTGGGGCCGCGAGCAGCGTGTCGACGAGGCCAGCGACACGCTGGAGGCCGCACTGGCCACGTCGCCGCAGGCCGAACGCCTGTGGCGCGCGCGCCTGTCGCTGGAGCGCGTCGATGGCGAGGGCGTGGACGGCCTGATCGGGCGCTGGCAGTCGGCCATGCCCGGCCACGTGCCCGCGCTGGAGGCGGAACTGGAGCGCCGCTCGGTGCTGGGCGATCCCGCGGCTGCCGAAGCGGTGGCGCGCGAGATCGTCGCGCGGCAGCCCCTGCACCTCGGGGCCCAGGGATATCTGATCGACCGGCTGGCGTCGCGCGATGCCGACGCGGCGGTGGCCTACGTTGAAGGGCTGCTCGCCACGACGGGCGAGGCGACCGGCGAGCGTCGCGTGCTGCGGCATTGGCTGGGCCTGGCGCAGGACCGCGCCGGGCATCCCGCGCGTGCGGTGGAGACCTGGCTGGCGATCGCGACCGACGAAGCGGCGCAGCGCCTGCCGCTGCTGGATCCGTCACCACCATCGCCGCGGCCCCTGCCACCGCTGGCCGAGGTTGCCGTGCCCGCGCCGGCGACGGTGTTCCTGTACGGCCCGCCGGGATCGCGGGTCGAACAACTGGCGGTGGTGCTGCGGGGCGCCGTGCCGGCCTTCCGCGACGACCGCTTCGGCCCCAATCCGCCGCCGGACGCGCTGCAGAACTACAACACGCCGCGCCAGTTGGCATCGGGTGAACTCGCGACGGGCGACGTCGCCGACAGCTGGCGCGCGCACCTCGCCGCGCGCGGCCTGGACGAGCGCGAGACGATCGACTGGCTGCCATGGTGGGACAACAGCCTGCTGCCGGTGCTGCGCGAACGTTTCCCGCACGCCAGCGTGCTGCTCGCGCTGCGCGACCCGCGCGACATGCTGCTCGACTGGCTGGTGTACGGCGCGCCGGCGCCGCTGCGCATCACCTCGCTGAAGGCCGCCGCCGGCTGGCTGAGCATCGGCCTCAACCAGCTGGCGCAGCTGCACGAGGACGACCTGTTCGCGCACCACCTGCTGAAGCTGGACGGCATCGAAGCCGACGCGCCGGCGCTGGTCGCGGCCGTGTCCGAGGCGCTGCGCACGCCGCTGCCGGCACTGCCGCCGGGCGTGCTCGGTCCGCCGCGCTTCCCGTCCGGTCACTGGCGCCGCTACGCCGAGGCATTGGCGGAGCCGTTCGCGATGCTCAGGCCGGTGGCCAGGCGCCTCGGCTATCCTGACGCCTGACCGGCGCGACGGAGGACGGCGATGGAGATCCGCAGCGACAGCTTCGAACACCGCGGCCGCATCCCCGCGGACTTCGCGATGGGCGCGGCGGACGGCTTCGGCGGCAACCGCAACCCGCACCTGGCCTGGGACGGCGTGCCCGACGGCACGCGATCGTTCGCGCTGCTGTGCATCGACACCGACGCGCCCACCGATCCGACGCTCGCCGGCAAGGCCGGCGTCGAGATTCCGGTTGCGCACCCGCGCGGCGATTTCGTGCACTGGGCGATGGTGGACGTCGCGGCAGACGTGCGCGCGATCGCCGCGGGCAGCGCCAGCGAGGGCGTGGTCAAGCGCGGCAAGGCGACGCCGGGTGGCCCGCCCGGCGCGCGCCAGGGCCTGAACGACTACACCGGCTGGTTCGCCGGCGACGCCGACCTCGCCGGCGACTACCACGGTTACGACGGCCCGTACCCGCCGCCGAACGACCTGCGCGTGCACCGCTACTTCTTCCGCCTGTTCGCGCTCGACGTGGCCACGCTCGGCTTGCCGGCGAGGTTCACCGCCGGCGACGCGTTGCGCGCGATGCAGGGCCACGTGCTCGCCGAGGCGGCGACCTACGGCACCTATTCGCTCAACGCCGGCGCCGAGGGCTGAGCCCCCCGGCGCGATGCGGCGCATGTCGACGGACGATCCCTACCGCGCGCCGGCGTCGCCGATCGAGGCCGGCGCCGGCGCGGACCGTCTGCCGCTCGAAGCCGCCAGCCGCTGGCGGCGGTTGTGCAACCTGCTGGTCGACTATGTCGCCATGGCATCGCTCTCGTTCGTCGTCGTGATGGCGTACTCGATCGCGTACTTCGCCCGGCACCCGATGGCGCAGGCCACGCCCATCGAATCGTGGGGCGTGGTGGCCGAGTACGCATTCGGCATCCTGGTGATGCTGCTGTACTACACCCCGCTCGAAGCCCTGTTCGGCTGCACGCTCGGCAAGCTCGTCACCGGCACGCGCGTGGTCAACGAACGCGGCGGCAAGCCGTCGTGGGGCCAGGCGCTGGGCCGCAGCTTCGCGCGGCTGATCCCGTTCGAGGCGCTTTCGGTGCTGGTCGCCAGCGAGGGCCAGGTCCGCGGCTGGCACGATGCGCTGCCGCGGACGTGGGTGGTGCGCAAGCGCTGACGGCGCGGTGTCACTTCTGCGGCTTCACCTGTTCCGATTCGACCACCATGTCGAGCACGTAGGCGATCGACGAACCGTCGGCGGGCGGGTTGGCCACCGGGTAGCGCTTGAGCCGCAGCACGTTGCGCACGCCGGGCTGGTGGGCGTAGCCCTCGATGTCCTGGTACAGGAACTGCCAGTCGCCGGTGCCGGTCTTCAGGCCCTGGTCGTCGTAGCGCACCTCGCGCACGTGCAGGCAGCGGTAGTCCGGCATCATCGGGTGGTGGCAGGCGACGCGTTCGGGCGCCACCTCGAGGAACACGCGCTCGCCCGGGCCGCCGAAACGCGTGTCCGCGGTCGGCGTGCCGGCGAAGGTGAGTCGTTCGCCGGCGTCGGTGGCCAGCACCAGCACGCCGTCCGTACCGGCGGCGAGCGTGCCGCCGGCGGCCAGCAGGCGCGCGATGGCATCGTCGGTGGCCATCAGCGCTTCGCCGCAGAACTTCTTGGTCTGCGCCATCGGCCCGGCGGAGAAACGGTCGCCGGCAAGGGTGTAGGTGCCGTTCATCTGGTTGCAGCCGCCGCTGACCGCGATGCGGCCGTCGGCGAAGTCCATCTGCAGCACGTGTTCGCCACCGGGGAGCAGGGCCGCGATGCGCGCGCCCTGGCGGTCGACGGCCTCGGACAGTCGCCAGTGCCGGGCGGCGAGTGCCGCCGCGTCGGGGCCGGCGGCATTCGTGGCGGGACGCGCGGCGGCGGGCGGCGGCTCCGCGGGCGGGTTCGAGGGCGCGCAGGCCAGCAGGGCCAGGGACAGCGGCAGCGAAGCGAGGGCAGGGCGCATGCGGGATTCTCCGGGGCTCGGGTGGGCGGGATGGCGACAGCCTACGCCGGGTGCCGGGGAGGAGGCGTCGAGGCGACGGCGATGTCGATCCCGCGCACGTTGCCTCGTCGTGGTGGCGAGGGGGGCGATGGCCGCCACCCGCCGCGCATGCGGCGTTGCCGCCGTGTCGTGGTTCGCCTGCAGGAGGCCTGGTCCGTGACGTCCCGTTGTGCTTCGCCGCATGTTGCGCCAGTGACGCGCCGGGCATGAGCCTGCTCGCCCTGCTGGTGCGTCGCGGCGTGCGGGCTGGACCCGTGGGCGAGGCCTGTGCGCCTGCGGCAGGCGAGGCCGGGCAGGGCGGGCCGCAGACCGCCGCGCGCAGCCATGATGCCGAGCCGCCGCGCGTCGCCGACCTTGCCGATGCCGGTGACCCGGCCGACGCATGACCTCCGCGGCTTGCATCGCGGGCGCACGCGGTGCTGTCATCGCCGCGCATGGATCCGACCGACACGCAGCGCAGCATCGACGCCGTCTGGCGCACCGAATCGCCGAAGGTGGTCGCCGCGCTGGTGCGCATGGTGCGCGACCTCGACCTGGCCGAGGAACTGGCGCAGGACGCGCTGGTGACCGCGCTTGAGCGCTGGCCGGCCAGCGGCGTGCCCGACAATCCCGGCGCCTGGCTGATGGCCGCCGCGAAGAACCGCGCGATCGACCACCTGCGCCGCCACCAGCTGCTGGCGCGCAAGCACGCGCAGATCGCGCAGGAACTGGAAGGCCTGCACGACGAGCTGCACGAAGCGCGCGAGGCCGCGTTCGACGACGACATCGGCGACGACCTGCTGCGCCTGATCTTCGTGGCCTGCCACCCGCTGCTGTCGATGGAAGCGCGCGTGGCGCTCACCCTGCGCCTGCTGTGCGGCCTGGGCACCGACGAGATCGCGCGCGCCTTCCTCGTCCCGGAGGCGACGGTCGCGCAGCGCATCGTGCGCGCCAAGCGCACCCTGGGCGAATCCGAGGCCGCGTTCGAGGTGCCGCGCCGCGAGGAACTGCCCGAGCGGCTGTCGGCGGTGCTCGGCGTGGTCTACCTGGTGTTCAACGAAGGCTATGCCGCCACCGCCGGCGACGACTGGATGCGGCCGGCGCTGTGCGCGGAAGCGCTGCGCCTGGGGCGGCTGCTGGTCCAGCTGGCGCCGACCGAGGCCGAGGCCTTCGGCCTGCTCGCGCTGATGGAGCTGCAGGCCGCGCGCGCGGCCGCGCGCATCGGCCCGTCGGGCGAGCCGGTGCTGCTGCAGGACCAGGACCGCACGCGCTGGGACCACGCCGCGATCGAGCGTGGACTCGCGGCCCTGGCGCAGGCCGAACGCCTGCCCGCGCGCGGCGGCCCGTACGCGCTGCAGGCGGCGATCGCGGCCTGCCATGCGCGCGCGGCGAGCGTGGAGGCCACCGACTGGGTGCGCATCGTCGCGCTCTACGACGCGCTGCTGGCGCAATCGGCGTCGCCGGTGGTGGCGCTCAACCGCGCGGTCGCGGTGTCGATGCGCGCCGGGCCGGCCGAGGCGCTGGCGCTGGTGGACGCGCTGGCCGATGCGCCGGTGCTGCGCCACTACCACCTGCTGCCGGCGGTGCGCGGCGACCTGCTGCACAAGCTGGGCCGCCACGAGGAAGCGCGCGACGCCTTCGAGCGCGCCGCGGCGATGACCCGCAACGAACGCGAGCGAGAGCTGCTGTCGGCCCGTGCCCGCGCCAGCGCGCAGGCCGGCGCCGACGCGGGCGGCTGAGCCCGCGCGTCGCGGCTACTGCATCGAATGCAGGCCGAACAGGTTGCCCTCGGTGTCGAACGCCAGCACGATGAAGCCGTATTCGCCGATCGACATCTTCTCGCGGTGCACGCGGCCGCCGGCAGGCGCCACGCGCGCACCGGTGGCGGCGCAGTCCTCGCACGCGAAGTACACCAGGGTGCCGCCCGGGCCCGACGGCACGCCCGGCATGCGCACCAGGGCGCCGTTGGCGCCGTAGCGCGCCATGTCGCCGGGGAAGGACCACATCTCCAGGCCGTCGCCTTCGGGCAGCTTCAGCGTCTCCAGGGTGACGCCGAGCACCGCCTCGTAGAACGCGCGGGCGCGGGGCATCTCCTGCACGTAGAGTTCGAACCAGTTGACGCTGTTGCTTCCGGCCATGGCGGCAGTCCCGTGGGTGCGTGCGCGAAGCGCGCGGTGTTGTTCAGAACGCGACGATCGACTTGAAACCGCCCCACATCATGCGCTTGGGATCGAACGGACACGTGTCCGGCCCGGTCATCGCGGCGATGCGCGGATCGGCCATCACCTGCTTGTTGACCCGGTCGCGGTGCGCGCGCGAGCGGTAGAGGATGTAGGACATCAGCACCACCTCGCCCGGCTTGCACTTCACCGCGCGTTCGAACGAGACCTGCGTGCCCGGCTGCACGTCGTCGGCCACGCTTTCGAGGTACTGCAGGGCGCCGTACTCCATCCACACCTTGCCGGCCTTGCGCGCGATGCGGCGGTAGGCGTCGAGCTTCGCTTCGGGCACCGCCAGCAGGAACCCTTCGATGTAGGCCATGTCGTCCTCCGTGGGCCGCGCCAATGCGCACGGACCGTGCGCCACGGCCCATTCGGCCGCAGATCATCGCGGCATGCACGTGGCGATGCAGCACGCGCATGCCGCGGCGCGTTGCATGGGCGGAGCCGGCTCAGTCCCCGGCCGGCAGCCACAGCAGCAGCGCGATGCCCAGCGCGATGCGGTAGACGGCGAAGCCGGTGAAGCGGTGCTGCTTGATGTAGCCCAGCAGCCACTTCACGACCAGGAAGCCGGTGATCGTGGCCGCGGCGAAGGCCAGCCCCACGTCGCCCCAGGCCTCGCCGCCGAGGCCGCCGTCCTTCCACAGTTCGAGGAACGCATAGCCGCTGGCGGCGAACATCGTCGGGATGCCGACCAGGAACACGAACTCGGTCGCGGACGAACGCCGGCCCAGGCCGGCCAGCATTGCCATGAAGATCGCCGCCGCCGAGCGCGAGGTGCCGGGGAACACGCCGGCGACCACCTGCGCCAGGCCGACCAGCACCGCCACCGTCCAGGTCACGTGCGTGCCGTCGCCGCGCCGTTCGGCGATGCGTTCGGCAACCAGCATCCACACGCCACCCAGCACCAGTGCCCACGCCACCGGGGTGACGGTCTCCGGCAGCTCCCAGCCGGCCAGCCGCACCGGCAGGCCGACCACCGCGGTGACCAGGAACGCGACCGCGATCTTCATCGCGTAGTCGCGCTGGGCGGCGTCGCCCAGCCCGGTGGCCAGCCCCCAGATCCGCCGCCGGAACACCAGGGTGATGGCGAGGATCGCGCCGGCCTGGATCACGATGTTGAAGAAGTCCGAGCGCGCGCCGAGCCAGTGCTGGGCGATCAGCAGGTGGCCGGTGCTGGACACCGGCAGGAACTCGGTCAGCCCTTCGAGGATGCCGAGCAGGAGGGCGGACAGCGGGTCGGACATGGGCGGCGGCCAGGCGGAAAGGGCGGAAGCATAGACGATCGGCAGGCGATCCCTCTTTTGGTGCAAACGCGATCGTTAAATCCCCGTGAGGGTGCGAAACCACAAATGCTGCAATGCACATTCGTTGTAAATCAATGAGTTGAATCGAAGGCGCGGTTGGCACGGCCCTTGCAACCTTCACGGGTATCCCATCGCCCTGCCTGAGGTTGCCCATGTCGCTCGAGAACGTCGAAAAGCTCATCAAGGACAACAAGGTCGAGTTCGTCGACCTGCGCTTCGTGGACATGCGCGGCGTGCAGCAGCACGTCACCTTCCCGGTCAGCATCGTCGAGGCCGCGCTGTTCGAGGAAGGCAAGATGTTCGACGGCTCGTCGATCAGCGGCTGGAAGGGCATCAACGAGTCCGACATGATCCTGCTGCCGGACGCGAGCACCGCCTACCTTGATCCGTTCTACGCCGATCCGACGATCAACCTGACCTGCGACATCCTCGACCCGGCGACGATGCAGGGCTACTCGCGCGACCCGCGCGGCATCGCCAAGCGCGCCGAGGCCTACCTCAAGTCCAGCGGCCTCGCCGACCAGGCGTTCTTCGGCCCCGAGCCCGAGTTCTTCATCTTCGACTCGGTGCGGTTCGCCAACGACATGGGCAACACCTTCTTCAGGATCGAGTCCGAGGAAGCGGCCTGGAACACCGGCACCAAGTACGAAGGCGGCAACAGCGGCTATCGACCGGGCGTGAAGGGCGGCTACTTCCCGGTGCCGCCGGTGGACTCGCTGCACGACATCCGCGCCGAGATGGTGAAGACGCTGGAGCAGGTCGGCATCGAGACCGAAGTGCACCACCACGAAGTCGCCACCGCCGGCCAGTGCGAGATCGGCACCAAGTTCAACTCGCTGGTGAAGAAGGCCGACGAGCTGCTGGCGATGAAGTACATCATCAAGAACGTCGCCTTCCGCAACGGCAAGACCGCCACCTTCATGCCCAAGCCGATCGTCGGCGACAACGGCAGCGGCATGCACGTGCACCAGTCGCTGGCCAAGGGCGGCGTGAACCTGTTCTCCGGCGACGGCTACGGCGGCCTGTCGCAGATGGCGCTGTGGTACATCGGCGGCATCTTCAAGCACGCCAAGGCGATCAACGCCTTCGCCAACTCCGGCACCAACAGCTACAAGCGCCTGGTCCCGGGATTCGAGGCGCCGGTGATGCTGGCCTACTCGGCGCGCAACCGCTCCGCGTCGTGCCGCATCCCGTGGGTGTCCAACCCGAAGGCGCGCCGCATCGAGGTGCGCTTCCCCGATCCGCTGCAGTCGGGCTACCTGACGTTCACCGCGCTGATGATGGCCGGCCTCGACGGCATCAAGAACCAGATCGATCCGGGCGGCCCCAGCGACAAGGACCTGTACGACCTGCCGCCGGAAGAGGAGAAGCAGATCCCGCAGGTGTGCTCGAGCCTCGACCAGGCACTGGCCGCGCTCGATGCCGACCGCGACTTCCTCAAGGCCGGCGGCGTGATGAGCGACGACTTCATCGACGGCTACATCGACCTGAAGATGCAGGAGGTCACCAAGTTCCGCGCCGCGACCCATCCGCTCGAGTACCAGCTGTATTACGCCGTCTGATGGAAGCGACGGTTTCCATCATGCTCGCTTCGGTCCGGCGGATGTCCGGCCCGTCGCAGCGCGACGGGCGTTCGGCAAGGGCGCGCGGCAGCGCCGCGCAAGCGCCCGTGCCTCACCCGCTCGAGTACCAGCTGCATTACGCCGTCTGATGGAAGCGACGGTATCCATCATGCTCGCTTCGGTCCGGCGGATGTCCGGCCCGTCGCAGCGCGACGGGCGTTCGGCAAGGGCGCGCGACGGTGCCGCGCAAGCGCCCATGCCTCACCCGCTCGAGTACCCGCTGTACGACGCCGTCTGACGCGCTGACGAACACCACGCCACACCACGCCCGGCGTCCGCGCCGGGCATGCGGTCCTCCCCCACGCGGGCCGCACTTCCATTGACGAGGAATCAACACCGCGACACGCCACCAGCAGGGATGGGACACACCGGCAGGGCGCCACAGAGCGTCCACCGTCACCCGCCGCGGCCTGGGGAGGCCAAGCGGGTGGATTGACCAAAATAGAAGACCAGCAAGACCGGGGAGGGCTTTCCATTTTCTGATGAGGAGCCTGTCATGTCGTCTCGCAAGATCGCCATCGCCACCTTGTTGTCCGCCGGGCTGCTCGTGGCCGGCAGCGCCTCGGCCGAAGTATCCGGCTCGGCCACCGTGGTCAGCGACTACCTGTTCCGCGGCATCACCCAGACCGACGAGAAACCCGCGCTGCAGGCGGGCGTCACCTACACCCACGACAGCGGCTTCTACGTGGGCGCGTGGGGCAGCAGCATCAGCTGGCTGTCCGACGCTGACCCGGACGTCTCCAGCCAGGTCGAACTCGACGGCTTCCTCGGCTACGCCGGCGCGTTCGGCGAGAGCGACTTCGGCTATGACGTCGGCGTCAACTACTACTGGTACCCGGGCAGCTACCCGGCCGGCTTCAACGATGCCGATACCGCCGAGGTCTACGTCGGCCTGACCTACAAGTTCCTGAGTGCCAAGTACTGGTACGCGGTCACCGACCTGTTCGGCATCCCCGATTCCGACGGCAGCACCAACCTCGACCTGTCCGCCAGCCACGAGTTCGCGCCGGGCTGGAAAGGCACCGCCGCGGTCGGCAAGCAGTGGGTCAAGGGCGTCGGCGGCACCGGCACGTACGCGTTCTGGAAGGTCGGCGTCGACAAATCCTTCGACAACGGTTTCGGCGTCGGCCTGTCCTACAACGACAACGACCTGATCGGACCCGACGAGACCTTCGTGCTGTCGCTGTCCAAGTCGTTCTGACGCAACCGCAACCCCCAGAGGAGGCGTTCCATGAAGTTGATCATCGCCATCATCCGGCCGTTCAAGCTCGACGAGGTGCGCGAAGCCCTCGGCGAGGTCGGCGTGTCCGGCCTCACCGTCACCGAGGTGAAGGGGTTCGGGCGGCAGAAGGGGCACACCGAGCTGTACCGCGGCGCCGAGTACGTCGTCGACTTCCTGCCCAAGCTCAAGATCGAGGCCGCGGTCTCCGACGAGATCTTCGATGCGGCGCTCGAGGCGATCACCACATCCGCCGGCACCGGCAAGGTCGGCGACGGCAAGGTGTTCGTCGTCGCGCTCGACCAGGTCATCCGCATCCGCACCGGCGAGATCGGTTCGGACGCGCTCTAACCCACACTCGGAGGCTGACCCCCATGAAAGTGCAATTGTTCTCCGGGTTGAAGACCCGCCTGCAGGCCGCGGGACTGGCCCTGCTGTTCGGCGTGGCGGCGGTCGCCGCGGCGCCGGGCGCTTTCGCGCAGGATGCAACCGCGCCTGTCGCCGAAGCCGTCGTCGTCGAGGAGGTGCCGGCCACGACCGGGGCACCGGCCGCGGTGGTCGAGGAGGCCGTCGTCGAGGAGGCCGCCGCCACGCCGACCGTCGACAAGGGCGACGTGGCGTGGATGCTCACCTCGACCCTGCTGGTACTGCTGATGACGGTGCCGGGCCTGGCCCTGTTCTACGGCGGCATGGTCCGCGCCAAGAACGTGCTGTCGGTGCTGATCCAGGTGATCACCGTGTTCTCGCTGCTGGTGCTGCTGTGGATCGTCTACGGCTACTCGCTGGCGTTCTCCGGCGAAGGCGCGTGGATCGGCAACCTCGACAAGCTGTTCCTCCGGGGCGTCACGCCGGACACGCTGGCGGCCACCTTCACCGACGGCGTCGCGCTGCCGGAATACGTGTTCATCGTGTTCCAGTCGACCTTCGCCGGCATCACCGGCGCGCTGATCGTCGGCGCGTTCGCCGAACGCGCGAAGTTCGCCGCGATCCTGCTGTTCGCGGTGCTGTGGTTCACCTTCGGCTACCTGCCGATCGCGCACATCGTCTGGGCCACGGGCGGCTTCCTGTTCGAGAAGGGCGCGCTGGACTTCGCCGGCGGCACGGTGGTGCACATCAACGCCGGCATCGCCGGCCTGGTCGGCGCCTACTTCGTCGGCAAGCGCCTGGGCTACGGCCAGACCGCGCTCAAGCCGCACAACGTCACGCTGACCTTCGTCGGCGCCTCGTTGCTGTGGGTGGGCTGGTTCGGCTTCAACGCCGGCTCCAACCTCGAAGCGACCTCCGGCGCCGCATTGGCCTTCATCAACACGATGGTGGCGACCGCGGCGGCGGTGATCGCCTGGGCGCTCACCGAAAAGGTCACCAAGGGCAAGTCCTCGGCACTGGGCGTGGCCTCCGGCGCGGTCGCCGGCCTGGTCGGCATCACCCCGGCCGCCGGCCTGGTGGGTCCGTTCGGCGCGGTGGCGATTGGCTTTGCCGCGGGCGTGGTCTGCGTGTGGGGCGTCACCGGCCTGAAGAAGCTGCTGGGCGTGGACGACACCGCCGACGTGTTCGGCGTGCACGCGATCGGCGGCATCGTCGGCGCGATCCTGACCGGCGTGTTCCATGCGCCGAGCCTGGGCGGGACGGGGCCCGAGGACTTCAGCATCGGCGCACAGGTCGCCGTCCAGGCGCTGGGCGTGGGCCTGACCATCGTCTGGATCGGCCTGGTCTCGGTCATCGCCTTCTTCATCGCCAAGCTGGTGTTCGGCCTGCGCGTGGGCGAGGACGCCGAGCGCGAAGGCCTCGACATCACCTCGCACGGCGAATCGGCCTACGAGAACTGATCGACGCAGGACCACACCTCCCCCACGAGGTGGCACGGCGGGCAGCAGCGATGCTGCCCGCTTTTTTTCTTCCTTGGGCCGGCATGCCGGTGAAAGCAGGCCCATGTTGTTCACCGGCGCCATGCGTGGCGACGCGGCGGGCATCGGTGCGGCGGCAAGCGGACATGGGCGCGGTTGCAATCGCGGCCCGCGCGCGCTGCAATGCGGGCATGACCCTCCTGCCCTTGCGCCTGTGCGCGCTCGCCGCCTGCCTGACCCTGCTCGCCGCCTGCCAGAGCGTGCCGCCGCGCAATCCGCTGGCGACGTGGGAACCCTCGCCGAACTTCGACGCACGCCGCGCGCAGGTGATCGTGCTGCACTACACCGAGCAGGACTCGGTGGCGCGCAGCCTGCACACGCTGCGCACGCGCAACAGCGGCGGCCCGGTCAGCGCGCACTACCTGGTGGGTGACGACGGCCGCATCTACCAGCTCGTCGCCGACGAACACCGCGCCTGGCACGCCGGCGCCGGCCGCTGGGGCACGATCCACGAACTGAACTCGGCCTCGATCGGCATCGAGATCGACAACGACGGCATCGAGCCCTTCACCGAGGCGCAGGTCGACGCCCTGATCCGGTTGCTCGACGACCTCACTACCCGCCACCGCATCCCGAAGACCGCGGTGATCGGCCATTCCGACCTCGCGCCCGGGCGCAAGATCGATCCCGGCCCGCGGTTCCCGTGGAAGCGCCTGTTCGACGCCGGCTTCGGCCTCTGGCCCGATCCGGCCGCGCCGCCGCCGCCGCCGCCGCCGGGCTTCGA
This sequence comes from Pseudomonadota bacterium, assembly GCA_020161335.1. Taxonomy (GTDB): domain Bacteria; phylum Pseudomonadota; class Gammaproteobacteria; order Xanthomonadales; family Xanthomonadaceae; genus Luteimonas. The sequence goes on from JAIUOJ010000001.1 coordinate 177,444, forward strand.
CCCGGTCAACGCCCTGCGCCTGATCGGCTACCCGACCGACAACCTCGAAGCGACCATCCATTCCTATCGCATGCGCTTCCGCGGCGACAACGCGAAGGCGCTGGACGAGGAGGACCTGCGCATCCTGCATGCGCTTACCTGGCGGGCGCCCGCCGCTCCGTAGCCGGAGTCGCGGCGAACCCTGCGCGGTGTCACCCTCGGGTCGCCGCGGATGCACTATATTGGTGCAATGTCGCTGCCCGCCGCGTTGGATCCCGCCTTTGATGCTTTGGTCACGCCGGTGCTGCGGGCCGATCGCCAGGGGCGGGTGGTGGCCTGCAACCAGGCGTTCGCGCGCTGGCTGGGGGTGAGCCAGAAGCGCCTCCCCGGGCAGCCGCTGGTGGCGCTGGAAGTGGAGGGCGACGGCCTGCGCCGGGCGCTGCTGGCGGTGGAGGATGCCGCCGATGGCGCCTTGCGCGTGCGCCGGGTGGCGCTGGCCTTCCTCGGCGGCGAGCCGCGCTTCGCCGACGTGTGGCTGGGGCGCGAGGCCGACGGTGGGGTGCTGCTGGAGGCGCATCCGGTTGACGAGTTCCCTGGCGAGGATCCGGCGCGCGCGCTGCCGCTGGCGCTGTCGGCCGCGCTCAAGGGCCTCGCCCACGAGCTGCGCAATCCGCTGGCCGGGCTCAAGGGCGCGGCGCAGCTGCTGGCGCGGCGCACCGGCGACGCCGACTCGCGCGAGCTGCTGGCGCTGATCGAATCCGAAGTGCAGCGCCTCACCCAACTGGTCGACCAGCTGATGTCGCCGGCGCCGCCGCGTCCGCACCAGCCGCTCAACATCCACGGCGTGCTCGAACAGGTGGTGCGCCTGTCCGAACAGGAAGCCGGATGGGCGGTGCGCCTGGCGCGCGACTACGACCCCAGCCTGCCGCTGCTGCAGGGCGACGCCGACCGCCTGGTGCAGGCGGTGTGGAACCTCGTGCGCAACGCGATGCAGGCCGGCGCGGCGAACGTGGTGCTGCGCACCCGCGCCGAGTTCGGCGTGCGCATCGGCGACGGCGTGCACGCGCTGGCCTTGCGCATGGAGATCATCGACGACGGCCGCGGCGTGCCCGAGGCGCTGGCCGAGCAGATCTTCCTGCCGCTGGTGTCCGGCCGCGCCGATGGCAGCGGCCTGGGTTTGGCGCTGGCGCAGCAGGTGGCGCGCGAACACCGCGGCTCGCTGGGCTATCGCTCGCGCCCGGGGCATACCGTGTTCTCGCTGCTGCTGCCGCTGCCCGACGCCATCGAAGCGCCCGACGCCGACGCCAATGCCGCACCCGTTGCCACGGAGGACACGCCATGACCCGTACCGCCAGCGTCGCCGCACCGGTCTGGGTGGTCGACGACGACCGTGCCGTGCGCTTCGTGCTCGCCACCGCGCTCAGCGATGCCGGCTACGACGTCTCCGGCTTCGACTCGGCGCAGGCGGCGCTGTCGGCACTGCGCACCCGCGAGGCGCCGCGGCTGCTGTTCACCGACGTGCGCATGCCCGGCGACGATGGCCTCGTGCTGCTGGAGAAGATCAAGCAGGCGTATCCGCAATTGCCGGTGGTGGTGATGTCGGCCTACACCGACGTCGCCAGCACCGCCGGCGCGTTCCGCGGCGGCGCGCACGAGTTCCTGTCCAAGCCCTTTGATCTCGACGAGGCGGTGGCGCTGGCCGCGCGCGTGCTCGGCGAGCAGGTCGAGCGCGCGCCGCCGGTGGCCGAACCCGAACCCGCGGGCGATGCGCTGGTCGGCGACACGCCGGCGATGCGCCAGCTGTTCCGTGCCATCGGCCGCCTCGCGCAGGCGCCGCTGACAGTGCTGATCACCGGCGAAACCGGCACCGGCAAGGAGCTGGTCGCGCGCGCGCTGCACCGCGAATCGCCGCGCGCGCGCAAACCCTTCGTCGCGCTCAACACCGCGGCGATTCCCGCGGAACTGCTGGAAAGCGAGCTGTTCGGCCACGAGGCCGGGGCGTTCACCGGCGCGGCCAAGCGCCACACCGGGCGCTTCGAGCAGGCCGACGGCGGCACGCTGTTCCTCGACGAGATCGGCGACATGCCGGCCTCGCTGCAGACGCGGCTGCTGCGCGTGCTGGCCGAGGGCGAGTTCTTCCGGGTCGGCGGGCGCGAGCTGATCCGCGTCGACGTGCGCGTGATCGCCGCCACCCACCAGGACCTCGAAGCGCTGGTGCGCGAGGGCCGCTTCCGCGCCGACCTGCTGCACCGGCTCGACGTGGTGCGCCTGCGCCTGCCGCCGCTGCGCGAGCGTCGCGCCGACGTCCCGGTGCTGGCCGAGCGCTTCCTGCACGAGGCGGCCGAGAAGTTCTCCGCACCGCCCAAGCGCTTCGGCAAGGCCGCGCTGGAGCGGCTGCTGGCGCATGACTGGCCGGGCAACGTGCGCGAGCTGGAGAACCTGTGCTGGCGGCTGGCGGCGCTGGCACCGGCGGACACGGTCACGCCGACCGACCTCGACGGCATGCTGCAGTCGGGCGATGGCGCGCGCGATGGCTGGGACGACGCGCTGCGCGCGTGGGCCCGCGAACGCCTGTCCGCGGGCGTGGCCGACCTGCATGCGCTCGCGCGCGAACGCTTCGACCGCGCCCTGCTCGAAGCCGCGCTCGAACACACCGGCGGCCGTCGCACCGAAGCGGCGACGCGGCTGGGCCTGGGCCGCAACACGGTGACGCGCAAGCTCGGCACCAGCCGCAAGCGGCGCTAGGTTTACACAGCCAGGCGGTGTCGACATGCACCGGCTGTCCCTTTCCCCGCGGTGCGGGGGAAGGTGCCGCAGGCGGGTGGGGGCGCACCTGGACCGCGCGAACGCGCCCTCATCCGCCCCTACGAGGCACCTTCTCCCGTGCACGGGAGCAGGCCGCGCGTGGGATATCGACGCGCGCCGCGTGGGAACTTCATCGCGTGGCAAGGGTCCAGTCGCTATCGTCGTCGCCATGCCAAGGGTCCAGGGACGTTCCATGTCAATGCCGTCGTTCGCCACTCCGCTGCTCGGCGCATCCCTGCTGCTGCTCGCGGCCTGCGCCAGCGCGCCGTCGCCGCGCGCAGCGACCACGCCGCCGCGCCACATCGCCAGCACCGGTACCGAGGCCAAGGCCATCGCCAACCTCGCGTCGGCGTCGGGCAGCCTGGTCAGCGGACGCATGGTGCTGGTGCAGGTGGAGGGCGGCGTGCGCGTGCGCGGCCTCGTCGGCGGGCTGGTGCGCAACGGTGCCCATGGCCTGCAGGTGCATGAGCGCGGCGACTGCAGTGCGGTCGATGCGCGCGGTGCGGGGCGCTACTACGATCCGCTGGCCGGCGCGCAGCAGGATGGCGCGGTCGGCACTGCGCCTGGACGCATCGTCGCCGGACCCGATGGGGTGGCCCAGGTCGACCTGCTGGTCCCCGGCGCGGTGCTCGGCGGCGGTGCCGACAACGACATCGTCGGGCGTTCGCTGCTGGTGCTCGGCGCCACCCCCGGCGCGATCAGCGCGCGCGTCGCCTGCGCGGTCATCACCGCGGCGCAATAACGGCGTCGCTACACTCCGGGCGACGTGCATTCCGGCACGGCTTCCCCCGAGAGGACTCCCATGCGCAAGACCTCCTTGCTGCTCCTGCCCGCGGCCGTGGTGCTGCTCGCGGCCTGCCAGCCCAAGACGCCCGCCGAGCCGGCGGCCCCTGCGCCGGAAGCCCCGGCGGCTGCGCCGGCCCCGGCCGCGGACGCGCCGGTGGCGGCCCCGCTGGCGGCGAACGCCGAACTCAAGCCCACCCAAGGCAGCCAGACCAGCGGCATGGTCACTTTCGCGGTGGTCGATGGTGGCATCCGCGCCACGGGCGAAGTGCGCGGCCTGCCGCCGGGCACCGAGCACGGCTTCCACGTGCACGAGAAGGGCGACTGCAGCGCGCCGGACGCGACCAGCGCCGGCGGCCACTTCAATCCCGCCAGCAGCGAGCACGGCCGCGTCGGCCACGGCACCCACCACGGCGGCGACAGCGACAACATCCTGGCCAACGACCAGGGCGTGGCGATGGTGGATACCCTGCTGCAGGGCGTGACCCTGGGCGACGGTGCCGCCACCGACATCCTCGGCAAGGGCGTCATCGTGCACGCCGACCCGGATGACTACACCACCCAGCCCACCGGCAATGCCGGCGCGCGGCTGGCCTGCGGGGTCATCGCAGCCGCGCAATGACGCCCCGGCGGGACGCGATCGCGTTGCGTTCCGCCGTTCGTTGACGCCTGCCGTCGCGGCCCGGCGTCGATGGGATGCAATTCGGCGAGGGGGCGTGTCCGTTTGCACGCCCTTTTCCGCTTCATGAGAGGAGACCCGATGGAATCCTCCCATGCACGCCTGCCTGCGCTTTTGCCTGTCTGCTTGCCTGCCCGCCGCCATCGTGCTGCTGGCGGCGGCCTGTTCCCCCGGCGCCGGCGACCCCGCCGCGCCGGCAGCCAATAGCCCCGCCGCGGCCCGCGCCGAGCTGGCGCGCCTGCGGGCGCAGGATCCCGACGCCACCGCGCGCGAGATCACGAAGCTCGAATATGCGTTGACCCGCAGCCTGATGAAGGCCGGCGG
>JAIUOJ010000002.1 GCA_020161335.1 Pseudomonadota bacterium
GCGCACGTGCGCAAGGAGATCGGACCGATCGCCTCGCCCGACTTCCTGCAGTGGGCGCCGGGCCTGCCGAAGACGCGCTCGGGCAAGATCATGCGGCGTATCCTGCGCAAGATCGCCGAGAACGCGCCCGAGCAGCTCGGCGACACCAGCACCCTGGCCGACCCGTCGGTGGTCGATTCGCTGGTGAAGAACCGGCACGGGGCCTGAAGGAGCCGAGGACGCGATGACAGCAGACACGTCGAGGGCGGACGCGCGGGATCGCCGGCGCGGCGCGGGCCGATGCCGGCCGTGACCACGATCCTCGTCGCCGACGACCACCCGCTGTTCCGCGAGGCCCTGCGTGGCGCCGTGGTCCGGGTGATCCCGGACGCGGTGCTGCACGAGGCCGACAACGCCGGGGCGCTCTACGCCATGGCCGACGCGCACCCCGACGCCGACCTGCTGCTGCTCGACCTCAACATGCCCGGCACCCAGGGCTTCAGCGCGCTGGTGCACCTGCGCGGCCTGCATCCGGAGCTGCCGGTGGTGATGGTGTCCGCGCGCGAGGAGCCGGCGGTGATCCGGCGCGCGCTCGACCACGGCGCGATGGGCTTCATCCCGAAGTCCTCGAACGCGGAGACGCTCGGCATCGCGCTGCGCCGGGTGCTCGACGGCGACCGCTGGGTGCCGGATGTCGCGCTGTCGGCGCCGGCCGCCTCGGCCGACGAGCACGACATCGCCGCGCGCGTGCGCGAACTCACGCCGCAGCAGTTCCGGGTGCTGCAGATGCTCGGCTCGGGCAAGCTCAACAAGCAGATCGGCTACGAACTGGGCGTATCCGAAGCCACGATCAAGGCCCACATGAGCGCGATCCTGCGCAAGCTGCGCGCCAGCAACCGCACCCAGGCGGTGCTGATGGCCGGCAAGCTCGCGGTCGATCCCGACGACGTGGTCGCGCCCGACGGCGACGGCGACTGAGCCGCCCGCATCCGCGCCCACGCAGCGGCGCGACTGCTCACTTTTGGGAGTATTGCCGCCACCGCGGCCTGCGCTAGCGTGGCGCGCGACACGCGGGCGTGCGCGACCGGGTTCTGCGGGCGGCTGCGTTGGACTTCCTGGGGACCACGGACAAGGAGGCGGGCATGCGATGGATCCATGGGCTGGCGCTGGCGGCGCTGCTGGGCGGGGCGGCGGCGCGCGCCGCGGAGGACGTGCCCACCGGGCCGCTGCCGCGCGACGTGGTGCCGACGCTGGTGCAGCTGGACCTGCGCATCGATCCGCGCGAGGAGCGCTTCAGCGGCCACACGCGCATCGAGGCGACGCTCGCGCGCCCGTTGCGCACGCTCTGGCTGCATGGCCGGGACCTGGAGATCACGCGCGCCGAAGCGGTGCTCGGCGACGGCCGGCGGCTGCCGCTGGTGGCCACCCAGGTGCATCCCTCCGGCGTGCTCAGGCTGGAGGCGCCCGACGCGTTGCCGGCCGGCCCGCTGGCGCTGGAGTTCGACCATGCCGCCGCGTTCGGCGCGCTCGAAGGCGCCTACCGCGCCAAGCAGGCAGGCCTGGACTACGTCATCACCCAGATGGAGCCGCTCGCGGCGCGCGCGACCTTCCCCGGCTTCGACGAGCCCGCGTTCAAGCAACCCTGGGAACTCACCCTGCGCGTGCCGGCCGACGCGGTCGCCGCCGCCAACACCGCGGAGGTGGGCAGCGAGGCGATGGAGGACGGTTTCCGACGCGTCCGCTTCGCGCGTACCGAAGCGTTGCCGAGCTACCTCGTCGCGTTCGCGGTCGGGCCCTGGGACGTCGCCGAGGGCCCCGCCATCGACGCGCGTGGCACGCGCAAGGCCGCGCTCCCGTTCCGCACCCTCGTGCCCAGGGGGCAGGCCGGCCAGTCCGCCTACGGCCGCGAGCACACGCCCGCGATCGTGCATGCGCTGGAGGACTACTTCGGCACGCCGTATCCCTTCGCCAAGCTCGACAACGTCGCCGCACCCGATTTCGCCTGGGGTGCGATGGAGAACGCGGGGCTGATCGTCTACCGCGATTCGCTGCTGTTCCCGGACGCCGCCGCGCCGGCCAGCGAGCGCCTGTCCTTCTGGATGGTGTCGGCGCACGAGCTGGCGCACCAGTGGTTCGGCAACCTGGTCACGATGCGCTGGTGGGACGACCTGTGGCTCAACGAGGCCTTCGCCAACTGGATGGGCTACAAGATCACCCAGCAGCTGCAGCCCGACCTGAAGGCCGATGCCGCGATGCTCGACGCCACGTTGCGGACCATGGACCGCGACAGCCTGGCCAGCACCCGCCGGATCGGCGAACCGATCCGCGAATACACCGACATCCAGTCCGCGTTCGACGGCATCACCTACGACAAGGGCGGCGCGGTGCTGGGCATGGTCGAGCACTACATCGGCGAGGCGGCATTCCGTGATGGCGTGCGCGACTACCTCGCGGCGCACGCGCGCGGCAACGCGACGCGCGGCGACCTGTTCGCGTCGATCTCGAAGCGCGCCGCCGAACCCGACGGCGTGCTGGCGACGCTGGACAGCTTCATCGGCCAGCCGGGCGTGCCCGAGCTGCAGGTGGCGCTCGACTGCGGCAGCGCGACGCCGGCGCTGCAGGTGCGCCAGCGGCGCTACCTGCCGGTGGGCTCGTCCGCCGACGCCGACCAGGCCTGGACCCTGCCGATGTGCGTGCGTTACGGCGACGGCGAAGCCACGCGCACGCAGTGCGCGCTGGTGTCCGGGCGCGCGTCGCGCGTCGAGCTGCACGAAGCCCGAAGCTGCCCGGCCTGGGTGATGCCCAACGCCGACGCCCGCGGCTACTACCGCTACGTGCTGGAGGCGCCGCTGCAGGCCGCGCTGACCGGGCGCTTCGCGAGCCTCGGCGAACGCGAGCAGCAGGCCTATGCCGATGCGCTGCAGGCGGGCTTCAAGGCCGGTACGCTGGCGTCGTCCGCGTTCCTGGCCGCGCTGCCGCAACTGGCCGGGGCGCGCAGCGCCGAGGCCACGACCCTGCCCTTCGTCAACCTGCGCTGGATGTGGGAGCAGCTGCTCGACGACGAAGCCGCGCGCGACGAGTTCCGTGCGCGGATCGCGGCGATCTACCGCCCGCGGCTGGCACAGCTGGGACTCGAGCCGCGCGCGGGCGACAGCGACGAGATGCGCGCGCTGCGCGAGACCCTGGTCTGGGTGTTCGCCTTCCGCCTGCGCGATCCGGCGGTGCGCGCGCCGCTGGCGGCGCAGGGTCGCCGGGTGCTGGGACTCGACGGCGACGGCGCGCTGCATGTCGACGCGGTGTCGCGCGACCTGCGTGCCAATGCGCTGGTGATCGCGCTGCAGGACGGCGGCATCGCGGCCTTCGACGCGGCCGAACGGCACCTGCGCGGCAGCGAGGACCCGACGCTGCGTGGCGAGCTGTTGGGCGCGATGGGGCTGGTCGAGGATCCCGCACTCGCGGCGCGTTTCCGTGCGTTGATGCTGGACGAGGGCGCGGTGCGCGCGAACGAGCTCCCGTGGGTCGGCGGGCAGAGTGGCATCCCGTCGCTGCGCCCGGCGCTGCGCACCTGGCTGCGCGCGAACTTCGACGCGCTGCGGGCCCGGGTGGGGCCTTTCATGGTGCAAGGGGTGATCGCGGTGGAGGCGATCGGACGCTGCGACGTGGCGGGCGCCAGCGAGCTCCAGGCCCATTACGGCCCGATCGTGCAGGACTTCGAGGGCGCGCCGCTGGCGCTCGCGCAGGCGACCGAGGACATCCGCCTGTGCGCCGCGCTGAAGCAGGCCCACGCCGGCCAGCCGCTGGCGTTCCCGCAGTGAGGGTGCCGGCGCCGGAGCGGGTGCCGCGGCTCAGGTGCCGATGGCCAGCGCGCGCTGCGCGGTCAGGAACGCGCGCAGCGAGGCGGGTTTCACCGGCTTGGTGAGCACGCGGTAGCCGCGCGCGCGGGCGGCCTGGCCGAGGGTGTCGCTGCCGTCGGCGGTGAGCAGCGCGCCCGGGATCGCGTGGCCGGCCGCCGCGCGCAGCGCATCGAGCGTGTCGAGGCCGTCCAGCCGGTCGTGCAGGTGGTAGTCCACCAGCAGCACGTCGGGCTGCTGCGCCATCTTCGCCAGCGCGTCGTCGACCGTGCTCGCCAGCACCGTGCGCACGCCCCAGCGCGACAGCAGCGCGTCCATGCCGGCGAGGATGTCGCTGTCGTTGTCCACGCACAGCACGCACAGGCCGTCGAGCGTGCGCTGCATGTCGAGGCCTGCGGCGGCCGCATGCGGCATCGCCGCCGCCTGCGCGCGCGGCACCACGATCGAGAACATGCTGCCGAGGCCGGGCGCGGAGCGGGCGTCGAGCGCGTGCCCGAGCAGGCGCGAGATGCGCTGGCAGATCGACAGGCCCAGCCCGAGCCCGCGGCCGTCCCAGTCGAACGGCTGTTCGTAGCGATGGAACTCGTCGTAGATCTGGCGCATGTGGTGCTCGGGGATGCCCGGACCGGTGTCCCATACCTGCAGCGCGACCTGGTCGCCGCGCCTGCGCGCCGCCAGGACCACCCGCCCGCGCGGGGTGTAGCGCAGGGCATTCGCGATGAAGTTCTGCAGTACGCGACGCAGCAGGCGGCGGTCGCTGCGCACCGGCAGCGGCCGCGCGTGGATGCGGATGTCGATGCTGCGCGCCGCGGCCATCGGCGCGTACTGCGCGGCCAGCTCGCGCAGCAGCTCGGCGGCATCGAAGTCGGACAGCTCCGGCCTCAGCGCACCGGCATCGAGCCGCGACACGTCGAGCAGGCCGTCCAGCAGCTCCTCGGCGGCGCGCAGCGCGGTGTCGACGCGCTCGGCCAGGTGCGCCTGCTCGCTGGCCTCGCGGCTCTCGCGCAGCGCCGAGGTGAACAGGCGCGCGGCGTTGAGCGGCTGCAGCACGTCGTGGCTGACCGCGGTGAGGAAGCGCGAGCGCGACTCCTGCGCGACTTCGGCCTCGCGCGTGCGCTCGGCCACGCGCTGCTCGAGGTGCTCGTTGACCTCGCGCAGCGCGCGCTCGGCGCGCTTGTGCTCGGTGACGTCGCTGTAGCTGGTGACGTAGCCGCCGCCGGGCAGCGGCTGCCCGCGCAGCTCCAGCACCTGGCCGTTGGCGCGCATGCGTTCGCTCACGTGCGGCGAGCCGGCGCGCATGTAGGCGATGCGCTTGTCGACCTCGCCGTCGATCTCGTCGCTGTCGAGGTTGCCCAGTTCGCCGCCCTCGGCGTTGTAGCGGATCAGGTCCGCGACCGGGCGGCCGACGTAGAGCATGCCGTCGGGATAGCCGAACAGCTGCTGGTAGCGGCGGTTCCACGCCACCAGGCACATGCCGCCGTCGACCACGCTCACGCCCTGGTCGATGTTCTCCAGCGTGTTCGACAGGATCTCCCGGTTGAAGCGCAGCTCCTGCCCGGCTTCGTCCAGCACCGCCACCACCTCGGCCACTTCCATGCCCGAGCCCTTGAGCGCGCTGGTCAGGACCAGCCGCGCCGACGCCGCGCCCACCGCCGCGGCCAGCAGTCGCTCGGTGAACTGCACCCAGTGGCGGTCGGCGCGCGCCTGCGGCTGCAGGTCGTGGCCCAGCTCGGCCGCGTGTTCCTCGAACGCGCGCTGCGCGGTGCGCTCGCCGACGATGCGCCCGGCCAGCGTCAGCAGGTCGCCGAGGGTGACGTTGCCCTGCCAGTCGCCGGTGGCCAGGGCGCGGCGCTCGGCGTAGGGATCGAGGAACGGCGCCGCGCGCAGGCGCTCGTCCAGGCTCGGCCGCCAGCGCGCCGAGACCAGCAGCAGGGCGCCGACGTTGGCCAGCAGCGACCAGAACGTGCCATGCGTCAGCGGGTCCCAGCCGCCCAGCCCGAACAATTGCCGCGGGCGCAGCCAGTGGATGCCGAGCGGCCCCTCGGTCAGCCACGCGGGGTCGAACCAGCCGGCGTCGGTGAGGGTCGGCAGCAGCAGCGTGTACAGCCACACGCCGAAGCCGATCAGCAGGCCGGCCTCCGCGCCCTGGCGGCTGGCGCCTCGCCAGTACAGGCCGCCGATCAGGGCCGGCGCGAACTGCGCCACCGCCGCGAACGACATCAGGCCGTAGGCGGCGAGCGTGGTGTCGCTGCCGCTGGCGCGGTAGTAGCCCCACGCGAGCGCGGCGATGCCGACGATGGCGATGCGGCGTACCCACAGCACGGCCGAGGCGACGTCGCCGCCGCTGCGCTGCGCCCAGCCGCGACGCAGCAGCAGCGGCATCACCAGGTCGTTGCTGACCATCGTCGCCAGCGCCACGCTGGCCACGATCACCATGCCGGTGGCCGCGGAGAAGCCGCCGACGTAGGCCAGCAGGGCCAGCATGTTGTGGCGCTCGGCCAGCGGCAGCGCGAGCACGAAGCTGTCCGCGGCCACCGGGCCGCCGTGGCCGAACAGGGCGATGCCGGCGCTGGCGATCGGGATCACCATCAGCGTCACCACCACCAGGTAGCCGCCGAACATCCAGCGCGCGCGACGGATGTCCTCGACGTTGCCGCATTCCACGATCGCCACGTGGAACTGGCGTGGCAAGCAGAAGATCGCCGCGAACGCGAGCAGCGTCTGCGCCACGAAGCCCACCGGCGGCGCCACGTCGACCAGCGTGCGCGTGGCGGCGACGAAGTCGAGGTCGCGCACGCCCAGCCAGCGCGAGGCGAACAGCCCGACCGCGACCAGGGCCACCAGCTTCACCAGCGATTCCAGCGCGACCGCGAGCATCATGCCCGGCCGGTGCTCGGTGGCGTCGACCTGGCGCGTGCCGAACAGGATCGCGAACAGCGCCATCAGCGCCGCGACGTACAGCGCCGGGTCGCCCAGCGCCGGTCCCTGCGGGTCGACGCCGCCAAGCACGCCGAGGCTGATCGCCACCGCCTTGTACTGCAGCGCGAGGTAGGGCACCGCCGCGATCAGCGCGATCGAGGCCACCAGCGCCGCCAGCGGCTGCGAACGGCCGTAGCGCGAGGCGATGAAGTCGGCGATCGACACCGTGTTCTGGCCCTGCGCCACCAGCGCCATGCGCTCGAGGATGCGCCAGCCGAACAGCAGCAACAGCAGCGGGCCGAGGTAGATCGGCAGGTAGCCCAGGCCGGAGCGGGCCGCGGTGCCGACCGCGCCGTAGAACGTCCACGACGAGCAGTACACCGCCAGCGCCAGGCTGTAGACCATCGGACGCAGCCAGGGCCGCTGCGGATACAGCGGATAGCGGTCGCCGAGCCACGCCACCGCGAACAGCAGCGCGGCGTAGCCGACCGACACCAGCAGCAGGACCCAACCCGGCAGCATCCACCCTCCCGAAGCGCGATGCGCCCGAAGTGTATCGCGTGGCGCGCCGGCGCCGGCGCCGGCGCGAGGCCTGTTCGACTACAACAAGGCGTCGGCGAGGCGCGCGATGCCCTCGCGGCTGCGCCGCCATGCCGGACGCCGCGCCCAGGCGGCCGCGTCGAGGTGCTCGGCGTCGGCGAGGTAGCTCGCTTCGATCGCGCGCATCCGCGCCACCACGTCGTGGCTGTAGCACAGCAGGCCGACTTCGGCGTTGAGCGCGAACGAGCGGATGTCGAGGTTGATCGAACCGACCAGGGCCATGCCCTCGTCCACGCTGAGGTGCTTGGCATGCAGGAAGTGCGGCCGGTACAGCGCGATCTTCACCCCGGCCGACAGCAGTTCGGCGTAGTAGGACTCCTGCGCCCATGCCGTCAGTTGCTGGTTGTTGCTCCTGGACAGGATCAGCTGCGTGTCCACGCCCGAGAGCGCGGCGATGCGCAGCGCGGCGAGGGTGGCGTCGTCGGGCACGAAGTACGGCGTCACCAGCACCAGCCTGCGCTTGGCGAGGTGGATCAGCGCGTTGACCGTGTCGCGCGCGTTCTCGAACGGATAGGCCGGGCCGCTGGGCAGCAGCTGCGCGGCGATGTCGGCATGGTGCAGCGGCAGGGTCGGCGTCACCGCGAGGCGCTCGCCGGTCTCGATGAACCAGTCGCTGGCGAACACCGCCTCCAGGTGCGCCACCGCCGGGCCCTGCACGCGCGCGACCAGCTCGCGGTTGGGGAAGGCCGGGATGAAGTCGGCGTCGGCGAGGTTCTGCGATCCCACCCACGCCGCGCCGTTGTCGATCACCGCCACCTTGCGGTGGTTGCGCAGGTCCATGCGCCCGCTGCGGCGCCAGCGCAGGCCACCGGGCAGCATCGCGTGCACCTGCACGCCGGCGGCGCGCAACGGTGCGCGATAGCGGCGCAGGCCGCGCTTGGCGCCCACCGCGTCCAGCAGCAGCCGGCACTGCACGCCGCGCGCCGCCGCGCGCTCCAGCGCCGCCGCGACGGCGTCGCCGACCGCGTCGTCGAACATCAGGTAGTACAGCAGGTGCACGCGCTGCTTCGCCGCATCGATGTCCTCGATCAGGCGCTGCAGCGAGGCGTCGTAGTGGTCCAGCAGCTCGACCTGGTTGCCGTGGGTGGGCATGAAGTCGCCGAGGCGCTCGACCAGCGGCACCATCTCCGCTTCCGCGCCGTGCGGCGGCGGCGTCCAGCGCTGGTCGGCCAGCGGCGCCTGTTCGTCGCGGATCACCTGCGAGGCCAGGCGCTGGCGCTGCACGCGTTCGGCCGACAGCCACGGATGGCCGAGCAGCAGGTACAGCGGCAGGCCGAACAGGGGCACGAAGGCCACCAGCAGCATCCAACTGCGCGCCGCGCCCGGCGTGGTGCGCGCGGGGATCCACAGCAACGCGCCGATCCGGATCAGCCAGTCGGCGATCAGCAGCCACAGGCCATAGTCGAGGTCGGGGAGGTGCATGCGCCGATTGTGCCGGTTGGGGCGGGGATTGCCAGCGGCGGGGGGCGGCTGGGTGTCCGGGGTGGCTGGAGGAATGTCATCCCGAGCGCAGCGAGGGATCTGCGGTTGCCTGCAAACCGGGCACGGGCTGGGAGATCCCTCGCTGCGCTTGGGATGACAGGTGGCGGGATGCCCAGCAATCCCGGAAAGCTGAAAGCAAGAAACCCGCCTTGCGGCGGGTTTCTTCTGGATCCCCGCTTTCGCGGGGATGACTTCCGGCAGCCATGCGCTTCGCGCATGGGCCGTCAGTCACTTGATCTTGCCTTCCTTGTAGACCACGTGCTTGCGCACGACGGGATCGTACTTCTTGATCTCCATCTTGCCGGGCGTGTTCTTCTTGTTCTTGTCCGTGGTGTAGAAGTGGCCGGTGTTGGCCGACGAAATCAGGCGGATCTTGTCGCGCTTGCTTGCCATGATGTTCTACTCCTCAGACCTTCTCGCCGCGCTTGCGCAGGTCGGCCAGCACGGCGTCGATGCCGTTCTTGTCGATGGTGCGCAGGGCAGCAGTGGAAACACGCAGCTTGACCCAGCGGTTCTCGCTGGCCACCCAGAACCGGCGCTCGTGCAGGTTCGGCTGGAAACGGCGACGCGTCTTGCGGTTGGAATGCGAGACGTTGTTGCCGGTGGTCGTACGCTTGCCGGTGACTTGGCAGACTCGGGACATGACGCACCTCGATCAGTGTTGGGCTTCCCTTGGCCAGGGAGGCAGCGGCCCCGGCGGGCGAGGCCGTGCGGCCGTGCCCGCCACGCAATGCGGGCGGAGGTCGTTGCGCGGATGTGGGCGGAATCGCGTGTCCGGGCCCACGGTCCGTGGCCTGTCCGGAACGGATGTTCCTGAACGGGCCGGCCGCAGCGAGCCGCGCATTATGCCTGCCGCCTGGCCTGTGGACAAGTCGGGTCGTTCAGCCTCCGTCCCGGGCCTGCCCCCTCCCGGCCCGCGCGGTCGCCGACAGCAACCGGCAGCGCTCATCGCCGTCGTTGCGCGAGCACGCCCGGGCCATGCCAGGGGGATGCCGCCGGGGCGCCCGGGCGGGCGCAGCCCGGGCAACGCCCATTCGGGCAGAGGGTCGCCACGGCGGCCCATCCCATCGCCCCTAACAGCGGCACGCCCCGGGCTGCGCCGCCGCCGGATGATCTGCGCGGTGACCGCGGGCGCGGCGCCGAAGACCGGCAGGCCCGGGACCATCGCCACCGCCACCGGGTGCGCAGGCTGGCATCGATCACCGGCACGCCGGGCAGGCAGGTGGATGCGCGTCCCGTCGCGCAGGCCCGACAGCGGCGACGAGGCGCCGCTGTACCACGCGCCGGCCAGCAACTCGCGCCACCGCCGGGGTTGGCCAGGAGCACGATGGCCAGCACGCGACGCGGCCTCGCCTCCCGCAACGCCGCGTCCGGGCGGGGCGGCGTGCGCGGCAGGCGTCGCTCACGCCGTTTCCGCGATGCGCGTCCGGGTGTCCCGGTCCTGATGGCCTGCGTCGCGATGCAGCCAGCGATACAGCGCCGGCAGCACCAGCAGCGTCAGCAGCGTCGAGGACACGATCCCGCCGATCACCACCGTCGCCAGCGGTCGCTGCACTTCCGATCCGGCGCCGGTGTTGAGCGCCATCGGCAGGAAGCCAAGCGACGCCACCAGCGCGGTCATCAGTACCGGGCGCAGGCGACCCAGCGCACCGTCGACGATGGCGACGTCCAGCGACGCGCCCTGCTCGCGCAGCTTGCGGATGAAGCTGATCATCACCAGCCCGTTGAGCACCGCGATGCCCGACAAGGCGATGAAACCGACGCCGGCGGAGATCGACAGCGGGATGCCGCGCGTCCACAACGCCAGCACGCCGCCGGTCAGCGCCAGCGGCACGCCGGAGAACACGATCGCGGCGTCCTTCAGCGAACCGAAGGCGAGGAACAGCAGGCCGACGATCAGCAGCAGCGTCAAAGGCACCACCACCGCCAGCCGCTTGCTGGCCGAGATCAGCTGCTCGAAGGTGCCGCCGTAGGCGATCCAGTAGCCCTCCGGCAGCTTCAGACTGGCGTTGACCGACCGCTGCAGGTCGCCGACGAAACTGCCGAGGTCGCGGTCGCGCACGTTGGCGCTGACCACGATGCGGCGCTTGCCGTTCTCGCGGTTGATCTGGTTCGGCCCCAGGCGCGTCTCGATCTTCGCCACCTCACGCAGCGGCACCGTGCGCGGTGCGCCGGTCTGCCAGGTCGCGACACCGCTCGACTCGTCGGCCTCGCCGCTTTCGCCCAGGGCAATGGGCAACTCGGCCAATGCGCGCGGATCCTCGCGCAGCGCATCCGGCAACCGCACCACCACGTCGAAGCGGCGGTCGCCCTCGAACAGCTGTCCGGCCGTGGTGCCGCCGATCGCCGTGGCCACGGCGTCCTGCACCGCACCCGGGTTGAGTCCGTAGTTGCCCAGTGCCATGCGATCCGGCGCCACGGTCAGCATCGGCAGGCCGGTGGCCTGCTCGGCCTTGACGTCGGTCGCGCCTGGCACGGACGCCATCAACGCCTGCACCTGTCCGGCCACGCGCACCAGTTCCTCGAGATCGTCGCCGTAGACCTTCACCGCGACATCCGCGCGCACGCCCGAGATCAACTCGTTGGTGCGCATCTGGATCGGCTGCGTGACTTCGTAGTTGTTGCCGGGCACCCTGGCGATGAGGTCGCTGATCTCGTCCAGCAGTTCGGGTTTGGGCTTGCGCGGGTTGGGCCAGTCCGTGCGGTCCTTCAGCATCACGAAGGTGTCGGCGATCGACGGCGGCATCGGGTCACTGGCGATCTCCGCGGTGCCGATCTTGGCGAACACGCGCTGCACTTCCGGCAACTTGCCGAGTTCGGCTTCCAGCACTTCCTGCATCGCCACCGACTGGCCCAGGCTGGTGCCGGGGATGCGCAGCGCCTGGACCACCACGTCGCCCTCGTCGAGGTTGGGGATGAACTCGCTGCCCAGCCGGGTCGCCAGCACGCCGCACAGCACGGTGGACAGGGTGGCCAGCGCCACCACCGGCACGCGCAGGCGCAGCGATGCGCGCAATGCCGGCGCGTAGAGGCGCTTGCACCCGACGATGAGGCGGCTCTCCCGCTCGTCGACCCTGCCGCCGAGGAACACGGCGATGGCCGCCGGCACGAAGGTCAGCGACAGCAGCATCGCGCCGGTCAGCGCCAGCACCACCGTGATCGCCATTGGATGGAACATTTTTCCTTCCACGCCCGTCAACGCGAAGATCGGCAGGTACACGGCGGTGATGATGCCAAGCCCGAACAGGCTGGGGCGGATCACCTCCGCGGTCGCGCCGGCAGTCGCGGCGAAGCGTTCCTCGCGGGTCATCGTCCGCCCGAGCGCATGCTGCAGTTCGCCGAAGCGGCGCAGGCAGTTCTCGATGATGATCACCGCGCCGTCGACGATCAGCCCGAAATCCAGCGCACCCAGGCTCATCAGGTTGCCCGACACGCCGCCACGGACCATGCCGGTGAGGGTGAACAGCATCGACAGCGGGATGACCGCCGCGGTGATCAGCGCGGCGCGGACATTGCCCAGCAGCAGGAACAGCACCACGATCACCAGCAGCGCGCCTTCGACCAGGTTCTTCGTCACCGTGGCGATGGTGCGGTCGACCAGCGCGGTGCGGTCGTACACCGCCGTCGCCACCACGCCTTCGGGCAGGCTGGCGTTGGCTTCCTCCAGCCTGGCCGCCGCGGCCTTCGACACCTCGCGGCTGTTGGCGCCGACCAGCATCACCACCGTGCCGACCACGGCTTCATGGCCGTTCTGGGTGGCGGCGCCGCTACGCAGCTCCTTGCCCTCGCCGACATCGGCCACGTCGTGTACGTGGATCGGCACGCCGCCGCGACGGTCGAGCACGATCTGCCCGAGCTGTTCGGCGCCGTCGACCTGGCCCGGCACGCGCACCAGCAGCTGTTCGCCATTGCGCTCGATGTAACCGGCGCCGACGTTGCGGTTGTTGCTCGCGAGCGCGTCGACGACATCCTGCAGCGTGAAGCCCAGCGCGCGCAGCTTCACCGGATCCGGCGTGACGTGGATCTGCCGTGCGTAGCCGCCGATGGTGTTGACCTCGGTCACGCCGGGCACGTTGCGCAGCTGCGGCCGGATCACCCAGTCCTGCAGCGTGCGCAGGTCGGTGGGCGTGTACGCGCCGCCATCGGGCTTGCGCGCGCCCGGCGCGGCATCGACGGTGTACATGAAGATCTCGCCCATGCCGGTCGCGATCGGTCCCAGCGACGGTTCCAGTCCGTCCGGCAGCTGCGCACGGGCCTGCTGCAGGCGTTCGGCCACCTGCTGGCGCGCGAAGAAGATATCGGTGCCGTCCTCGAACACCACGGTAACCTGCGACAGCCCGTAGCGCGAGATCGAGCGCGTGTAGTCCAGCCCCGGCAAGCCCGCCAGCGCGGTTTCGATGGGGAAGGTCACCCTCTGTTCGGATTCAAGCGGCGAATAGCCGGGCGTTTCGGTGTTGACCTGCACCTGGATGTTGGTGATGTCGGGCGTGGCGTCGATCGGCAGTCTGGTGGCGCTCCAGCTGCCGATGGCGATCAGACCCAGCGTCAGCAGCAGCATCACCCAGCGATGCCGGATGGAGAAGGCGATGATGGTCTCGAGCATGGCCGCGCCTCAGTGCTCGTGCGCCGCGGCGGACTTGCCGATGTCCGCCTTGACCAGGAAGCTCTGCGCGATGACGACGTTCTCGCCCGCCTCGAGGCCTGCGGTGACTTCGACCCGCCTGCCGTCGCGTCGCCCAAGCGTCACCGCACGCTCCCGGTATCGGTCGCCTTCGCGCACGTAGACCACGTCGCGGCCGCCTTCATCGAGCTGCAGCGCCGAAACCGGCACCGCCAGTGCGACGTCGGCCTGGTCGACGACGATCCGCGCACGCACCGCGGCACCGGGGCGCCACAGTCCGTCGCCGTTCGCGATGCTGGCGCGTGCGATGGTGCTCTGGCTGGCGGTCGCGGTGCCGGGCAGGATGCGTTCCAGCGTGGTCTCGGCGACCACGCCATCGCTGATGCGGGTGATGGTGACCGGGATGCCGGCGGTGATGTGGCCGGCATCGTTGCCGAAGATGTGCAGGTCCACCCACAGCGTCGACAGGTCGGCCACTTCGAACAGCGGCGTGCCTTCGCCCGCGACCGCGCCCACCACCGCGGAACGCTGCAGCACCACGCCTGAAATCGGCGAAGCGACGGGGTAGGTGGTCAGACTGAGGTTGCTCTCGATGGTCGCCAGCGCCTGGCCGGCGCGCACCTGGTCGCCGATGTTGGCGCGCAAGGCGCGGATCGGGCCGGGGAAGCGCGCAGTGACCTGCGCGATGCGACCTTCCGCGGGTGTCAGCAGGCCCTGCACTTCGTGTTCGTCGGCGATCGTGCCGGCACCGACGGCGGCGATGCGAATGCCCGAGGCAGTGGCCACGTCGTCGGGAATGGTGGTGGCCGCTGCGCCTTCGTCGTGGCCGTCGCCATGTTCGTCCTCGCCGGCTTCATGGCCGTGCTCGCCGCCGGCTTTGGCGGTTTCGCCGCGGCTTCCGCCTGCGACGGGCTTGCCGCCGCAGGCGGCCAGCGCGGCGACCAGCAGCAGGACCGGCAGGAGCCGGATTGCGGGGGACGGGTTCATGGCTCGGTTCCTTGTGCGTTCGCGCGGGCATCGGCCAGCAGCGGAGCGCCGGTCAGGCGCTGGAGTTCGATCAGGGCGCGGTGCGCATCGAGTGCTACGGCGAGTTGCTGGCGGCGCGCGGCGATCGTGTCCGATTGCAGCTGCGACCATTCGAGGTAGCTGACGGCACCGGCGCGGTAGGCGCGTTCGGCCGCCGTTTCGGCGCGCGCCAGTCGCGGCAGGACATCGGCGCGCGTACGCTCGACTTCGAGCCGTGCCACGCGATAGCGGCCGTGGGCTTCGGCGAGCGTGGCGTACAGGGCGACATCGCGCGATTCGCGTTCGATCCCGAGCATCGCCAATTCGGCCTCGGCGGCGCGGATGCCGGGTTGCGCGCGGCGTGCCCGGCCCAACGGCATCGACACGCCGGCCACCAGCGCGGTGTCGCCGGTGTCCTGCAGCCGGCGCACGCCGAGTTGCCAGTCGATGTCCGGCGCCGCCTCGCTGCGTGCCAGTTGCAGCCGCGCTTCGCGGATGCGGCGTTCGTCGGCGATCTGCTTCAGTTCCGGTGATGCCTGCAGCAGGTCGGCGAGCGCGTCGAGCCCGTCGATCGCAGGCAGGGCGAGCGGATCGCCGGCGGCCACGTCGAAGCGCGGTTCGCGTTCTCCCCACAGCGCGGCAAGGTGCCGTTGCGCGGCCTCCTGCAGCTGCATCGCGCGTGCCAGCGCCAGTTCCGCGCGCGCCAGCGCGGCCTGCGCAGTCAGCACCACCGATTCCGGCGACGCGCCCGCCTGCAAGCGTTGACTGGCGGCGGCCACCGTGCGCTTGCGCTGTTCGATGTCGGTCCGCGCGATCGCGGCCTCGGCACGCGCCGACTGCGCGGCCAGGTAACGACGCGCGACCTCGGCCAGCAGGTCCAGCCGCTGCGCCTCGCGCAGCACTGCCAGTGCGTCGATGCGGCTCTGCGCCAGCGTGCGGCGCGCGTCGAGCTTGCCGCCGCGCTCGAACACGCCGGCCAGCGACAGCGTGACCTCGGCCTGCCCGAAGCCGCTGGCTTCGCCGCTGCCGAGTGCGTTCTCGATGTCGAGGCTGGCGCGCAACGGCGGACGCAGCGTGGCGAAGTCGCGTTCGGCGAGCAAGGCCTCGCTGCGCGGACCGAACAGGCGCAGGTCGGGATGGGACCGGGCGACGCGCTCGAACGCGTCGTCCAGGGTCAGGGGTTCGTTCGATGCCGCGGGCACGGCATCGGGCAACCACGCCTGCGCATGCGCGCAAGGCGCGATCGCGAACACGGCGAAGGCCGCGATTCGCAACAGCATGGGAAGTCTCCGATCGGGGGCGTTGACGGACGGCGGCGCGCAGCCGCGGGGCGTCAGGCGGCGATCGGCGGGCGCAGCAGAGTCTCGGTGCCGGCGTCGGGCGGGAGCGCGTCGACGCGCGCGTCCGGTCGCGCGGCCGCGCGCAGGTCGGGCAGCAGCGGGGTGCCGGGCAGGGTCGCGCTGGCATGGCCGCAGCAGCCGCCGAGCAGCATCACCGCATGCAGCACCTGGCCGTCGCCCTCCCCGTCACGGTCGCCGGCGTCGGCGTGGTCGTGGCCGCGATCCCCGGGCGGGTCGCCGGCGTGGTCGTCGGCGTGTGCCACCAGGTCGTGCAGCTCGGCGGCGGACGACAGCGCAGGCGCGCAGGCGATGCCCAGCACCAGCAGCGCCAGCCACGCGAAGCGTGCGAGCGCGGGCAGGGACCGCGCGGTGGACGCGCGCTGGCGGGGCCGGGACATGCGCACAGGTTAGCCGCGCCCGCGGGCGTTACACAATTGCCGCGCGCGGATCGGCATCGGCCACCTTCAGGCGCACGATCATCACCATCGGATCGTCCGGATCGGGCGCGATGTCGAAGCCCAGCTGCTCGCACATGGCCAGCATGCCGCGATTCTCGCGCAGCACCTGGCCATCGACCTCGCGCAGGCCCAGCCAGCCCGCGTACTCGATCATGATCCGCATCAGCTGCCAGCCGATGCCCTTGCCCTTGAGGTCGGAGCGCACCAGGATCCCGTACTCGCCGGTCTCGTAGTTGGCGTCGGCGACCAGGCGCACCGCGCCGAGCATGGCGCCGTCGGCATCGAGCGCGACCAGCGCGATCGAGCGCGCGTAGTCCATCTGGGTCAGGCGCGCGATGAACTCGTGGCTGAAGTGCTTGACCAGCTGGAAGAAGCGCAGGCGCAGGTCTTCCTCGGTGACGTGGCTGAAGAAGGTGCGGAACAGCGCCTCGTCCTCGGGCCGCACCGGGCGCACGAACGCCGGGCTGCCGTCGGCCAACTCGATCTTGCGTTCCCACTCCGACGGGTACGGGAAGATCGCGAAGCGCGGGTGGCCGCGGCCCTTGTGCAGTTCCTCGACCGGCCCGGCGATGATCCGCGCGTCCACCGCGACCACGCCGGCGGCATCGGCGAGCAGCGGGTTGAGGCTCATCTGCCGGATCTCGGGCACGTCGGCGGCCAACTGCGCCAGCTTCACCAGCACCAGCGCCACGCCGCGCTCGTCGGCGGCAGAGGTGTTGCGGTGTTCCTTCAGCCGGCGCGACACGCGCGTGCGCGCGATCAGCTCGTGCGCCAGGCGCAGGTCGAGCGGCGGCAGCGCCAGCGCCAGGTCGTCGACCACGCGCACCGCGGTGCCGCCGCGCCCGAACACGACCACAGGCCCGAATACCGGGTCGTCGGCGATCGCGGCGATCAGTTCGCGCGCGTCGGGGCGGTGCACCATCGGTTGCACGGTGACGCCGCGGAGGCGGGCGTCGGGCCGGCGTTCGCGCGCGATCCGCAGCACTTCGCCGGCGGCGTCGCGCACCGCCTGGAGGCTGGCCAGGTTCAGGCGCACGCCGTCGACCGCGGTCTTGTGCGCGATGTCGGGCGAATCGATCTTGACCGCCACGGTCTGGCCGGCGTCCAGCATCGGCGCCGCCAGCGCGACGGCGGCATCGGGATCGCGCGCCGCCAGCGGCGGCGCAAGCGGGATGCCGTAGGCCTCGAGCACGCGCGCGGTGGTCTGCGGGTCGAGCTGGGTGGCCCCGGCGGCGATCGCCTGCTGCACCAGCGCGCGCGCCGCCGCGGCGTCGACGGCGAAATCGCGCGGCAGGCTGGGCGGGGTTTCCATCAGCGCCTGCTGCGCCTCGCGGTAGCGCACCAGGTGCATGAAGCCGTGCACGGCCTCGGTTTCGGTGGCGTAGCTGGGCACGCTTGCCGCCTGCAGCACGGCGTGGGCGCCGGGGTCGCCGGCCAGCCACACCGCGAACACCGGCTTGCGCGCGGCCGCGCCGCTGCGCCGCCCGAGCACGTCGACCAGGGCGTCGGCGGCCTCGCGCGGCGAGGTGAACGCGGTCGGCACGTTGACCACCAGCAGCGCGTCGTTGAGCGGATCGGCCAGCAGCGCCTCGACCGCGGTGGCATAGCGCTCGCCATCCGCATCGACCACGATGTCGACCGGATTGCCCTGAGACCAGCGCCCCGGCAGCAGGCGGTCGAGCGTCTCCACCGTGGCCGGCGACAGGTCCGCCGGCGTGCCGCCAAGCCGGAGCAACTGCTGCGCCGCCAGCACGCCCACGCCGCCGCCGTTGCCGAGCAGCGCCAGCCGGCGGCCGGGGAAGGTGTGCAGGGTGGCCAGCGTCTCGGCCGCGGCGAACAGCTCGTCGAGCGCGTCGACCTGGAGCAGGCCGGCGCGGCGGAACGCGGCGGCGTGCACCGCATCGGCCGGCGCGAGCGCGCGGATGCCGACTTCGGCGATGCTCTGCGCGGGTTCCGGCCGCCCGGACTTCACCACCACGACGGGCTTGGCGCGCGCCGCCGCGCGCGCCGCCGACATGAACTTGCGCGCGTTGCCGACGTGCTCGACGTACAGCAGGATCGAGTGCGTGTGCGGATCGGTGGCGAGGTGGTCGAGCAGGTCGGCGAAGTCGACGTCGATCGCGTCGCCCAGCGACACCACTGCCGAGAAGCCGATCGACTGTGCGTAGCCCCATTCGACCAGCGCGGCCGCGATCGCGCTCGACTCGGAGACCAGCGCCACGTTGCCGGCCAGCGGGGTGCGCGCGGCGATGCTGGCATTGAGCTTCGCGTGCGCGGACAGGATGCCGAGGCAATGCGGGCCGAGGATGCGCATGCCGTGCGGACGCGCGGCGCGTGCGATCGCGGCATTGAAGGCCTCGCGTCCGGCGCCGAGCTCGGCGGTCAGGACCACGGCGGCGCCGACCCCGGCCCGTGCCGCCTCCTCGATCAGCGACGGCACGAGCGCCGCCGGCGCGGTGACCACCACCAGGTCCGGCACCCAGCCGAGGTCGTGCAGGTGGGCGACGGTGGCGATGCCGTCGATCTCGCGATGGTGCGGGCTGATCCAGCCGATCCTGCCCGCGTAGCCGGATTCACGCAGGTTGCGCATCACCGCGCGTCCCGCCGAGCGCGCGCGCGGGCTGCCGCCCACGATCGCGACCGAGGCGGGTGCGAAGATCGATTTGAGGCGGTAGGTGCTCATGGGCCGCCGGGATGCGCCGCGTCGATGCATGGTACCGGCGCGCGTGCCGTGGCGTCACCGCAGCGCGGCGGACAAACGGTCCCAGGGCACGCTGCATGCGTGCAGGGTATCGGAAGCCGAAGGAATCGGCGGAAAAGCGCGCGCAAACCGCCCTCATCCGCCCCTTCGGGGCATCTTCTCCCGTGAACGGGAGAAGGGCGGACTCGACGGCGGAGTGTTCCGGCGCGTGCCCCGGACGGCGTGCCGACTCGCGTGAAAACCGGAACTACCGTCGCCGCAACCGCTCCAGCACGCCGTCGAGCGCGTCGAGGTTGGCGTAGTGGATCACCAGCTTGCCCTTGTTGCCGCGTCCGTTCTGGAGGCTGACCCTGGCGCCGAGCGTTTCCGACAGTTCGTTTTCCAGCGTGGCGATGTCGGGCGCGGTGGCGGCCTTGGCGCCGGGCTTCTTCTTCGACGAGGTCGGCACCTTGCCGGCCGCGAACTGCGCGGCACGATGCTCCACCTCGCGCACCGACCAGCCGTGCTCGGCGGCCTCGGAAGCGAGCCTGCTGGCCAGCTCCGGCGACAGCGTCAGCAGCGCGCGGGCGTGGCCCATCTCCAGGCGCCGGGCTTCGAGCAGCGCGCGGATCGCCGGCGGCAGTTCCAGCAGGCGCAGCAGGTTGGACACCGCGGCGCGCGAGCGGCCGACCGCTTCGGCGGCGGCGGCGTGGGTCAGGTCGAACTCGTCGATCAGGCGCTGCAGCGCCTGTGCCTCTTCCAGCGGGTTGAGGTCCTCGCGCTGGATGTTCTCGATCAGCGCCATCGCGACCACGGTGCGGTCGTCGACCTCGCGCACCACCACCGGGATCTCCGCCAGGCCGGCCTGCCGGCTGGCGCGCCAGCGGCGTTCGCCGGCGATGATCTCGAAGGTGCGGTCGGGCAGCTGGCGCACCACGATCGGCTGGATCACGCCCTGCGCCTTGATCGACTCGCTCAGCTCGGTCAGCTTGTCCGCGTCCATGCCGCGGCGCGGCTGGTACTTGCCCGGGCGCAGCGCGTCCACCGGCAGGTGGCGCAGGGTGTCGCCGGGCGCGGCTTCGAGCTTCGGCGCCTCGGCCGCGGCCTTGGGGCCGAGCAGGGCTTCGAGGCCGCGGCCAAGGCCGCGCTTCTTCGCGGGCGCGCCCTTGGCGGGTGCGTTCTTGGCCGCGCTCATGCCGGTGTCTCCGTCACGGTCGTGTCCTTCTTCTGAGTGTGGGCGGCCGCCTGCTCGCGTTCGCGCTGGCGACGCAGCACTTCGCCGGCGAGGCCGAGGTAGGCGATCCCGCCGCGCGAGGCGCGGTCGTAGCCGATGATGCTCTGGCCGTGGCTGGGCGCCTCGGCCAGGCGCACGTTGCGCGGGACGATGGTGCGGAACACCTTGTCGCCGAAATGGTTGACCAGTTCGGCCGACACCGCGTTGGCCAGGTTGTTGCGCACGTCGAACATGGTGCGCAGCACGCCTTCGATCTCGAGTTCCGGGTTGAGCCGTTGCTTGAGCGCGTCGATGGTCTGCAGCAGCGCGGTCAGGCCTTCCAGCGCGTAGTACTCGCACTGCATCGGCACCAGCACCGAGTCGGACGCGGTCAGCGCATTGAGCGTGAGCAGCGACAGCGCCGGCGGGCAGTCGACGATGATGAAGTCGTAGCGCGGGCGCAGGGGGTCCAGCGCGCGCTTGAGCCGCTGTTCGCGGCCTTCCTCGTCCATCAGCTCGATCTCGGCCGCGGTGAGGTCGGTGTTGCCCGGCATCAGGTCGTAGCCCTCGGCCGTCTCCATCAGCGCGTCCTCGGCGTGCATCTCCTCCAGCAGCACGTCGCAGGTGGAGGCATGCAGGTCGCGCTTGTCGATGCCGCTGCCCATGGTGGCGTTGCCCTGGGCGTCGAGGTCGATCAGCAGCACCCGCTTCGGGGTGGCCGCCAGCGCCGCGGCCAGGTTGACGGCGGTGGTGGTCTTGCCGACGCCGCCCTTCTGGTTGGCAATGGCGATGATGCGGGCCATGGGGGTCCGGGGTGCCTCGGGAGTGCTGCGGGAAGCCGGCCGCTGACGCAGGGGCGCGCGGGGGCCGGACCGGGGATTATGCCGCGCCGGGGGCGGCAGCGGGCCGCGGTGGGCGGATCGGTCCCGGCTCAGCCGCGGTCGCGGGCGACCACCACCAGGTGGCGCTCGCCGTCCAGGCCCGGCACCGCCAGCGGATGCACCCGGTCCAGGCGCCAGCCCGGCGGCAGGGCGGCGATCTCGTCGTGCGGGACCACGCCCTTCATCGCCAGCAGCCGGCCGCCGGGGCCGGGCAGGTGGTCGCCCACGGCAAGGATGTCGGGCAGGGTGGCCAGGGCGCGGGCGGTGATGGCGTCGAACGCGCCGGGTTCGTCCAGCGCCTCGGCGCGGGCCTCCACCACCCGTGCGTTGCCCAGGCGCAGGCTGCGCACCGCCTCGCGCAGGAAGCGCGCCTTCTTGCCGTTGGACTCCACCAGCGTGACCTGCAGCGCCGGCCGCGCGATCGCCAGCGGGATGCCGGGCAGGCCGGCGCCGGCGCCGAGGTCGGCCAGGGTGCGCACGCCGTCGAGGTGGCCGTGCATCGCCAGTGAATCGAGCAGGTGCAGGGTCACCATCGCGCGCGGATCGCGGATCGCGGTGAGGTTGTAGGCCGCGTTCCAGCGCTGCAGCAGGTCGAGGTAGGCCAGCAGCGGCCCGGCCAGCGCCACGTCGAGCGCGAGCGCGGACAGGCCGGCTTCCAGCATGGCGCGCAGCGGGTGTTCGGCGTCGGTCATGCCTCATTGTAGGACCCGACCGGCGAGCGCCGCTTGTGGGGGATACGCTTGTCCCTGCTTCGGGAAGCATCGTGACCTTTGACCCGGCCACATGATGTTTGCACCCGTCATCCCCGAACCGCAGGCGAGGGCTCTCGATCGCCGATGCGGCCTGAGGGACCGAGATTCCTCACCCGCTGCGCGGGTTCGGAATGACATGGGTTGAAGGCTTCGGCGGGCCGGGGTCGTCCGGTCGTGCCGGCGGATCAGGCCATCGACCGCCAGGCCAGCGTCGCCAGGTAACCCGGCGCGGGCGCGAACACGTGCAGGGTCCAGTCCGCGGGCACGCCCAGGGCGGGATCGCAGGCGCTGAGCGCCCAGTCCTCGCCGTCGGCGGTGAACTCCAGCCGTTCCAGGCCGAAGGCGATGCCGCGGCCGTGCGCCTTCAGCACCGCTTCCTTCGCGCACCACAGGCGCACGAAACGGGTTTCGGCGGTGTCGTGCGGCAGGGCGGCCAGCTGCTGCGCTTCGAACGGCGTGAAGAAGCGCGCGGCCAGCGTCATCGCGTTCGGACGCGGGCGCAGGAACTCGATGTCGGCGCCGACCCGCGCGTCCTGCGCCAGCGCCACCAGCAGCAGGTCGCCGCTGTGGCTCCAGTTGACATCGATGCCGGCGTGGCGCGCATCGAGGTGCGGGCGGCCGTGAACGTCGCGCCACAGGCCGAGCGCCGGTTCGGGGACCGCCAGCGTGCGCGCCAGCCACGGCCGCGCCAGCGGTTCGGCGGCCTCGCCGCGGTGGTAGGGCAGCCACGTGCAGCGCACCGGCCCGGTGGCCAGGGTGGGCGGTTCACGTTCGTGCGTGGGCGTCGGCGCGGTCGTCAAACGGGGTCCGGTGCGGGCGGCGTCGGGAGCCGGTCGGCGGGTGCAGCGTAAGCTAGCGCGTCGATCCCTTGCACGCCGGCCGCGCCGGGAACCCATGTCCGCCGTCATCCGCGACCCTCGCCATCCGAGCCTTGCCGTGCTGCCCGCGGGCGACAGCGCGATCGCGTTCGACGCCCGCGGCGAGGTCTCGCGCGCCACGTTCGCCGCGCACGTGCGCGCGCTGGCGGCGCGCCTGCCAGCGACCGGGTCGGCGATCAACCTGTGCGAGGACCGCTACCGCTTCCTGGTCGCGTTCTGCGCGGTCGCACTGCGTCGCCAGGTCACCCTGCTGCCGCCCTCGCGCACGCGCGCCGCGATCGACGACGTACGCGCGCTGCACCCGGGCAGCTACTGCCTCGGCGATGGCGATCCCTGCGGCTGCGACGTGCGCGCGCTGCTGCCCGAGGGCGACGCCCACTTCGTGCACCTGCCGGCCGACCTGGCGCAGGCCGACGGCCCGCCGCTGGCGTTCGACGAGGCGGCGGTGGTCGCGATCGGCTTCACCTCGGGCAGCACCGGCGCGCCGGCCGCCAACGCCAAGACCTTGCGCGGCTTCCTCGCCAGCACCGCGCAGAACCTGGCGGCGCTGGCCCACCTGTGGCCGGCGGGCGCGCCGAGGCGCGTGGTCGCGACGGTGCCACCGCAGCACATGTACGGCATCGAGCTGTCGGTGATGCTGCCCCTGCTGGGCGACGTCGCGGTGCATCGCGGCCGGCCGTTCTTCCCCGAGGACATCGCGCGCGCGCTGCGCGACGCACCGGCGCCGGCGCTGCTGGTGACCACGCCGGTGCACCTGCGCACGCTGCTGGCGTCCGGGGTTGCGCTGCCGCCGCTGGCCGGCATCGTCACCGCCACCGCGCCGCTGCCGCAGGCGCTCGCGGCCGAAGCCGAGGCGCACCTGGGCTGCGAGTTGCGCGAGGTGTTCGGCGCCACCGAAACCTGGATCCTCGCCAGCCGCCGCACCGCGCGCGAGACCGCGTGGACCCCGTTCGACGGCGTGCGCCTTCAGCCGCAGCCGGACGGCGCGCTGGTGCACGCGCGCCACCTGGCGCAGCCGGTGCAGCTGGCCGACCTGGTCGAGGTGGAGGCCGACGGGCGCTTCGTCCTGCGCGGGCGCCGCGCCGACCTGCTGGAGATCGCCGGCAAGCGCGCCTCGCTGGCGGACCTGACCCGGCGCCTGCTCGAAATCCCGGGCGTGGACGATGGCGTGGTGTTCCAGCTCGACGGCGAAACCGGTGGCGTGCGCCGCATCGCCGCGGCCTATGCCAGCGCCAGCCTCGACGAGGCCGCGGTGCTGCAGGCGCTGCGGCGCAGCGTCGATCCCGTGTTCCTGCCGCGCCCGTTGCGGCGGGTGGCGGCGCTGCCGCGCAACGAGACCGGCAAGCTGCCGCGCGCGGCCCTGTTGCGCCTGCTGCAGGGCGGCGTGCCCTGAGCCACGGCTTCGGCTAGAAAGGCCGCGGACCGCGTCGCCGGTCCGGCGGCTGGCGTGACCGCTTCCTCACGCCGCGTATGGAAGCATGCGTCAAGCTCCCCCAGGCTGGAAAGTGCGACATCCCCCGTTCCTGACAGGAGATCCTGCATGAATTTCATCATCTATCTGATTGTGGGTGGCATCGCGGGCTGGCTGGCCAGCATCCTCATGCGCACCGATGGCCAGCAGGGCATCCTGCTCAACATCGTGGTCGGCATCATCGGCGGCTTCATCGGTGGCTGGCTGCTGCCGATGCTGGGCCTCGGCCTCGGCGGCGGCTGGATCGGCTTCCTGGTCACCGCGCTGATCGGCGCGATCGTGCTGCTGGCGATCGTCAACCTGTTCCGGCGCGGCAAGGTGCGCTGACGCCTGCGTACGGGCGCCATGAAGAAGCCCGGCGCGTGCCGGGCTTTTTCTTGGGCATCGTGCGGACGCGTGCAGGCCGGCGCCGTCGCGCGCTAGCATCGTCCAACCCCACACGGAGCACACGCCATGGCCAAGCTGCTGGGCATCTCGGGCAGCCTGCGCGCAGGCTCGTTCAACACCGCGCTGCTGCGCGCCGCCGCCGCGCTGGAGATCGACGGCGTGGCGCTGGACGTCGCCACCCTGCACGGTATCCCGCTCTACGACGGCGATGCCGAGGCCGCGCACGGCATTCCCGAGGCGGTGCAGGCGCTGAAGGCGCGCGTCCTCGCCGCCGACGGCGTGCTGCTGGTGACGCCCGAATACAACAACGGCATCCCCGGCGTGTTCAAGAATGCGATCGACTGGCTGTCGCGCCCGTCGTCCGACATCGCGCAGGTGTTCGGCGACCGCCCGTTCGCCGTGATCGGCGCCTCGCCCGGCGGCTTCGGCACGATCCTCGCGCAGGACGCGTGGTGGCCGGTGCTGCGTACCCTGCGCACGCGCACCTGGTTCGGCGGCCGGCTGATGGTGTCGCGCGCCGGCGGCGTGTTCGATGCGCAAGGCGCGCTGGTCGACGACAAGGTGCGCGCGCAGCTGCGCGACTTCGTGGTGGGCTTCGCCGGGTTTGCCGACGCGGGGCGCTGACGCGTCGGCGTGCAGCGTCGCCCCTAGGGTCACACCTAGTACGCGCGGCCCGGCCTGGTCCGTAGCCTGTCCGCAGGAAACCACTGCGGGGCAGGGCCATGTCCGACCTCTACGGCATCGATTCGAGCACCTACCACCGGTTGCCGCCGGAAGACCAGCAGGCGATCCGCGACAGCTATCGTGCCGAACAGGCCGAGGTGTCCGCGCCGGAACCGGAACCCGCCGCGCCCGAGACGCCCGTGGCCTCGCCGCCCACCTTCGCGACCGCGCAGACCCCGGCCGAGGCGGTCGATGCGATCCACGACCTCGCCCTGCCGACCTGGAGCGACATCCCGCGCAACTTCCCGCCCGAGGACCGCCAGTCGATCTACGACGCGCGCGTGGAGGCGTTCAACGAGCGTCGCGCCGCGCAGGCGCAGGCGGCGATCGACCGGCTCGAGCCGCAGCTGTCGGATTTCGACGCGCTCAATGGCGCCACCCGCTCGATGGAGTACAGCGACGCGCGCAATGCGTTCAACAACGATCCCTACGTGCAGCAGCTGCACCGCATCGTCGACGAGGCGACCACCCAGCCGACGCAAGTGCCGGCGTACCTGCGCAACGGCGATGCCCCGATCGCCGACGTCACCCGACTCGACATCACCCAGGTGCGCACCGCGCTGGGCGCGCTCGGCATCGACCTGCCGGCGGATGCGTCGCCAACGCAGGTGCAGGCCGGCTACGACATCCTCGCCAGCGCGCCCGACGGCTTGCTCGCCTGGGCGATCAATCCCGGCCAGCAGGTGAACTTCCAGACGCCGGTGGCGGGCGTGGCGACGCTGCCGACGCCGGTGCGCGCCGGTGCCGACATCACCCTCGTCGGGCAGGTGGACATGTCGGGCGTGCAGACCGGCATGGATTTCAGCCAGACCCAGACCTTCGAGATGCAGGTCGAGATGCAGGGCACCGCGACCGTCGCGATCGGGCGCACCCCGCTCAACCGCATGTACGAATGGGGCAGCAGGATCGCCTCGCATTTCGACGTACTGCCGGGCCTGCGCAACGCGGTCGAAACCAATCCGCTGCTGCGCAACGTGGTCAAGGGCCTGCCGATCCCGGTCTCCGCCAGCTACACCGAGTTCGCCGGCACGCGCGTGACCTACGAAGCGGTGGTCACGCCCGAGCAGGGCGCGCGCATCGCCGACGGCGACCTGTCCGCCGCACCCAACCCGCTCGACCCGATGTCGATGCCGATCGGCACCGGCACCCTGATCCGCGGGCAGACGCTGACCGGCAGCCACTTCGAGGCCAACTACAAGCTGCTGCATGTCGCCGGCACCACCACCGACCTGTCAGGACAGGGCTTCGGCGTGCGCCGCATCGACGCCAACACCTTCGAGATCGTCGCCGGCGACGTCGAGACGGTGGAGAACGACATGTTCGCCGGCCTCGGCTACCGCGGCATCGCCGCGATCGGCTTGAGCGCGGACCGCAGCCTGGAGGAGCGCTCGATGTCGATCGCGCGCCTCGACCTGCGTACCGAGGAAGGCCAGGCCGCCTACCAGGCCTTCATGAGCGGCGGGCAGATGCCGGCGTGGTCGCCGCCGGGCGTGCTGCAGGCCGGCACCACGCAGGTGCTCAACGCCGAGCACACCGCGCGCTTCGGCATCGAGGTCGGCGGCTTTGGCTGGGGCACCGAGATCAACAGCAGCGAGCTGAACATCGTGCAGACGCGCTGGGCCGATGGCAGCAGCGAGAACACCAGCTCCTACCAGGCCGGCGACAACCACTACAGCGAGGTCACCTGGACCAGCGACGCCGCCGGCCAGCCGGTGCCGGGCAGCGCGCGCTACGGCATGGTGCTGGCGAACTACGACCCGGCGCTGGCCTCGTACCTCAATGATGCCTACACCGCCGACACCTCGAACCTGGGCGCGCACGAGTCGCAGCGGTTCGACGGCAACCAGCATGTCCGCCTGGAGTTCACCGAATCCGAGCTGATGCAGTTGCGCGACCACGCGCGCGAGTTCATGACCTCCGACGACTATCGCCGCGAGGTCTTCGAGGCGCAGCAGTCGCAGGACATGGGCGGGCGCGACGTCACCGAGAGCCTGGCGCTGGCGGAGACGCCGGACGAAGTGTTCCGCGTGCTGTCGAACGACTTCTACCAGTTCTCGCTGAGCGAACGGCTGCTCGGCCTCACCCTGGACACCGGCCACAACACGCCCGGCACGCTGACCATCCGCGACGCCGGCTGAGCCATTTCGTCTCCGGCCTTGAGACCGCGGTCAGATGCGCGACGTCGGCAGCGGCCGCTCGCGGTGCATCAGGCTCCACTCGGCGTGCTCGGTCAGCGCGGCCTCGCCCAGGGCGACCAGCACGCGCCGGCGTTCGGCGGGATCATCGCCTAGGCCGTCCAGCAGGCGCTTGGCGCCGGCGAAGATGCGCTGCATGAAGCCGTACTGGCGGATCAGTTCCTTGTCCGCCTTCTTGTGCATGTAGGCCTCCTGCACCGCGGCCGCCACCGACAGGATGCCCATGCCCGAGACCAGCACCAGCTTGACCTGGTCGTCGAGCCGGTGCGCGAACAGCGCCAGCAGCGCGGCGCTGGCGACGCCCAGGCCGATGCATATCCTGGCGATGCGTTCCGCGCGATGGTGCAGGCGCGCGCGCCGGCGTGACGCGCTGCCGTAATAGGCCAGCTGCCCGTCGCCATCGGGCGTCCCGATCCATTCGCGCACGACCGCGTCGACCTGCGCTTCGTCCGCTGCGGTGGCCACCCGCATGCCGTCCACGCTGGCGCCGCGCATCACGTTGCGGATCCAGCCCAGTTCGGTGTCCTGCTTCTGCAGGAAATTCTCGTGCGCGGTGGTGCGGCTGCCGGGCACCACGATCCCGGCGCGGCGCCAGTACGACTGCACGCGCAGGCCCTCGGCGAGGGTGCGGTAGTCGAGGTACTTGCGCTGCCACTGCCGCCGGTTGGCGAGCAGCGCCAGGCCGCTGCCGATCGCGAACAGCACGAGGAACGCGTAGATCACCAGGTCGTCGCTGATGACGTCGGTGTAGGTGAAGAACGCGAAGCCCATCAGCGCGACCAGCACGTAGGTGGTGCGCAGCACCCGGGCCACGCGCTGCTGGTAGGCGCGGGCGAGCCAGTCGGCGGTGCCGAACGTGCGCCAGACCGGGCAGCGTGCGGCGTCTTCCGAATCGTCCTGCCTTGCCTCGTCGATCGCGTCGGCGTACTTGCCGGCGTCGTGCACGAATCCGGCCTGGCGCTCGAACATGCGCGCGAAGCCGGCCGGCGGCGGCGCGTCCGGCGCGCAGGCGCCGTCTTCGGTCAACCAGCGTCCGCGCGGGTCCGCGGGCGGCGCGTCGCCGTCGCGCGCCGCGGGCAGGTGGTGGACGATGTTCTCCTGGTCGGGGCCGAGCAGGGTCGCCGCCGCCGGTTGGCGATCCAGCGCGCCGCGCATCACCCCGTGCAGGTGGAACTCGACCACCTGCGCGGTGCCGCCGAGCTGGTCGGAGGGCTGTCCGTCCCACAAAGCGAGCAGCACGTGGCAATGGTCGGAGACGAAGATGCCGGCCTGCGCGTACTGCTGGTCGCGCGCCGGCCCGCGCAGGGACACCGCCTCGCGGCTGGTGCCGGACACCAGCGGCAGCGACAGCACCTCCACCCGTGGCAACAGCTGTTCCAGCGCCTGCAGGGCCTCGATCTCGAAATCCGCGCGGTACAGGTCCATCGGCAACGGCAGCGGCGCTACCACGCGCAGGCCGAGGTCGAGCGCGACCTGCGCCACCAGCTGGTCGCTGCCCTCCGCCAGCGACGAGAGCAGCGCCAGCGGCAGGTCGGGCTGTTGCGCCTGCAGGTCGACGAGGAAGGCGCGGACCCGTGCCTGCAGGGCGGGGACATCGTCGCCGTGCAGCTTGCGATGCCCGCTGACGCCGATGACCAGGCTATGGGCCAGCAGGGGGGTGCCATCGGCGGCAGGCATGGAGGCGTGCGTCCTCGCGCCGCGTGCGGCGGGCCGGCGCAGGTTAACCGATGCGGGGTGCGTCGCGGCAGGTGGCGTCGGTGCCGGCCCGGCTCGCGTGCGCGGGCCTCACTCGGGCGCGGCGGACACCGGGATGGCGTTGCCGCGCGGCCGCTCGCGCGCAACCCGCGACGGCGCGTCCGCCTGCAGCAGGTGCAACGGCGCGCCCCGGTAGCGGAACTCCAGCGCGTCGCCGATGGCCTGCATGTGCGCGACCTGCGCGCACATCGCGTCGGCCCTGGCCTCGACCGCGCCGATGCGGGCCTCGAGCCGCTGTTCGAGTTCGGCTTCCATCTTCTCCGTGCGCCGTTCAAGGCGCTCGACGCCGCCGGGCAGGAACACCGACCACAGCATGCTGCGGCCGATGCCGGAGGCCATGCTCTCGGCCGCGGCCTCGATGCGCGCCTCGAACTCCTCGCCGAACACGTCCTGGTCCCAGCGCCCGGTGCCGAGCGTGGCGTCGACGTGGGCCAGCGTGTCGTCGCGGAAACCGCGCAGCTTGCGCGCCTTGCGCCGGCTGCCGGTGAGCGCTTCGACCACGCCCTCCAGCGAGTCGAAGGTGATGTCGACGGTTTCGCGCGCGAGGCCGGCCACCTGCGGCATCAGCACGCGCGACTCCGCTTCCAGCAGGCGCAACCGCTGGGCGTCGGCCTCGCTGGTGGCCTGGACCTGGCGGTCGATGCTCAGCTTGCCGTCGTGGAAGAAGATTTCCTTCGGCGCGCCTTCGCTGCGGTACAGCCACACGCCGCCGCCATCGACCAGCACGTTGTAGTCCATGGTCAGCCCGCATTGCCGCGAGGACAGTTGCGGGCGCGGCGCATCGTCCCCGGGATCGGCGAACGCGGGCACCGAGATCAGGCTGGCGAGGGCGAGGGCGGCAAGCGTGCGCATCGGCGATCACGGCGGGCTGGGTCTGGAGCGGAGGATGGGCGTGCCCGTCCGTGGCGACACGTGCGGAAAGTCAGGATGACCATCCTCTGCCGGCCTGTGCCTGTCGCCGCCGTATCGACGCATCCACGCCCGCGTTGCTGCGTCCCTGCCATCCCTCGCTGCGCCCGGGATGACAGGTGCAGGACGGCCGGGGGAAAGGCGCGCGGCAGCAGCGGATGCCTTGTGGCTGCCGGCGGGCGTGCCGACGGACCGGCCGATCAGCCGGACAGTGCCACCCATGCCGGCGCGTGGTCGCTCGGACGGTCCCAGGTGCGCGGCTCCCGGTCGATGCCCGACGCCGCGGCACCGTCGCGCAGCGCGTCCGAGACCAGGGTCAGGTCGATGCGCAGGCCGAGGTTGCGGCGGAAGCCCGCCTGCCGGTAGTCCCACCAGCTGAAATGCCCCGCCTCGTCGTGGTGCAGGCGGAAGGCGTCGTGCAGGCCCAGCGCCTGCAGCCGCTTGAGCGCACCGCGCTCGGCGGTGGAGGTGAGGATGTGGTCGTCGTTCCAGACCAGCGGGTCGTGCACGTCGCGTTC
Source organism: Pseudomonadota bacterium (assembly GCA_020161335.1). GTDB lineage: Bacteria > Pseudomonadota > Gammaproteobacteria > Xanthomonadales > Xanthomonadaceae > Luteimonas. The sequence goes on from JAIUOJ010000002.1 coordinate 30,618, forward strand.
GTCCGGCGCGATGTTGAAATCGCCCAGCACCACCATGCGCGGATGCGCCTTGAGTTCTTCGCCCAGCCAGCCGTGCACGGCATCGAGCCAGCGCAGCTTGTAGTCGTACTTGTCCGTGCCCACGTCCTGGCCGTTGACCACGTACAGGTTGACGATGCGCACGCCGTCGACCGTCGCCGCGATCACGCGCTTCTGTTCGTCCTCGAAACCGGGGATGCCGACCTGCACGTCCTCGATCGCACGCTCGCGCGCCAGGATCGCCACGCCGTTGTAGGTCTTCTGCCCGGCGAACACGCTGCGATAGCCCAGGCCCGCGAGCGCGGTGTCCGGGAACCTGTGGTCTTCGAGCTTGGTTTCCTGGAGGCCGACCACGTCCGGCGCGGCCTCGCGCAGCCACTGTTCCAGGTGCGGCAGGCGCACGTTGAGGGAATTGACGTTCCAGCTGGCGATACGCATCGGTCACTTATCTTGTTGTTTTGACTGGATTAAAATGCCGGGATGCCTGTTTCATACCCCAGACCTCCCAGGTGGACCTGATTGTCGCGCGGCGACCACGGCACGCACTGGGTGCGCCGACCTCCAGATCCTACCGCGCCGTGTACGCACGCCCCAAGACGCGATGCTGGCTCGCTGGCTGACTGCTTCTTCGAGTCAAGTGGTCGAGCGATCGTGCCGCTGTCCGGTCGAGAGATCGAGCTTGGTCAGGGCTCACTGAAGTAATGTCTTTCGCCTTCAAGTTTCCGCGCATGCGTGCGGCCAGCGCTGTCGCGTGGAGTAGACATGGTTGATCTGTTTACTCGGGCTCTGCGGCAATGAGGGAGTCCCGGCCAGTTCCAACGGGACCGCACAGTTCGCGGGACCAAAAGCCTCCAGAACCAGAAGCCTCTAGAACCTATTCCAATCGAAGTTCAAGGCATTCGCCATCCGGGAATCCTGATGGCTCGTCATCACGGCAATTGGCCCGGTACTCGGTTGGCGTGCATCCCATGATCGCTTTGAATGCACGATTGAACGGCCCCAGCGAGGCAAAGCCGCTCTCGCCGCTGATGTGAAGGATGCTGTCGAGCCCATCCTGCATTGCTAACAGCCTGCAGGCATGGGCGACGCGATGCCGGTTAAGTAAATGGTTGAAATTCTTCTCGCCAAGGTGCTGAGTGATGAGCTTGCTCAGGCGGTGCTCGGCGGTGCCCATTCTACTGGCCAGTTCGGCCACCCTGAGGCCGGGCTCGCGGTAGACCTGCAGCACCTGCAGTTGATGGCGCAACAGCGCAGCAAGACGCGCGTCGTCTTCAGATGGAGCCGAAGCTTGCTTGTTCGGCGCCGGACTGTCGCGGCGAACCGATGGCGGAGGCACTTGGCGACGATGCCGGAATGCGAGGTGGGTAAACCCGATCATTGCGGACGCGCAGAGCGCGACGATGCCGCTACGCCATGGAGCCAACACCGGGAATGCATGCGCCAGTTCGCCGAGCAGCGTGGTGGACAATACACAGCTGCCGTACAGCGCCATGAACGACAGACGCAGGCGTCGTTCAACGGGCGCCCAATCCATGGACCAGCCGCGCAAGGGCTCGAGGAAAGTCAACGCCAGCAAGGTCGTGCTCGTCAGGGTGAGCAGGGCATCGATCGACACCGTCACCATCGAAGGCGGGACGTCCGCTTGCATTGCGTTGCCGCGGTGGAGCGCAATCAGGAGCGCGACGCCGCCCGCCAGCACGACATGCCGGAGAGAGACACCGTTGTCGCCGCGGAACAGCGCCCTGGACACGAGCCAGAAACCATTGCAGGTCGCTGCCCCGCCGATCGCGAGGGTCCATTTCATCCAGTCGGGCGCGTTGCCCGCCCACGGCAACATCAAGGAGAGGGCCAACGAGCCGCTGACCACCGCGAACAGGACCTCGGCGTTCCGTTTGACCGGTTGCCTCAGCAAGGCAAATAGAGACAGCAGCGCCATCGCCACCGCTATTGCGGTCATCGTCCCAGCCCACCAGCGCATCGATATCCCTCCCAACCGCCAATGACGGGATGGTAAAGGACGGAGCCGGACCCTTGCACTGTGGGCCGCGGCTAAACCGCGCTTGAACAACGATTTCCGGCTCGGCAATCCGACTGGCCGATTCGCGAAACGGCGGGATGGGTGGGTGGCGACTGGGCAAGGTAACGGCCCATCAACGGCTCAGCCTTCCCTGCATGACCTTGCCCCGGATCCCTTCCCCCGGTCGCGCCCTCCAATTGGGCGCTTCCGTATGGTTCATCGCCGCCACCCTGGGCCAATGGGCGTTTGTGTTGTTCATCCTGCTGTTCTTCGGGGGGCATGGCCTTAGCGGCGACCTGGCCGGCCTGAACGACAAGCCGCACGTCACCGGCTATGTCCCCGGGGATACGTTCGGCAACCTTCAATTCATCGCCCACGCGCTGATGGGCGGCGTGGTGACCTTTGCCGGTACTTGGCAGCTACTACCTGCGCTGCGTCGCCGTTGGCCCGGCATCCATCGCTGGAATGGACGCTTGTTCCTGGGGATCTCGCTGCTGGGCGCATTGTCCGGCCTGTACCTCACCTGGGTCCGCGGCTCGAGGCTGGGGGTGGGAAGCAACGTGTCGATCACCGCCAATGGCGTGTTGATCCTGGCGTTCGCCACGCTGGCTTGGCGCAGCGCGCTGCGGCGCGACTTCGTGCGACATCGAAGGCACGCCCTGCGCGCCTTCTTGCTGGTCAACGGCGTCTGGTTCCTGCGCATCGGCATCATGCTCGCCGGCCTGGCGTTGGCGCCGCTCGGGGTCGAGATCAACTACACAGGCATGGTGTTCGTCGGGGTCAGTTTCGCCAGTTGGCTGATCCCCTTGACCGTGCTCGAGCTGTACCTGCGTGCCGAGCGCTCGCAGCGGGCCGTGCCCAGATACGCCATGGCCGGGCTCCTGGGCGTGTCTGCGCTGTTGGTGCTGGCTGGGAGCGCGGCGGCGGTCGCGTTCATGTGGCTTCCAGCGCTGAGGCCAGGTGCTGCGCCATAGAGCGCATCTGTCCCCAGCTCTGGCGTGTGCGAAGCATTCAACCATTCTGTATCGAGTTCACGGCGGACATTGATCTCAGCAACTTTTCATAGGGATCGGATTTTGAACCACACCGACATGGAGGCGAGAAGAAAGAAAAGCCTTGGTTCAACGAGCAAGACAGGTGCCGCAAGTGAATACAACTGCTCTTGCGGATCGAGATGGAGGATTGCTGGCCGCGCCTGCGTGATGTTGTCCTCCGCCTTGCGCGGTTCGTCCCACGTCAGGCTCCGGTGACATTGCTCGTGGATGAAGTACGCCATATGGGTGCCCCTCTGCCGGAGGGGATCGCGGCCAGTGACGAAAGACTGTGCCTTGGCGAGGGTCGATTTTCCTTAAGCAGTTTGATGAACTACATGGAGATTCCAAATGAAAACCCGCGCATTTGTGGCGCTTTTCCTCTTGGTGGTGCTGACGAACAGCGTCGTCGATCTGGCGAATGCAAGCCCAGGCCCATTGAGCGCTTCATCGAATGCTGCCGATTCGAAAGAAATGGGCGCGATCCAGATCGGCGATAAGGCCATGCGGAAGATTTCGATGGCGATCGGTGAGGAAGTGGGCGATTTCGCGGTCACTGCACAGGAGCAGGTCGAGTCCGGCGTGGGATCCAATGCCACCCAGTACACAGTGAGGACGTCAGGCGGCAGGAGCTACAAGTGCCAGATCATCGAGCCGTCGCGCGCGGGGAAGATTTTTTCGTTCGGCACCGCCGCAGGCGCCGATGCGCTGTGTACGCAGTTCGGCGGCACGGGGGACGGGGATAGGCGAACGACGAATGAAGCCAGTGGAATGGCTGGAGGCTCCGGCGAAAACCCGGAATCCGCCGCCGCGATCGCCATCAGCGACAAGGCAGCCAGGAAGATCTCGATGGCCATCGGCGAGGACACGGACCGCTTCGTGGTGACCCAGCATGAGGACGTGGAAGCTGCCGCGGGCATGCAGGGCACCGAGTACACGGTGAGGACCGATGGTGGTCGAACCTTCAAATGCCAGATACTGGAACCGTCGAAGCTGGGCAGGATTGTGACGTTCGGAACTGCCGGCGGCAGCGACGCGTTGTGCACGGACTTCACCAAGGGCTCCAAGGACCAAGGCAAGACCAACCAGGCCAGCTGCAACGCCCTGCTGCGGGCGGCACACAGATGCAACTGATCGCGGGCGTGTCACCGACCCCATCGAGAACGCGATGAAAACAGCCAGGAAAATTCTGCCGTGCATTGTGGCCGGGCTGGTGTTTCCCACCCAGGTCTTCGCACTGAGCGTGATCGTGCAGTACCAGGGCGAGGTCGGCAACCGCGAGGTGTCTTTCGCCGACATGCGCTCGTTTGCGAACCAGGTGCAGGCGGATACGGCGGGCGCAGGCACGCAGGTGCGGGCCCTCCCGGTCACGGTGGTCTACGAAAGCGCGAACAAGCCCGAATTCGTGCACATGGAGTTGTTCTTCCAATGCCCGGAGCGGCCCAGCCTGGAGCAGCACGCGCCCAACCCGCCCGAAGGCAGGGCGGACACCGGTACGCGCCGTGAGGTGACGTTCCGATTGGGTCCGGGCAGCTACCTGCTGCGGCGTACCGACCTGAACACCGAACCAGTGCCCGAGAGCGAGTGGAAGACGTCCGATGCCCCCATGCTCTCCAGGGCTGGCCTGCTCGCCTGCAACCACCTGGAGGTCGACCAGGCCCTCCGGGCAGCCATCGGGGATGACCGCTTCGACGCCGACGGCTTCGGCAAGCGCATGGCCAAGCTCGGACTGCCATCGGACATGGCGGTCATCGGTGAGCACCTGCCATCGGGGTATATGGATTTCGCCTGGCAGACTTTCTGGTGGGACAAGGTCCTCGCCGGGCAGCGGCCTGACCCGACCGGTAAGTGGGCCCAGTCGCTGTCCGGAGATGACGGGCATGCCGTCATGGAGGCGGTCAGGAAAGCGCAGCAGTTACCCGACGCCGGAGTCGCATCGGTCCAGCCCGGCCTGTTGGGGCGCCTCATGGGCAACCGGTCCCAGCTGACGGTGGACCCGGCAGCCGCACCCGGTGCGGGCAAGCACCCCGATGGCTCGAAAATGAACAAGCGCGAGGCCAAGCTCATGGCCGCCTTGGGAGGTCGATCCGAGCAGGAACTGGTCGCGACCATGGGCAATCCCGATGACGTTTACCAGGGCGCAGGTTCGCGCTTCCTGCGCTACAGCGCCTGGTGGGAAGAGGAGGGCGTCATCGTCTACGGCGCCTACGGCGTCATCGGTGGGGCGTCGGGTGGGTATGCCGAGTGCTACGCCGAGTTCAACATGCGCCAGGATGCGTACGGCGAATGGCGCGTGCACGATGTGGTTGTCCAGAGCGATTACGACGGGACAGGGTCACGCGAGATCCGACTGGTCTGCGACGACGCCACAAGGCCGAAGCGATGATGCCCCAACCCTGTTCCACAAACCCTGCGGCGTTTCCTTGCCCGGACCCGCCGTCCCGCAAGAGCAAGATGCCTGACATGAAGGGAGCGATGGCGATGATCACACGCGTGGTACTGGCAACCGGGATGCTGGCCGCAATGGCGCCCGTGCTGGCGCTCGCCCAGGTCGAGGGCGGATCGTTCGATGTATTGGCATCGGTCATGCAGACCCACGTCACGGAGATCAACGCCAACGATGTCCTTGACGCGAACCGGAAGCAGGCACAGCAGTTCCGGGAGAAAGCCATCGCCGGCTGGTGGGAGTTCATGCAGGCCAATTCGAAGGCCGGGCCGGGCGAGTATTGCGCGGCCACGTTCCTGCGCGCCAAGCGCCAGCCCATCCCCGGCAAGGATGATGCGCTGAGAGAAGGCATCGCCGTCACCCTGTTCGGGCCCGGCGGGAACTACCGCGGCGCCTTGCTGGCCTTCTCCCCATTGGGCGCAGATGCCGCCGCGGCATTCCCGAAGGCGGCCAACGGCGCCCCCGTTCGCGTCACGCTGACGCAGGGCGACATCACCCCCGTGACACTCAATGCGATCTACGTGCAGACCGGTCCGAAGTCACCGCCGCTGCTGGCGTTCGCCGTGCCCAGCATCGAAGAATTGATGGGGGGCATGGAAGACACCTGGCGTTTCGACGTGAGCCAGGAGGGCAAGTCGATCGCCAGCATCGAATGGCACGACGGGCTCATGGCGCGCAACCAGCTAAGGCAGTGTCTGGCCGGGAAGCCGTACGGTAATCAGGGATGAGGTCAGCACCGTTCGCGAATCTTCGGCCGATCATCACCGAGATCGTTCCTCCCGCGATGGCACCGGCGATGATCAACCCCCCGCGCGTCTCGAATCCGGCCCCGATCTGCGGCATCACCATCGCCGCCAGGCCCGCGCTGGCAAAGCCATGCCCGAACCTGCCGCCCTGGCGCTCTGCCGTGACGCCTCCGAGCATTGCCTGCATGGCGATTCGCTGGCCGTAGCGGGTGATGCCTGCAGCACCCTGGCCCATCAGTGCACTGATGGGCCCCTGTCATGCCAGCGAACAACGCGTCGCTGCTTGCCCCCCCCCCCCCCCCGAACGCCCGCGTCAACTCATAGTTGGCGCGGCCGTCGCATGCCGCTGCGGCGGGCCCCGCGAATGCGCACCCGACGCCCACCACGATGCCGGACACCTCCGGCGCGCACGACCGGACGATGGAGCGCCCCTCCCACTTGTGCGGGTGGGGTTCCCCCGTCGTCGCGGATGCTTCTGAGAAGGCCGATCGAGGCCCTGAGGAGTGTTCACGTCGAAGCGAAGGACGTTCAGCGCACGAGGAAGTCGATGAACCTCGCGACCTTCGCGTACGGCGGTTTCAGCAGGTCGCTGCCGGCGCGGCGCGGTTGCCACAGGATCGGCAGCGGCTTGCCCATCGCGTCGAAGCCGGCGCGGCCGTGGTACGCGCCCATGCCGCTGGGGCCGACGCCGCCGAACGGCAGCGCGCTGATGCCGAAGTGCAGCAGGCTGTCGTTGACGGTGACGCCGCCGGCCAGGGTCTCGCGGAGGATCCGTTCGACGCTGGCACGGTCGTGGCTGAAGGGATACAGCGCCAGCGGCCGGTCGCGCGCGTTGACCTCGGCGATTGCGGCCTCGAGCGAGGCGACGCTGCGCACCGGCAGGATCGGGCCGAAGATCTCTTCCTGCATCACCGCCGCGTCGTCGCCGGGTTCGAGCACCAGGGTCGGCGCGAACAGGCGCTGCGCGCGGTCGTGCGCGGGCGCCAGCGCAAGCACCTGCAGGCCGCGCGCGCGCGCGTCGTCGAGGTAGCCGTCGAGCCGCGCGAACTGCGCGTCGTTGATGATCCGCGTGTAGTCGGCGGGATCGCGCAGCTCGCCGTAGCGCGCGGCCACTTCGGCGCGCAGGGCCTCGACCAGCGCATCGCGGCGCGCGGCGTCGCCGACCAGCAGCACGTAGTCCGGCGCGATGCAGGTCTGGCCGCCGTTGAACCACTTGCCGGTGGCGAGCCGCGCGGCGGCGCGTTCGAGTGGCATGTCGGCGCAGACGATCGCCGGTGACTTGCCGCCCAGTTCCAGCGTGAGCGGGGTGAGGTTCGGCGCGGCGGCGGCCATCACCTTGCGGCCCACGGCGGTCGAGCCGGTGAACACGAGGTGGTCGAACGGCAAGGCGGCGAACGCGGCGGCGACATCGGCGCCGCCGGTCGCCACCGCCACCCGGTCGGCGGGGAAGACCTCCGCCAGCAGCGACTGCAGGAAGGCGGTCGTGCGCGGCGTGTGTTCCGACGGCTTGAGGAAGACGTGGTTGCCCGCTGCGATCGCGGTGGCGAGCGGGATCAGCGCGAGGTTGACCGGGTAGTTCCACGGCGAGATCACGCCGACCACGCCCAGCGGCGCGTGCCGTACTTCCGCCCGCGCCGGCCAGAAGCGCCAGCCCACGCCAACCCGGCGCGGCTTCATCCAGCGGCGCAGGTGGCGGCGCAGGTGGTCGATCTCGTTCAGCACGGTCATGCCGTCGGCGACCAGCGACTCGTGGCGCGAGCGGTGGCCGAAGTCGGCGGACACCGCGTCGGCCATCTCCGGCAGGCGTCGCTTCAGCGCCTCGCGCAGGCGCAGCAGGTCGTCGCGTCGCTGCGCGAAGCCGGGCTTGCCGGCCTGCCAGGCCGCGCGCAGCCGGGCCAGCGTGTCCGCCAGGGTGGCCGGTGGCGTTCCGGCCCCCGGAGGTGCGGCCGGGTCGCTGCCCGCCTGCCGGGACGCCGCGATCGCGGCCTGGGCGGCGGTGAGGGTCGCGGTGGTGGCGATGCCGGCGGCAGGGGCGGAGGGGTTCATCCGGCGAGTGTAGGGCCTCGCTTTGGAGGCGGAGCACTACAATGCGCGCCATGACGCCCCTGCCCCATCGCCTGCGCCCCTACCGCGGCACGCTGCCCGAGATCGGGCAGCGCGTTTACATCGACCCCTCCGCCGAGGTGATCGGCGACGTCGTCCTTGGCGACGACGTCTCGATCTGGCCGCTCACCGTGGTCCGCGGCGACGTCAACTTCATCCGCGTCGGCGCGCGCACCAACATCCAGGACGGGGTGGTGGTGCATGTCAGCCACGATGGTCCGCACGCGAAGCTCGGTGGGTTCGCGACCGTGATCGGCGAGGACGTCACCATCGGCCACAAGGCGGTGATCCACGCCTGCCGGATCGAGGACGCCTGCCTGATCGGCATGGGCGCGATCGTGATGGACGGCGCGGTGGTGAAGAAGCACGGCTTCGTCGGCGCCGGGGCGCTGGTGTCGCCGGGCAAGGTGGTGGGCGAGGGCGAGCTGTGGCTCGGCAACCCGGCGCGACTGGTGCGCAAGCTCGACGATGCGCAGATCGAGGCGCTGTACTACAGCGCGCAGCACTACGTGCGCCTCAAGGACGACTATCTGGCCGTGCCGGGCGTGTAGCGCGCCGGCCGTGTGGCGTAGGCGCGGGCGATGCGCTAGCGTCGGCGCAGGACACCGGCGCGGCGCGGTGCGGGCGCCGGGATGGCGGGGGACGGGGACGTGGGGGTTGCACAGCTTGCAGGCGGGATGACGGCGGCCTCGCCTTCGGCGGCGGCCGGCTGATGCTCGACACCGTCCGCGACGTGGACACGCCCGAGGGCGTCTCCCTGCGGCTGCCCGCCGCCGGCCCGGTGCCGCGCGCGTTCGCCTGGCTGATCGACGCCGCGATCCGTTTCGCGCTGGTGATCCTCGCCTCGATGTTCCTGGGCGTCCTCGGCCGCTTCGGCATCGGCGTGTACCTGGTGTTCCTGTTCCTGGTGGTGTGGGCCTACCCGGTCGCGTTCGAGGCGATGTGGGACGGGCAGACGCCGGGCAAGCGCGCGATGGGCCTGCGCGTGGTCGCGGCCAACGGCGCGCCGGTGGGCTGGATGGCGTCGTTCGTGCGCAACCTGATGCGCACCGTCGACATGCTGCCGTTCGGCTATGCGTTCGGGCTGGCGTCGAGCCTCGTCGACCCCTGGGGCCGGCGCCTGGGCGACGTGGTCGCGCGCACCCTGGTGGTGCATGCGCCACGCACGCGCGACCTGCCGACGGCCCTGGTCAATGCCGTGCACGTGCCGCTGCTGCCGCTGCTGCCGGGCGAGCAGGCGGCGGTGATCGCCTTCGCCGAACGTGCGGGCACGCTCACCCCGCAACGGCAGCAGGAACTGGCGGCGCTGGCGGTGTCGGCGACCGGCGCCCAGGGCGACACCGGGGTGGTGCGGCTGTTCGGCATCGCCAACTGGCTGCTGGGACGGCGCGCGTGAGGCAGGAGGCGTTCGTCGCGCGCCACGAACCGGAATGGCAGGCGTTCGAAGCCTGGCTGGACAAGCGCGGCGACGCCCCGCGCAAGGCGCGCGCCAGCCGCGGCTGGGACGGCCTGCGCGACGACGAGGTGCCCTCCCGCTACCGACGCCTGTGCCAGCAGCTGGCGCTGGCGCGCGGGCGCGGCTACAGCCCGCAGGTGACCGCACGCCTGCAGGCGCTGACCCATCGCGGCCACGACGTGCTCTACCGCACGCCGCCGGTGCCATGGCGGCACGCGTTGCGCTTCCTGGTCGCCGACTTCCCGCGCCTGGTGCGCGCGCAGCGCGGCTGCCTGTGGCTGGCCGCGGCGCTGTTCGTGCTGCCCACGCTGGCCACGTTCTTCGCCGTGCAGCAGTGGCCGGAGCTCGCGCACAGCGTGTTCAGTCCGCAGCAGCTGGCCCAGTTCGAGGCGATGTACGACCCGGCCGATGCGAGCCATGCGCTCGGCCGCGAGAGCGAGACCGACGTGGCGATGTTCGGCCACTACATCCTCAACAACGTCAGCATCGGCTTCCGCACCTTCGCCAGTGGCCTGCTGGCGGGCGTGGGCACCGCGTTTGTGCTGGTGTTCAACGGCGTGGTGTTCGGCACCGTGGCCGGGCACCTGCAGGCGATCGGCCACGGCGATCCGTTCTGGCGCTTCGTCGCCGGGCACTCGGCGCCGGAACTGACGGCGATCGTGATTGCCGGCGCGGCCGGGCTGCGGCTCGGCCTGGCGCTGCTGGCGCCCGGGCGGATGCGCCGGGTGGATGCGCTGGTGCAGGCCGGCCGCGTCGGTGCACGGCTGTGCCTGGGCATCCTGGCGATGCTGGTGTTCGCCGCCTTCGTCGAGGCGTTCTGGTCGTCCACCGGCTCGATCCCGGCGCCGGTGAAGTTCGGCGTCGGCGCGCTGCTGTGGGCGCTGGTGCTGGCCTGGCTGGCGTTCGGCGGGCGCGGCGGCGACGCCGGCGTGGCGCCGCCGCGAGGCGAGGCATGAGGATCGACGCGGTCCAGGTGGAGCTGCGGCCGCGCTCGCCGTGGGAAGCGGTCGAGCTGGGCATGGCCCTCGTGCGCCGCCACGCCGGCGCGATCTGGCGGCCGTGGATGCTGGCGACCTGGCCGGTGTTCGCCGTGCTCAACGCCGCGGCCTGGGCGCTCGACGCGATGTGGCTGGCCGCGCTGGCGATGTGGTGGCTGCTGCCGCTGTTCGACCGCATCCCGCTGTTCGTGTTGTCGCGCGCGGTGTTCGGCGAGGTACCCACCGCCCGGCAGGTACTGGCGGCGCAGCGCCACTGGGGCTGGCGTGCGATGGCCGGCCGCCTTGGCTGGCGCCGCTTCAGCCCGTGGCGCGCGACCATGCTGCCGGTGGAGCTGCTGGAAGGCAGCGGCGAGGTGGCCCTGCGCCAGCGCCGGCGCGTGGTCGGCGACGGCATCCAGGGCCATGCCTTCCTGCTGACCCTGGTCTGCCAGGGCTTCGTGCTGTCGCTGGTGGTGTCGCTGCTGTCGCTGGCGCTGATGTTCGTGCCGATGGAGCTGCTGTCGGAATCGGCGCGCGCGATGTGGGCGCTGGTCACCGACGATCCGCCGCGCGGCGCGCGGCTGGCGGTCAACGCGGCGCTGTGGCTGGCGATGTCTGCGATCGAACCGTTCTTCGTCGGCGCCGGCTTTGGCCTGTACCTCAACCGGCGCGTGCGGATCGAGGCCTGGGACATCGAGATCGCGCTGCGGCGCCTGCGCGCGCGCGTCGGCGCGCTGGCCCCGGTGCTGGTGGTGGCGCTGTCGCTGGCGTGGCTGCTGCCGGCGCCGGCGTCGGCGCAGGGCGCGCAGCGCCCCGGGGACGATCGCGAACGCGCCGCCGTCGCGCCGGCCCCGGTCGTGGACCCTGCGCGCGACGAACAGGGCTGGCCCGACGACGGCAGGCCGACCCTGGAGGAGGTCTTCGGCAAGGGTGCGGTGGTCGACCACAAGCCGTTCCGGCAGGCGGTCAAGCGCGCATTCGAGGATCCGCTGCTCGACCGCAGCCGCGTGCAGACGCGCTGGGAGAAGCGCAAGCCCGACGAACCGCGGCCGCCGCCCAATCCCTCGCCGATGCTGGAGGCGCTGGCACGGCTGTTCGCGCTGCTGGGCGAGTACGGGCTGTGGCTGGTGGTCGGGGTGCTGGTCGTGGTGCTGGCGGCGACCGCGCGGCGCTGGTGGCCGTGGATGCAGGGACTCGCGCGCGAACGCGTGCCCGAGCAGGACGTCGAGCTGTCGCCGGTGCCGCTCGACGAAGCCTTGCCGCAAGACCTCGTGGCCGAGGTGCGGCGACTGTGGCGCGAGGGCCGCCCGCGGCGCGCGCTGGCGCTGCTGTACCGCGGCAGCGTGGAGGCGATGGCGTCGCGCATCGGCACCACCCTCGTGCCGGGCGCGACCGAGGCCGAATGCCTGCGCGCGGCGCGACGGCTGCCCGACGCCGGCGATCGCGATGCCTTCGCGCGGATGGTGCGCGTGTGGCAGTACGCCGCCTACGCGCGGCACCTGCCGGAGGCCGGCGAGTTCGAGGCGCTGCTCGGCGAGCTGGCGCAGCGGTTCGGGTGGGCGCGCTGATGCGCCGCGGCGGACGGCTCGCGCTGGTGGCGGTGGCGCTGCTGGTCTTGCTGCTGGTCGCGGCGTGGTGGCACCACACGTATCGGCTCGTCTCCTACCAGCAGCCGCTGCCGCCGGCGGGCGAGGCGGCGTACAACCCGCTGTACGCGCTCAGGCAGGCGCTGCGCGCCGATGGCGTGCCGGTCGAGTCGCGCCAGCGCCTGCGCCTGGACCAGGTCGCGCTCGGCCCGCGCGACACGGTGCTGCTGCTGGGCGATCCGCGCACCCTCTCGCCGCGCGACGTCGACGACCTGCTGCGCTGGGTCGGCGCCGGCGGGCACCTGCTGGTGACCACGCCGCGCGGCGGGCGCATGTCGGCGTCCAAGCCCCGCGAACTGCTGCCCCGGCTGGACCTGGCGCTGATGCCCGAAGCCGGCGGCTGCAAGGCGTTCCTGGTGCCCGGCGAAGAGGCCCACGTCGAGTTCTGCCGAGGCACCCGCTTCACCCTGGAAGGCATCGACCCGCGGCTGGCGTGGGGCGACTTCGAGGACGGCTTCGTGTTCGCGCGCATCGCCCACGGCGACGGCCTGGTGGACGTGCTGGCCGACGTCGACTTCCTGCTCAACGACGCGCTCGACGACGGCCCGCACGTGGCGCTGGCGCGGCAGCTGCTCGATCCCAACTACGGCGCGGGCACCGTGCACCTGGTCTACGCCGCGAGCATGCCGCCGCTGTGGCGCCTGCTGCTGGAGCGCGCGTGGATGGCGTGGTTGCCGCTGCTCCTGGCGCTGGCGCTGTGGCTGTGGATGCGGCTGCAGCGCGTCGGCCCGGCGATGCCGGCGCCGGCGGAGGCGCGGCGCTCGCTGCTCGAGCACGTGCAGGCCAGCGGAGAACACCTGCGCCGCTACGGCCTGGCGGCCACCCTGCACGCGGCGATGCGCGACGCCTTCCTGTCGCGCCTGCGCCTGCGCGACCCATACGCCGCCGCGCTCGAGGGCGTGGCCCAGGCCGAGGCCATCGCCGCGCTCACCGGCCTGCCCGCGGCCGACATCGAACATGCCCTGCGCTCCCCGCGCCCGCGCGACGGCAACGACTTCCGCGTGCGCATCGCCCGACTCGTCGACATGAGAAAACGACTATGACCGATCCAAGCCCCGTCCCCGGCACGACCGATCCGCTGATCACCGGCGAGGCCCTCGCCGAACGCGCCGCGCGCGTGCGCGACGAAGTCGCCAAGGCCTTCATCGGCCAGCCCGAGGTGCTGGACCAGATCCTGGTCGCGCTGCTCGCCGGCGGCCACGTGCTGGTCGAGGGCGTGCCCGGCCTCGGCAAGACGCTGCTGGTGCGCGCGCTGTCGCGGGCGCTGGGCTGCGAATTCGCGCGCGTGCAGTTCACGCCCGACCTGATGCCCAGCGACGTCAGCGGCCACGCGGTGTGGGACGCGCGCAGCGAGACCTTCACCGTGCGCCGCGGCCCGATCTTCACCCACCTGCTGCTGGCCGACGAGATCAACCGCGCGCCGGCGAAGACGCAGTCGGCGCTGCTGGAGGCGATGCAGGAGCAGCAGGTGACGATCGAGGGCCAGAGCTTCGCCCTGCCGCCACCGTTCATGACCCTGGCCACGCAGAACCCGGTGGAGCAGGAGGGCACCTATCCGCTGCCGGAGGCGCAGCTCGACCGCTTCCTGCTCAAGGTGCTGATCGACTATCCCGCGCACGCCGACGAGGTGGCGATGGTGGCCGCGATCAGCGCCGGTCGCGTCGCCGCCGACTTCGACCTGTCGCAGGTGGCGCAGGTGCTCGATGCCGGCGGCATCGTCGCGCTGCAGCGCGGCACCGCCGCGACCACGGTCGACGCCGCGGTGGTGGACTACGCGGTGCGCATCGTCGCGGCCACGCGCCGCTGGCCGGGCATCGCGCTCGGCGCCGGCCCGCGCGGCAGCCTCGCGCTGGTGCGAGCGGCGCGCGCGCAGGCGGTGCTGTCCGGCCGCGACTTCGTGACCCCCGACGACGTGCGCGAAGTGGCCAGGCCCGCGCTGCGGCATCGCATCGCGCTGGCACCGGAACTGCAGATCGAGGGCCAGGACGCGGACGCGGTGCTGCAGGCGCTGCTGGCCAAGGTGGACGCGCCGCGCCAGTGACGCCATCGCCCGTCCGCCGCCGGTTCCTGCCACGGCCCGCGCCCGCGCTGGTGGTGCTGTTCGTCGCGTGGGGCGTGCTCGGCGTCGCGAGCAGTTTCGGCGTCGTGCCGGCGCGCGCGTGGGCGATCGCCGGCGCGATGCTGGCCCTGCTGGCGCTGGTCGACCTCGCCCTGCTGCTGCGTGCGCAGGTGCCCGACGTCGCCCGCCGCGTGCCGGAGGCGCTGCCGCTGGGCGTCGAGCGCGAGGTGGTGCTGCAGCTCGAACCCGGCGCGCGCCGCCAGCGCGTGGACGTGCATGACCTGCATCCCGGCGGCTGGGAGGCGAGCGGCTTGCCGCGGACCCTGGCGCTGGTGCCGGGCATGGTCTCCAGCGTCGGCTACCGGCTGCGCCCGAACGCGCGCGGCGGGTTCGCGTTCGCGGGCGTGCACCTGCGCCTGCATGCGCCGCTGCGGCTGTGGCGCCGGCTGTGCGTGGCCGGCGCGGCGCAGCGGGTGCGCGTGTTCCCCAACTTCGCGCCGCTCGCACGCTACGCGCTGGTGAGCGCCGAACAGGCCTCGCGGATGATGGGCGCGCACATCAGGCGCCGCCGCGGCGAAGGCACCGACTTCCACCAGATGCGCGAGTATCGCGTCGGCGACAGCCTGCGCCAGATCGACTGGAAGGCGACCTCGCGCGCGCGCAAGCTGATCTCGCGCGAGTACCAGGACGAAAAGAACCAGCAGCTGGTGGTGGTGCTGGACACCGGCCGGCGGATGATGGCGCGCGACCCGGGGCCGACGAAGGCCGGTGGCGACCTCGCGCATTTCGACCACGCGCTCGACGCGGCGCTGCTGGTGTCGTATCTCGCGCTGCGCCAGGGCGACGCGGTCGGCCTGCTCGCCACCGGCGGCGACCGGCGCTGGGTGCCGCCGCAGCGCGGCATGGCCGCGATCGACGTGCTGCTGCGCGCCAGCTATGACCTCGAACCGCGACCGGTGGCGACCGACTACCTCGCCGCCGCGACCGAGTTGTCGCTGCGCCAGCGCCGGCGCGGCCTGCTGATGCTGGTGACCAACCTGCGCGACGAGGACATCGAGGACCTGCTGGCCGCGGTGCGCATGCTGCAGAAGCGGCACCTGGTGGTGGTGGCCTCGCTGCGCGAACGCGCGCTCGACGACGTGCTCGGGCAGGAGGTACGCGACGAGGCCGGCGCGGTGCGCGCCGGGGCCACCGCGCGCTACCTCGCCCAGCGCGCCGCCGCGCACGAGGCCCTGCGCCGGCACCGGGTGATGGTGCTCGACGTGACCAGCGAACAGCTGCCGGCGGCGCTGGTCGAACGCTACCTCGCGATCAAGCGCGACGGGCTGTTGTAGCGGTTCCGGTGGCCGTGTTTCCCGGCGTCGCGATGAGATCTCTCCCTGCGGTCGAGACGACAAGCCGGGGGCGTTGCTGTCATTTCGACCATAGGGAGACATCTGCGCCTAGGTCGCGCTACAGCGGATTCATCGATGCCACCAGGGCGTCCTTCTTCTCCCGCCTCCAGCCTGCCGCGGCTAGCGCCGGATGATCGCCAGCCCCAGCAGGATGATCGCCACCCCGTGCAGGACCTGCAGCACGGTGCCGACCACGGCGTACATCGCGCTGATCCCCAACGCCGGCGTGCCGCCGGCCATCGTGTACGCCTGCAGGCCGGCGAACACGAGGCGCGTGAGCAGCGCCAGCCCCACCAGCAGGGCCGCGCCGGCAAGTGCCGGCATGCGCGCACGGCCGAGCGTGGCGCGATGTGGCAGCAGCATCACCAGCAGCGCGATCGCGAAGCCGAGCTCGACCACCAGCGACGGCAGCTGTCCGAGCAGGGCGGACAGCAGCTGGCCGGCAAAGGATTGATCCAGTTCCATCAGGGCAGGTCCATGGCGCAGGGAAGGATCGCGCGATGCGCGCGGGCGGGTCAGTCCGCGGTCACCAGCGTGGCGTCGCGGCCGCGCAGTTCCGCGTAGACCGCGTCGGTCGACGGCCGCGTGCCGTGCCACAGCGCGAAGCTCTCGGCGGCCTGCTCGACCAGCATGCCGAGGCCGTCGATGGCCTCGCGCGCCTGGTTGGCGCGCGCCCACGCGAGGAAGGGGATGGCCGCCTCGCCGTAGCTCAGGTCCACCGCGGTGCTGCGCGGGCCAAGCAGCGAAATCGGCAGCGCCGGCATCGCGCCGTCGCGCGCGGCCGAGGTGGCGTTGATGACGAGGTCGAATTCGCCCAGCGCGCGCAGGTCGTCGATGTAGCGCGGATGCACGCGGTCGGGCTGGCCGAGGGTGTCGGCCAGCGCGTCGGCGCGCTCGGGCGAGCGGTTGGCGATGAACAGCTCGCCGATGCCGGCATCGAGCAGCGATGGCGCCACCCCGCGTGCGGCGCCGCCGGCACCGAGCAGCAGCGTGCGCCGCTGGCGCAGGTCGATGCGATGGCGTTCGGTGAGGTCGCGCACCAGGCCGGTGCCATCGGTGTTGTCGCCGTGCCACTGCCCGTCCAGCCACGCGAGCGTGTTGACCGCGCCGGCGCGCTGCGCGCGCACGGTGGTGGTGGCGCTGAGCGCGAACGCGGACTGCTTCAGCGGCAGGGTGACGTTGGCCCCGACGCCGCCGGCCGCGGCGAATGCCTGCAGCGCCTCGTAGAACCCTTCGAGCGGGGTATCGATGGCCTGGTAGCGCAGGTCGATGCCGACCTGGCGCGCGAACCCGGCGTGGATCCGCGGCGACAGCGAGTGCGCGACCGGATGGCCGAACACGGCGAAGGACTGGCTCATCTGGCGTGCACTCCCGTTCCCTGGTCCCGGGGCGAGAGTCTACCCTCGCCGGTGCGCGATCCGCCGACGCTCAGCCGAGCGACTTGGCGTACACGTGCTGGGTCTTGAGCAGGTCGTAGCCCAGGGCCGGGTAGAACGCATGCGCGGTCTCGCGCGACAGGCTGGACCGGACCCGCAGCGCGGGCACGCCGCGGCGGCCGGCCCAGGCCTCGACCGCCGCGACCAGCTGGCTGCCGTGGTGCTGGCGGCGGGCGCCGGCGTCGACCACCAGCGCGGTCAGCTCCACCCACTCGCCGAAGGGCAGCACCAGGCGATGTTCGGCCGCGGCGAAGCCGCAGGGGACGTCGTCGGACTCGGCCACGAACACCGCGTGGTTCGCCATCGCCATCACCCGCTTCAGGCGGGCGGCCATGCCGTCGCCATCGACCGCGCCGCCGAGCTGCGCGGCGAGCCGCACGATCGCGGCGACGTCGTCGTCGGTCGCGCGCCGGATCATGCGCGCTCGCGCAGCCAGCGCGCGGCGTCGAGCGCGAAGTAGGTCAGCACGCCGTCGGCGCCAGCGCGGCGCATCGACAGCAGCGCCTCCAGCACGCAGGCGCGTTCGTCGATCCAGCCGTTGAGCGCCGCCGCCTTGAGCATCGCGTACTCGCCGCTGACCTGGTACACGAAGGTCGGCACGCCGAAGGCGTCCTTCACCTGGCGCACGATGTCGAGGTAGGGCAGGCCGGGCTTGACCATCACCATGTCGGCGCCTTCGTCGAGGTCGAGCGCGACCTCGCGCAGCGCCTCGGCGGCGTTGGCCGGGTCCATCTGGTAGGTCTTCTTGTCGGCCTTGCCAAGCGCGGACGCCGAGCCGACCGCATCGCGGAACGGGCCGTAGAACGCGCTGGCGTACTTGGCCGAATAGGCCAGGATGCGGGTGTGGACGTGGCCGTCGGATTCCAGCGCCTCGCGGATCGCGCCGATGCGCCCGTCCATCATGTCGCTGGGCGCGACCACGTCGGCACCGGCGCGCGCGTGCGACAGCGCCTGCTGCACCAGCGCCTCGACGGTGGCATCGTTCATCACGTAGCCGGCGTCGTCGACCAGGCCGTCCTGGCCGTGCGTGGTGTAGGGGTCGAGCGCGACGTCGGTGATCACGCCCAGCTGCGGGAAGCGCGCCTTGAGCGCGCGTACCGCGCGCTGGCACAGGCCGTCGTCGTCCCACGCCGCGGCGGCGTCGAGCGACTTCGCCTCCGGTGCGGTCACCGGGAACAGCGCGAGCGCCGGCACGCGCAGTTCGCTGGCCTGTTCGGCCACGCGCAGCAGCTCGTCGATCGACAGGCGCTCCACCCCGGGCATCGAGGGGACCGCCGCGCGGCCCGCCGGTTCGTGCACGAACACCGGGTAGATCAGGTCGTCGCTGCCGAGCGTGGTTTCGCGCATCAGGCGGCGCGAGAAATCGTCGCGGCGCATCCGCCGCATGCGGGTATCGGGATAGGCCATGGCGCGCATTCTACGCGCCGGGCCGGACCGGGACGCCTGACGGAATGTCCCGGCCCGCCTGCACTGGGCCGCGCGCACCGTGTCAGCGCGGCCGGGGCGGGCTTGTCGCGCGTCGTCGCCAGGCCCGCATCCTCGGGTCGCCACCGCCCGCCCGCGGCGCGCCGGATCGAATCCGGGACGGGCGCTTGCCGCGCGGAGCGGAGGAAACGGCGGTGCAGGGACCGCGCCTAGAGGATGCCGCCCCCGAGCATCAGGCGGAGGATGCCGACCACGATCACGATGCCGTTCAACGCCAGGCCGGTCTTGGCCCGGCCGCGATGGCCGCTGCGCGTGAACAGCACGCCGACGGCGGCGATGATGGCGCCGACCGCGGCAAACGGGATCAGGAACCAGTTGCCCCAGCCCAGCAGCGGGATCAAGGCCAGGATCATCCACAGCATCGCCACGATGCCCCAGAGCAGGCTGATCAGTCCCATGGTGTCGGTGTTCTCCTCCGGGCCGGATGCCCGTGCATGCAGGACGCAACCTGCGGGCGGAACGTGACCGATGCAAGGTGCGCGGTGCCGGCGGAAGGTTCCGCAACGAACCCTTCTGCCGGAGGTGGAAGTTCCGCAAGCAGCCCTTCTCCCGGGGCGGGGCGGCCCACGAGAACCCCGCTCCCGCCTGCGGGCGTCATGCAAGAGCCCCCGCTCCCGCTCGCGGGAGCGGGGTGGGGGTGTGCCCTCATCCGGCGCTTCGCGCCACCTTCTCCCGCAAGCGGGAGAAGGGCGTGTGTCGCCAAGTCGTCAGAGGCTGCTTGCCTCGGAATCGGGAGTCGGCTCGTCCCGGCATTCAGGGTGGTGGGTGATGGCCTCCTCCTCCCGATGTCGGAAGGCCGCACAAGAACCCGCGCTGATGCAGGCGGAAGTCACGCTAGAGACCCCTCTCCCGCTCGCGGGAGAGGGGCAGGGGTGAGGGTGTGCTTCAACGCCGCCCCTGGGGTCTGGAGATGTGCTCGGCATCCCCCTCATCCGGCGCTTCGCGCCACCTTCTCCCGCGTGCGGGAGAAGGGCGTGCGTCGCCAAGGTGAGGGTGTGCTTCTCGCCGGCCCCCGGGATCCGGAGATGCGCACGGCGTGCCCTCATCCGGCGCTTCGGCCACCTGCTCCCGCTGGCGCGGGAGGGGATCACGCGCCAGCGATTCAGTCGCCGTCGTGCACGCCGTCGATCTCGATCGCCAGCTCGCGCCGGCAGATCGCAGCGTGCAGCACGATCCGCGGCACGCGGTCGCCGAAGCGCGCGTCGAGCGCCTGCGTGACCAGGGGCAGGTCGGCTTCGTCGCGCACGTAGACCTTCAGCCGCGTGCCCGGCCCGAAGTCGGCCGGCAGCGATGGACGGCCCGCGCGCGCGGCGCCGAGCAGGGCATCGAAGTTGGCGAAGGTCTCGTCCATCTGCGCCAGCAGCTCGCCGGCATGCTGCGAGGCGTGGCCGACCACCGCGGCGGTGCCCGACAGCAGCAGCGGCATCGCGCTGCCCGTCGGCGGCAGCATGGCGCGCGCGAAGCTCGGGGCCTGTGGCCCATACTGGCGCGGATACCGGTAGGCGCTCACCTGGCGCGGGTTTTCCACCGGCGTGCCGGGCGCGCGCGCAGCCAGCCAGTACACCTGGATCGTGCGCGCGTCGTCGCTGCGGCCGATCGCGGTCGCGGCGGGCAGGGTGGTGGTGTCGAAGTCGCCGAGGCCGCGTGCGCGGCCGATGCAGAACTGGCGGTAGCGCTCGGTGTCGCCGTCGCCCAGGGTGATCGCTTCGAGGTAGTTCCAGACCCGCAGCAGGTGCGGGTAATCGCTGCCGGAGACGAAGCGCGTCAGCGCGCGGTAGGCGTGCTCGGCGGCCAGCAGGGCGCCGCCGTGGTCGCCGGCGGCTTCGTGGCCCGGGGGTTCGTCGACCTCGATCGCGCCGAACAGCAGCTGGCCGTCGCACGACCAGGCGATCGTGCCCCCCGCCTCGGCCGGAACCGGCGCGCGGCCGCAGGCGACGGGGGCGTGCGCGCGCCAGACCTCGAGCGCGCCGTGCCCGTAGGGGCGCAGCGGCACGCGCAGGTAGCGCGGATCGTCCACGCGCGGCGCGTCGTCGCCGAAGCCGAGCACGGTCAGCACGTCCGCCTGCGCGAGCAGCTGTTCCGGCGTGGCGTCATGCACGTAGTCCACGCGCAGGCGCGGCGGCGCGGCCGGCGGCAGGGGTACCGGCCGGCTCACGGATTGCCCTCGTGCAGGGTGTCGCCGGCGAACGACTGGGCCGCCTGGCGCCGGCGTTCACGCCAGCCGCGCAGCGCCAGAGGCGCGATCGCGATGGCGTTGATCGCATAGATCAGGCGGAACAGGTACAGGCGCCAGCGCACCGCCCGGTTGTCGAACACGTCGCCGGCCAGCATCGAGATCACCGCCTGCTCCACCTGCCAGTCGTTGCGCGGCGCCGAGAAGATGCGCTGCATCACCGGCGTGGTGAAGCGGTGGATGAACCACGAGAAGTGCTTCAGGCCGCGGCGCAGGCGCCGGTCCATCGCCTTCTGCAGCGCGCGTTCGCGCGTCGGCTCGCGCAACGCGCCATCGACCACGTCCGCCGCATGTTCGGCGCTGTTCATGCCCAGGTACACGCCCGACGAGAACACCGGGTCGATGAAGGCGAAGGCATCGCCCGCCATCACCCAGCCGGGGCCGGCCATGCGCCGGCACTGGTACGAATAGTTGCCGGTGGCATGCACCGGCGCCACGCGCTCGGCGCCCTGCATGCGCTCCCACACGGTGGCGGTGCGCTGCAGTGTCTGCATGAGGAACGCTTCGTTGGAACGCGCTTCCTTGCCGCCGCCTCCACGCTGCTTCAGGTACTCGGGGAAGCACACCGCGCCGACGCTCATCACGTCGTCGCGCAGCGGGATCAGCCAGTACCAGCCGTGCTCGAAGCGGTCGACGGTGATGTTGCCGGCGTCGTTGCCGGGACGGCGCTGCACGCCGCGGAAATGGCTGAACAGGGCCGCCGACTGGTGGCGCGTGCTCCTGGCCTTGAGCTTGAGCCGGTTGCCGAGGAAGGTGTCGCGGCCGCTGGCATCGACGAGGTAGCGAGGGCGGAATGCGAGCGCTTCGCCGCCGGGACCGGTCGCCTGGACCCGCGCCGGCCGGCCGTCCGCCCCGAAGTCGATGTGGGCCACGCGCACGCGCTCGCGGGCATCCACGCCGCTGGCGCGTGCGTGCGCGAACAGCAGCTGGTCGAACTCGGAGCGGCGCACCTGGAAGGCGTGGTCGAACTTCGGGTCGAGCGCGCGATCGAAGCGGAACACGTGGGTGGTGCCGTTGGCGGGGCTGTCGGGGTCGTGGACCGGGAAATCGGCGCCGGCCTTGTACACGCCGATCGCGCGGACCTGGTCCAGCACGCCGAGGCGCTCGAGGATCGGCAGGTTCATCGGCAGCAGCGATTCGCCGATGTGGAAGCGCGGGTGCGCGTCCTTCTCCAGCAGCACCACGCGCCAGCCCTTGCGCGCCAGCAGGGTCGCCGCGGTGCTGCCGGCCGGGCCGCCACCGATGACCAGCACGTCGCAGTCCTCGGCCGTGGTCGGAGCGGGGGCGGGCGGGGCGGGGCTGGCCATCCTGTGCGGGTCTGCCGGGGCATCTGCGGTTGCGGGTGCGCATGATAGCGGACCGTCGCCGCCGCCCCGGTGGGCGGTCCCGGTGCGCCCTGCGGCCCGGGGCGCTTGCGCCGGGCGGCGCGATGCCGGAAGGTGGCGACCCCGTCCGGACGAGCCCACCGCCGATGTCCCCGCAAACCGATGCCGAACGTGAACTGGCCGCCCTGCTGGTCGAGAGCCTGAACCTGGATGGCGTCGACGCCGCCGGGATCGACCCGGAGGCGCCGCTGTTCAACGCCGGCCTTGGCCTGGATTCGATCGACGCGCTGGAACTGGCGCTGGCGATCAGCAAGCGCTACGGCTTCCAGCTGCGCTCGGACAACGAGGAGAACCGGCGCATCTTCGCCTCGCTGCGCGCGCTGTCGGCGCACGTCGAAGAGCACCGCACCGCTTGACCCTCGCGCTGCAGGTCGGGCTGGCGATCGCGTACGCGCTGCTGGCGCACGCGGCCAGCGCGGGCAGCGTGCACGCGGCGCTGGCGGCGCTGCTGGTGCTGGTGGCGCTGGTGCTGGCGGCGCCCATGCTGCAGCCCCGGGCCTGGGCCTGGGCGCTCGCCGCGCTGCTGGCTGCCGGCGCCTGGGCGCTGCACCGCGCCGGCTTGTCGATGGTGCCGCTGCTGCTGGTGCCGGTGGCATTCGTGTGGCTGGTGGCCTGGGTGTTCGCGCGCAGCCTGCGCCGCGACCGGGTGCCGCTGATCCTGCGCATCGTGTCCGGCATCGACGGCGTGCCGCCGGCGCAGGTGCCGGCCGATGTCGCCGCCTATGCGCGCGGCCTGACCGCCGCCTGGGCCTGGGTGCTGCTGCTGCTGGGCGTGGCCAACCTGGTGCTGGCGCTGCTCGCCACCCCGGGCGGCCTGCTCGACCAGGTCGGCCTGGCGTCGCCGTGGCCGATCACGCGCACGCAGTGGTCGTGGTTCGCGAACCTGCTGAACTATGGCGTGGTCGGCGGTTTCTTCGTGCTCGAGTTCCAGTTCCGGCGCCTGAAGTTCCCGGCGCGCGACCACGGGTTCCTCGATTTCATGCGACGCATGGGCAGGCTGGGCCCGGCCTTCTGGCGTGACCTGCTGCGCTGAACGGCCACGCCTTCAGCCGCCGCGGCCGGGCGCGACGGTATCCTGTGCCGCCAAATCCATTGGAAACCCGCGATGCCGGTGAGGCCAGGGCGACGCGCATGCGCGTGATGTGGTCGATCTACAACGCGATCATGTTCGCGCTGATCATGCTGTGGACCGCCGCGTGGATCTCGGCGGCCCTGCTGGCGCGCGCGTGCGGCGCCGGCGAGGATTTCGCGCTGCGCATGGCTGCGCGCGGCTGGGCGCCGGGCGTGCTGCTCGGCGCCGGCGTGCGCCTGCGGGTCGAAGGCCTGGAGCGGGTGGACTGGTCGCGGCCTTACCTGTTCGTGGCCAACCACCAGTCGGTGATCGACAACGCCGCGCTGTTCCGCGCGCTGCCGGTGCCGGTGCGTTTCCTGCTCAAGGCCGAGATGGCGCGCGTGCCGTTCCTGGGCTGGTATGCGCGCGCCACCGGGATGCTGTTCATCATCCGCGACGCGCGCCGCTCCGGCCCGCTTTTGCGCCGCGAAGCGGCCGCGTTGCTGGCCGCGGGCCATGGCCTGTGCCTGTTCCCCGAGGGCACGCGCAGCCTCACCGGCGAAGTGGCGCCGTTCAAGTCGGGCGCGCTGCAGGCGGCGATCGACGCCGGCGTGGCGATCGTGCCCGTCGCGCTGCAGGGCGCGGGCCGGGTGCTGCCGGTGGGCGGGATTTCCGGCGCCCGGCCGGGGCCGATCCGGGTCGGCATCGGCGTGCCGCTGGAGACACGGGTCGACGGCGCGCCGGTGCCGCGCCAGGCGCTGGCCGATCGCGCGCATGCCGACGTGCTGGCGATGCTGCGGCAATGGGCGTGAGGCGGGTACCGTGGAGATCGTGATCGGCCATGACCATCCCAGCCTGCCCGGGCACTTCCCCGGGCGCCCGGTGGTGCCGGGCGTGGTCGTGCTCGACCGCGTGGTCGCCGCGCTCGAACAGGCGCACGGGCCGCTGCCGCCGCTGCGCCTGCCGCAGGTGAAGTTCCTGCAGCCGCTGCTGCCGGGCGAGGCGGCGCGGATCGAGTTCGCGCCCGCATCCGTGGCCTCGTCCGTGCCCGGCGAACGACGCTGGCGCTTCCACGTGCTGCGCGGACACGCGACAATCGCCAGCGGGGAGATCGTGGCAGGGCCGGTGGAGAGCGATGCGTGAGCGTGCACGCGTGAGCATGCGCCGACGAGCGCGCACCCATGAGCGCGTATCAATGAGCGTGCATCCATGAGCGTGGACTGGAAGCAGCGGCCGGAGGGTGGCGGGCGCTTCGCCATGTGGCTGTTGCGCACGATCGCGCGCCACGGCGGGCGCCCGGTCGCGCGCGTGCTGCTGTACCCGATCACCCTGTATTTCCTGTTCCGGCGCGGGCCCGAGCGGCGCGCGTCGATCGCTTTCCTCGATCGCGCGCTGGGCCGTCCGGCGACGCTGGCCGACGGCGCGCGCCACGTGCACACCTTCGCCTCGACCATCCTCGACCGGCTGTTCCTGCTCGACGGCGAGGAGCGCCGCTTCCGGATCGACGTGCATGGCGTCGAGGCGCTGGCGGCGAAGGTGGACGAAGGCCGCGGCGTGCTGCTGTTCGGCTCGCACCTGGGCAGCTTCGAGGTGATGCGCGTGCTCTCGCGCCAGCGTCCCGGCCTGAAGCTGCGGGTGGTGCTGGACAAGGCCCACAGCCGCGCGCTGACGCAACTGCTGGACGCGCTGGCGCCGGAGATCGCCGCCGGCGTGATCGACGCCAGCCAGGACGGTCCGGCGCTGATGCTGCAGATCCAGCAGGCCGCCAGCGAGGGCGCGCTGGTCGCGCTGCTGGTCGACCGCACCCTGCCCGGGCAGCCCTCGGTGCAGGTGCCCTTCCTCGGCGCGCCGGCGCCGTTCCCGCTGGCGCCGTGGCAGATGGCGGCGGTGCTGAAGGTGCCGGTGATGCTCGGTTTCGGCCTGTATCGGGGAGGCAACCGCTACGAACTGGCGTTCGAGGCGTTCAGCGAAGGGCTCGACCTGCCGCGCGGGCGTCGCGACGCCGCGCTGGCCGCGCTCATCGCCGGTTACGCCGCGCGGCTGGAACATCATGCGCGG
This sequence comes from Pseudomonadota bacterium, assembly GCA_020161335.1. Lineage (GTDB taxonomy): Bacteria > Pseudomonadota > Gammaproteobacteria > Xanthomonadales > Xanthomonadaceae > Luteimonas. The sequence goes on from JAIUOJ010000002.1 coordinate 56,159, forward strand.
CGGGCTCCCTACAACTGGTTCAACTTCTACGATTTCTGGCATGTCGACGAACAACTCCACCACGCCGTCCCTTCCGCGCCCGGCACCGCGCGCCCGCTGGCGCTGGCTGGCGATGGGCCTGCTGGCGATCGCGCCGTCGGCGTGGGCACAGGCCGCCCTCGATAGCGATGCGCTGCTGCGCGCGCTGGCGCGCCCGGCGCCGGCGGCCACGGCCTTCGTCGAAGTGCGCGACTCGCCGATGCTGAAGGCGCCGCTGCGCGTGTCCGGCGAGTACCGCCGTCCCGATGCCACCACCCTGGTGCGCGAGGTGCGCGCGCCCTATGCCGAGACCACCACCCTGCGCGGCGGCGAGGCGATCATCGCCCGGGCAGGCCGCGCGCCGCGCACGCTCGCGCTGTCGCGCGTGCCGGAACTGGCCGCCCTGCAGTCCAGTTTCGGCGCGCTGCTGGCCGGCGACGCCGACGCGCTGCGCGCGCACTACCGCATCGATGCGCAGGGCACGCGCGAACGCTGGACGATGCAACTCGTGCCGCGCGACGCCAGGCTGGCGGCGAAGCTGCGCGGCATCGTGCTGCACGGCGATGGCGACGACCTGCGCTGCATCGAGACCACGCCGGCGAAGGGCGAGGTGCAGCGCACGCTGATGGGCGCCACCGCGCAGGCGGTCGGTGCCGGCGCCGACATCGCCGCGCTCTGCCGCGGCACCGCCGGCTGATGCCGTCGCCGGCCGGGCGGCTGCTCGCGGCGCTGGCGTGGCTGGCGCTGCTGGCCGTTGCGGGGTGGTGGCTCGCCCAGCACCTGTCCTTCAGCACCGACCTGCGCCGCTTCCTGCCCGATCCGCGCACGCCGGAGCAGACGCTGCTGATCGAGGAACTCGGCGAGGGGCCGGGGTCGCGCCTGCTGCTGGTGGCGCTGTCGGGCGACGACGCGGAAACGCTGGCCGCGCAGTCGCAGGCGATGCAGGCGACGCTGTCGGCCGACGCGCGCTTCGCCTTCGTCGCCAACGGCGGCAGCCTCGGCCTCGACGCGATCCCCGAACGCCTGCGCCCGTACCGCTACCTGCTGTCGCCGACGCTCGACGCGCAGCCGCTCGACGTCGACTACCTGCGCGAGGAACTGCAGGCACGCGTGCAGGACCTCGGCTCGCCCGCCGCCGACCTGGTCGAGCCGCTGCTGCCGTCCGATCCCACGCTGGAAACACTGCGCCTGGCCGAAGGCTGGCTGCCGCCGCATGCGCCGCAGACGCGGCACGACGCCTGGTTCGACGCCGCGGGCAGGCAGGCCCTGCTGCTGGCCGAGACGCGCGCGCCGGGGTTCGACCCGGATGGCCAGCGCCAGGCCGTCGACGCGATCCGCGCCGCGTTCGAGGCCGCGCGCGGCGACGGCGCGTCGCAGCTGGAGATCAGCGGTCCCGGTGCGTTCTCGGTCGAGATCGGCGGCCGCACCGAACGCGAAGCGCGCTGGATCGGCACCGTCGACACCGTCGGCCTGATCCTGCTGCTGCTGGTGGCGTACCGCAGCTGGCGCATCCCGCTGCTGGGCGTGCTGCCGCTGGCGAGCGCGGGGCTGGCGGGCCTGGCCGTGGTCGCGCTGCTGTTCGGTGACCGCGTGCACGGCATCACCATCGCCTTCGGCTTCACCCTGATCGGCGTGGTGCAGGACTACCCGATCCATTTCTTCAGCCACCAGCACGCGGGGCTGTCACCGTGGCGCAACGTGCGCGCGCTGTGGCCGACGCTGGCGACCGGCGTCGCCGCCACCTGCATCGCCTATGTCACCTTCCTGTTTTCCGGCGTCGACGGCTTGCGCCAGCTCGCGGTGTTCACCATCGTCGCGCTGGCGACCGCGGCGCTGTGCACGCGCTACCTGCTGCCGGGACTGGTCGATCCGGCGCCGCGCGACCCCGCCGCCTCGCCGCGGCTGCTCGCGCTGTGGCGCGCGATCGAGCGCCTGCCGCGGCCGCGCGGATCGCTGTTGGTGCTGGCGCTCGCCGCGCTGGCGGTGGTCGCGCTGCGACCGGGCGACTTCTGGCAGAACGACCTGTCGAAGCTGACCCCGGTGCCGGCGCCGCTGCTGCAGCGCGACGCGCAGCTGCGCGCCGAACTCGGCGCGCCCGACGTGCGCTACGTGCTGGCGCTGACCGCGCCGGATGCACAGGCCGCGCTGGCGGGCAGCGAAGGCCTGCGACCCGCGCTCGACGCGCTGGTGGCGCGTGGTGCGATCGACGGTTACGACATGGCCGCGCGCTACCTGCCCAGCGCGGCGACCCAGCGCGCGCGCCAGCAGCAGCTGCCCGCAGGCGACGCGCTGCGCACGATGCTCGACGCGGCGCTGGCCGACTCGCCGTTCCGCGCCGATGCGTTCGAGGACTTCGTTGCCGACGTCGCGCGCGCGCGCACGGCACTGCCGCTGCAGCCGCGCGACCTCGACGGCACGCCGCTGGCGACCAGCGTGTCCGGCCTGCTGGTCGGCGGCGACGGCCACGCCACGGCGCTGGTGTCGCTGAGTGGCCTGGAGGACGTCGGCGCGGTCGCGCAGGCAGCCTCGGCGCACGGGGCACGCCTGCTCGACCTCAAGCAGGCCTCGGAATCGCTGGTGGCCGACTACCGCGCGCGCATCCTCGCCTCGCTGGCGGTCGCGGCGCTGCTGCTGGTGGCCACCGTCTGGATCGCGCTGCGCACGCCGCGCCGAGTGCTGCGCGTGCTGCTGCCGATGGCGCTGACCACGCTGCTGATCCTCGCCGTGCTGCGCGGCTTCGGCGTGGAGCTCACCCTGTTCCACCTGGTCTCGCTGATCCTCGCCGCTGGGCTTGGCCTCGACTATGCGCTGTTCTTCGAACACGCCGGCGACAGCCGCGACGACCAGCTGCGCACCCTGCACGCGGTGATCGTGTGCAGCCTGATGACGCTATTGGTGTTCAGCCTGCTCGCGCTGTCGTCGATTCCGGTGTTGCGCGCCATCGGCAGTACCGTCGCGCTCGGCGTGCTGCTCAATTTCGTGCTGTCGCTGCTGATCGCGCGCGCGCCCGCAGCGCGAGTCCTGCCCATGGGCGGAACGACGGCATGATCGTCGCGCGCGCCGAGATCGAGACCCTCATCCCGCACAAGCACGGCATGTGCCTGTGGGACGAGGTGCTGGAATGGGATGCGCAGCGCATCCGCCTGCGGGCGCTGAACCACCGCGGCCCCGCGCACCCGTTGCGCAGCGACGGCCAGCTGCGCGCGCTGCACCTGTGCGAGTACGGCGCGCAGGCGATGGCGGTGCACGGTGGGCTGGTTGCGCGCGAACGGGGCGGCGTCGCGCCGCAGGGCATGCTCGTGGCCCTGCGCGACGTGCGCCTGCACGCGACCCGCATCGACACCTTCGCTGGCGCCCTGGTGTGTGGGGCCGAATGCCTTGCCGCCAGCGCCACCAGCCAGCAGTACGCCTTCCGCATCCACCACGCCGATGCACTGCTGGCCGAAGGCCGCGCCACGGTGATGCTGGGCGCGTGAGCGCGCGGCGGACGGGACCGCGCGTGGAATCGTCCGCCGCGGCGGCATAATCGGCCGATTCCTGAAGCGGAGACACGATGAAACGGGCGCTGGTGACGGGTGGCAGTGGCGACATCGGTGGCGCGATCTGCCGCCGGCTGGCGGCGGAGGGCCTGCACGTGGTCGTGCACGCGAATGCGAATCGGGCGCGCGCCGAGGCGGTGGTGGCGGAGATCGTCGCCAGCGGCGGCAGCGCGGAGGCGGTGGCCTTCGACGTGGCCGATGGCGAGGCGACGCGCGCCGCGGTCGAGGCGCTGCTGGCCGCGGGGCCGGTGCAGGTGGTGGTGAACAACGCCGGCATCCACGACGACGCGCCGATGGCGGGCATGACCGAGGCGCAGTGGAAGCGCGTGGTCGACGTGTCGCTGCACGGCTTCTTCCATGTCACCCAGCCGCTGCTGCTGCCGATGGCGCGCACGCGCTGGGGGCGGATCGTCAGCGTGTCGTCGGTGGCGGCGGTGCTCGGCAACCGCGGCCAGGCGAACTACGCCGCGGCCAAGGCGGCGCTGCACGGGGCGACCAAGTCGCTGGCGCGCGAGATGGGCTCGCGCGGCATCACCGTGAACGTGATTGCACCGGGCGTGATCGCCGGGGCGATGGCCGAGTCGGCCTTCCCCGAGGACCGGGTGAAGCAGCTGGTCCCCGCCGGGCGCGCCGGCACGCCGGAGGAGGTGGCGGCGCTGGTCGGCTTCCTGTGCTCGGACGCGGCCGGCTACGTCAACGGCCAGGTGATCGGCATCGACGGCGGCATGAGCTGAGCCGACGGTCGGGCCGGCGCCGCGGCTTGGCGATCCATTCACGTTCAGCGGCGGATCATCGCCGGGACACGGAGAGATCCTCCACAGGAGAGACACCATGCGCCGCTTCCTTGCCCTGATCGCCCTGGCCGCCCTGGCCTTGACCCTGGGCGCCTGCGCCACCCGGCCCGTCGTGACCGGCACCCCCCGTCCGGCGATCGACCCGGCCCAGGTGCGCATCTACTACGCGCCGCCACCGGGCGGTTACGAGGAGATCGCGCGGCTCGAGGTGGGCAGCGGCGGGTTCACCTATGGCGAGCAGAACAAGAACAACGCGGTGATGAACAAGCTGCGCCGCGAGGCCGCGAAGCTGGGGGCCAACGGCGTGCTGTTCCAGGGCAGCGCCGACGGCTACGGCGGCGGTGGCGTGAGCGTGGGCGGCGGCGGTGGCCGCGTCGGCGGCAGCAGCTTCTCCAGCGTGGGCGTGGGCGTGAACATCTCGCCGCGGCAGAAGTACGGCAGCGGCATCGCCATCCACGTCGTCAACCCGCCCGCGGACGGCGCGTCGCAGCCGTAGGCCGGCGTCGGCGTCGGCGTCGCGCTGCGCGCCGACGCGTCGCATCATCGACCGGGCGCCTGCCCGGCCCTGTCGCGGGACGCTAGGCCGCCTGTTCCTCGGTGCGGGCGTCGTCCTCGGCATACCAGTCGGCGGCCAGCGATGCATCTGCCACGGCCCCCGCGCTGGCGAGGTGGTCGCCGAGTCCATGGTCGTCGAGATCGGGATGGTCGGCGCGGGCGCGCTGCAGGATCTCCGCCGCCAGCCAGCGCATGCGCGCCACGTTGGTGTCGATCCGGGCCAGGAACGCCGGCGTTTCGAGCCGGTCCGAGAGCGCCCGGTTCATCTCGCGGAACCAGTCGATGCGGAACTGGTCGAGCATGCCGCGCGCCGGCGGCGATGCGCGCCCCGCGTTGCGCAGGCCCCACTCGCGCAACAGTGGCTGCATTGCCAGGTTCAGCGCGCGCGCCTCCTCGAACTGCGGCCGCAGCCGCGACAACGTGGCCAGGTCGGTCAGGCGACCGGCGAAGAACAGCGGCGCCAGCAGCGACCAGTAGTAGGTGTAATCCCAGATCACCTTCACCGGCATCACCCGCTCGTCGCCGAACAGCGGGTACTGGTCCTGGTAAAGCGTCAGCGTGTTCTCGTAGAACGAGAAGTACAGCTGCTCGTACAGCGAGACGTAGGGCTCGAAGCGCTGCCCGGCGGCGTCTTTCGCCACCAGGTCGCAGATGTAGGTGTTGGCGATCGCGATGAAGTCGCTGCCGGGCGAGTAGAACGGGTCGAGGAACACGCCGGCCTCGCCGGTGCTGGCCCAGCGACGGGGCGAGAACACCTGCTTCGCGCCATGCGAGAAGTGGCGCAGGAACAGGAAGTCCTGCAGCGTGTGCTCGCTGCGGTCGAGGCTGGCCGCCACCTGCGGCTGGTGCACGCGCAGCCAGTCCATCGCCTTGGCGTGCGTGTTCATCGCCTCCAGCGGATGCAGCTTCGCGTCGCAGACGATGCCCAGCGAATGCGCGCCCGACGACAGCGGGATCAGCCAGAACCAGTAGCCGGGGCCGCACATGTGGTTGGTCGAGCGCCAGCGGTCGGGCGGATCGCAGCGCTGCCGCCACTGCGCGTCCTGCGACCAGCCGTTGGGATCGACGAAGCCGTCCACCCGCCACCACGCGGCGTTGACGTCGTGGTCGTTGGCCTGGGCGAGATCGAGCTTGCGCTTGACCAGCGCCGCGCGGCCGCTGGCGTCCACCAGCCAACGGCAGTACAGCGCTTGGGCCTGGCCATCGCGCTCGTAGTGGACGAGATGGTCGTCCTCGTCGTCGGCGATCTCGAAGCCGCGCACCACGGCGGCGTCCTCGAAGCGCACGCCCTGCGCCCGCGCCAGCACGCCGAGGTGGTTCTCGAAGCGGCCGCGGTCGATCTGCCACGACGGCGTCGGCAGCAGCTGGCTCACGCCCAGTTCGGTGCAGCGGTCGATCGCGTGGCTGCCCTCGGAGAAGAAGAAGCGGAAGCCGAACTTGCGGATCTGTTTGGTCTCCAGGTGTTCGCGCAGGCCGAGAACGTCGGCGAAGTAGTGCGCGCCGATCTCGACCGTCGACTCGCCCACCTTGTGCGCCGCCTCGCGCACCGGATGCGACTTGCGCTCGATGACCGCGACCGACAGGGCCGGCTGCTGCTTCCGCAGCTGCAGCGCGAGCGTCAGGCCGGCCAGGCCGCCGCCGAGGATGGCGACGTCGACACGGGGGGCGGGGGCATTCGACATCGGGCAGCGCTCCTTGCGCGCCGCGTCCGGGGGAACGCGACCGGCGGAGACTACCGCAAGGCGCGGCGTGGCGTGTTCACGGCGCGTGTGCGCCGGGCACCGTCGATGCGTGGGGGTCGAACACCACCGGCGGACGGGCGCGCGTGCGCCGGTACTCGCGCACCACGTGGCCCTGCGCCAGCACCTGCCGGAACACGTGCGAGGTGATCCGCCACAGGTCGCGGAACAGGCGGAAGTGGCTCTTGCGGAACTGCTCGTCCGAACCGGCGGTGGCGTAGCGCGTCTCCACCGGCACCGACACCACGCCGTAGCCGAGCCGGCGCGCGGCCGAGATCAGCACCTGTGCCTCGAACACGAAGCCCTCGCCCGGCACGCCATCGAGGGCCAGCACCGGCGCCGGGTAAAGCCGCTGCCCGCTCTGGCTGTCGACCAGGCGGAAGCCACAGGCCCAGGCGATGCCCCAGTCGCCGAAATCGTTGCCGATCCGGCGGTACCACGGCTGCGTGCTGCGCTTCTTCAGGCGCGCGCCATTGACGATGTTGCGCGGATGCGCGTTGGCGGCGGCCACCAGGCGCGGGATGTCGCTGGCGCGGTGCTGGCCGTCGCCATCCAGCGTCACCGCCGCCGCCATGCCGCGGCGCAGGGCCTCGGCGAACCCGTCGCGCAGCGCCTGGCCCTTGCCCATGCGCCGCGGATGCCGCACCAGCACCACCGGCAGGCTCGACACGATCGCGGCGGTGTCGTCGTCGGAGCCGTCGTCGACCACGATCACCAGGTCGCAGTGCGCGAGCGCGCCCTCGACCACCTCGCGGATGCGCAGCGCTTCGTTCAATGCGGGAATCACCGCGGCGACGTTGCCGCGGTGCAGCGTCGGCGGCTCAGACACCGGCGATATCCAACGCGAGCTGGCGGTGCGCGCCCGCCGGCAACGATGCCGACGCGGCGCCGGCGGCCAGCGCGTCGAACAGCGCCAGCATCGGCGCCATCGCGTTCGCCTGCAGGCGCCGCGCCAGCGGACCGTCGGCCACGGGCGCGTCGCCGTCGCGCAGCGTCGCGGACAGCCGCGGCCCGGCGCCATCGCGCGCGAGCACCAGGGCCGCACCGAGCAGGCCCTCGCTGTGCGTCACCGTGCCGAGCAGGCCGGTGGCGGTGGTGTCGTAGGCCACCAGCAGCACGGCGTCGGCGTCGGTCGCCAGCTGCGTCATCGCTTCCAGCAGGCCCTGCGCGAAGGTCGCGCGGTAGGCGCTGATCGCGGTGGTGGTGCGCATGCAGCCGCTGCCGATGGTCCAGTAGCCGGCAGCGGCGTTGTGCACCGAGTTGTGGAACTTCGTCGGCGAGATGTCGGTGGGCGTGTCGGCCAGCGTCGCGCACATGTAGTCGGTGATGCCGAGGTCGCCGTGGGTCGAGGCGAACACCGACGGCAGCGACGCCGGATCGCGGCCGGCGCCTTGGCACGCGGCCAGCGCCACGTCCAGGGCCACCGCCACCGATGGCGGCGCGCGCCGGCGCTCGTTCGGCGCCAGCAGGTGCGGCGAAGGCTTGGCCGGTGCATTGGCGGGCAGGCCGCCGTCACGCGCGAAGGCGCGCGCGGCGGCCCAGTCCGGCAGGCCGTCGCTCCAGAACCCGATGCCGGCCACGGTCGCGGACAGCGTGCTCATGCCGCGGCTCCCGTGCCGAACACCAGCGAGCAGTTGTTGCCGCCGAAGCCGAACGAATTGTTCATCGCGAACGCGATGTCGCGCCGGGCGTTGTCGAAGCGGATCTGCGGGCCGCAGCCGGGATCGGGCGTGGCGCTGTTGAGGATGCCGGGCAACAGGCCGTGTTCCAGCGCGAGCAGCGCGAACACCGACTCGACGATGCCGGCCGCGCCGAGCGTGTGCCCGGTCCAGCCCTTGGTCGAACTGGCGTGCAGGGTGTCCGGGAACAGCGCCGCCACCGCGCGCGCCTCGATCGCGTCGTTGGCCGGGGTCGAGGTGCCGTGCAGGTTGAGGTAGCCCACCTGCGCCGCGTCGATGCCGGCGCGCGCCAGCGCATCGCGCATGGCGAGCGTGGCGCCGAGGCCGTGCGGATGCGGCGCCGACATGTGGTGCGCGTCGCTCGATTCACCGTAGCCGCGCAGCTGCAAGGGCGCGTCCTCGCCGGGCGCCAGGCCCTCGAGCACCGCGAAACCGCCGGCCTCGCCCAGCGACAGCCCGTCGCGGGTGGCGTCGAACGGGCGGCAGGGTTCGGCCGAGACCAGCCCCAGCGCGTTGAAGCCGAACAGCACGCTGCCGCACAGCGTGTCGACGCCGCCGACCAGCGCGGCATCGGCGACGCCGGCCTGGATGAGGCGCGCGGCCTGCGCGAACACCTTCGCGCTTGACGAGCAGGCGGTGGCGACCGTCACGCACGGCCCGCGCAGGCCGGTGGCGTGCTGCAGGAAATCACCAAGCGAATGCGGGGTGTGCACGATCGGCCGCTGCAGGTCTTCGGGCATGCGCAGGGTGCCGTCGGGCGTGGCCGCCGCGCGCGCATAGCCTTCTTCGCTGGCGCCGATGCTGGAGGTCGACGTGCCCACCACCAGCGCGATGCGTTCCGCGCCATGGCGCGCGACCAGCGCGTCGAGCACCGCCGGCACGCCGTCCTGCTGCAGCGCCAGCCAGGCCAGCCGGTTGTTGCGGCATTCCCAGCCGGCGAGGTGGGCGGGCAACGGGCTGTCCTCGAGGCCGTCGACACGGCCGATCCAGGTCGGCAGCGGCGCGGCGCCGAAATCATTGCGGCGCAGGCCGCCGCGGCGCGTGGCCAGGGCATCGGCCTGGGCATCGCGCCCGCGGCCGACGGCCGTGGTGGCGGTGTAGGCGCGGATCGCCAGCGCCGGCATGGCAAGAGGCGATGGCGTGGGACCCACGGATGCGACCAGTGCGGAAAAGCGGGATTATATCGGCGTGGAAGCCGGGGACGTTCACCTGACGACGACCGCCGCGCGCCAGCGCCGCGCGCACCGCTGGCGCCTGCTGCGCGACCCGCACGCCTGGACCGCACTGGGCGTGGCCGGCGGCGCCTGCGTGTTCAGCTTCGGACTGGTGTACGTCGGCTATTTCGCGCACGTGCTGCATGTCGCGCGGCGTGCGCCGGTGCGACCGTCCGGACCGGGCTGCCTGCTGCTGTTCGGCAAGCATGCGCCCGGCGGGCGCATCGATCCGGAGTTCCGCGACCGCCTGCGTCGCGCCGCCGAAGTCTGGCAACGGCAACCCGGGCGCCCGCTGCTGCTGATGGGTGGCGGCTTCGACGGCAGCACCAGCGAAGCCGAACTCGCGCGCCGCGCGCTGTTGGAGGCCGGCGTGGCGGACACGGCGACGCTGCTGCTCGACACCGAGTCGCGCGACACGCTGCAGAACCTGCGCAACGCGCGAGAGCTGCTGCGTGCGCATCCGCAGGCCGGCCCGGCGGTGCTGCTCAGCAGTCGCTACCACCTCGCCCGCTGCGCACTGTTCGCGCGCAACCTCGGCCTGGACGCGGAGCTGTGCGCGGCGGAAGCGCGGCTGCCGTGGCGGCCGTCGACCCTGTGGCGCCTCGCCGGCGAGGCCGCCTACGTGTGCTGGACCGACCTCGGCACGCGCTGGGCGCGCCTGGTGCGCCATCGCGGGATGCTGGAACGCGTCAGCTGAGCGGGCGCACGGCCTCCACGCAACCGCTCGGACGCGGGGTGCTGCGACTGGACCAGCCCGCGCCGTGAAGCGGCCTCGGCCGGGATGTAGAGTGGGACCCTTCCGGTACTCCAACGGAGCTGAAAGACATGACGCGTACGATGCGTGCGGTTGCCGTCCTCGGCCTCCTGTGGGTCGCAGGTGCGCTGCTGGCGCAGACGCCTCCCGAGACTGTCGCAGCGGCCGAGCTTCCCGATGTTGCGCTGCCGCCTGAGCTGGATCGGGTGCTGCGGGATTACGAGCGGGCCTGGCGCGCTGGCGACGCAACCGGAATCGCGTCGCTGTTCACCGAGGACGGGGTCCTGCTGCAGAACCACCGCCCGCCCATCCGCGGGCGCGCGGCAATCCAGGCGGTCTACGCGGGCGAGCAGGGCGGCCCGTTGCGGCTGCGCGCGCTCGCGTACGCGGCAGGCGACACGATTGGCTACATCGTCGGCGGGTACCGCTACGGGGATGCGGCGCACGACATCGGCAAGTTCACGATCACGTTGCAGCGCGAACACGGCGGCCCTTGGCGGATATCCTCGGACATGGACAGCAACAACGCTTCGCCCAGGCCGTGACCGGAACCGGATGCAGCGGTGCCCGCGAAACCGCCGGCCGCGTCTCCCTCGTCCGCCAGCGAGCCGATCACGACCTGGCACGCGGCGTCGATCCCCTGGCATCGCAACGGCACGCCGGTCAGGGGCGGGATGGCGCCAGGCAGCGCGCGAGGAAGGCGTCCGACAGCCGGTAGCGATGCAGCGCGTCGCGCCCGCGCAGGCCGTGCTTGGCGCCGGGGTAGGTCATCAGCGCGAACGGCGTGCCGCGTTGCTGCAGGTCGCTCATCAGCGCGGTGGAATTGGTGAACAGCACGTTGTCGTCGGCCATGCCGTGCACCAGCAGCAGCGCATCCGCACGGATGTCGGCCGAGTGCGCCAGCACGCGTGCGTCGCGGTAGCCGTCGGGGTTGGCGCCGGGCAGGTCCATGTAGCGCTCGGTGTAGTGGGTGTCGTACAGCGCCCAGTCGGTGACCGGCGCGCCGGCCACGCCGCAGGCGTAGTCGCCGGGCGCACGGCCGAGCAGCATCAGCGTCATGTAGCCGCCGTTCGACCAGCCGTGCACGCCGATGCGCGTGCCGTCGACCCAGGGCTGGCTGCGCAGCCATTCCACGCCCTTGCGCTGGTCGTCCACTTCCACCGTGCCCTGCCTGCCGTAAAGCGCGCCGCCGAAGTCGCGCCCCCGCCGCGGCGTACCGCGGTTGTCGAGCGAGAACACCACGTAGCCCTGCTGTGCGAGGTACTGGTTGAAGAAATGGTCGCCACGACCGGGCCAGCTGTTGGTCACGGTTTGCGCGGCGGGTCCGCCGTAGACGAACACAACGACCGGGTACTGCTTCCGGAGATCGAAGCCGGCAGGCTTGATCGTGCTGTAGTGCAGCGGCGTGCGGCCGTCGGCGGCGACCAGCGTGCCGAATTCGGTCGGCAGGTGCGCCGCACGATACGGTGCGTACGGATGTTGCGGATCGGCGAGGTCGTTCGGCAGCAGGGTGGCGAGCTGCGTGCCGTCGGCCTTGAACAGCTCGACCTGCGGCGGCGTGGTCGTGCTCGACCAGTTGTCGACGTAGACGCTGGCGTTGCGCGCGAAGCTGGCCGCGTGCATGCCCGGCGCCTGCGTCAGCGTGGCCATCGCGCCGCCATCGATCGGCACGACGTGGACGTGGCGTTCGGTCGGCACCGCCACCGGCGCAGGCAGGGCGTTGTCACTGCGTACGCCGGGCCGCGTGGTGCGCATGCCGGCGCTGAAGTAGACCAGGCCCTTGTCCTGGTCGACCGCCAGCAGCTCGTCCACCGGCCAGTCGCCGAAGGTCAGCTGCGACAGCATCGCGCCGTCCTCCGAGGCGAGGTACAGGTGCTGGAAGCCGTGGCGCTCCGACGACCACACGAAGCGCCCGTCGCGCAGGAAGCGCAGGCTGTTGTGCAACGGCACCCAGGTGTCGGCGGTTTCGCTGGCGAGCGTGCGCTGCTTGCCGGTGGCGAGCGTGGCCTCGACCAGGTCGAGCCGCTTCTGGTCGCGCGACTGGCGCTGGAAGGTGAGCCGCTGCGGATCGCGCCAGTCCACGCGCGCGAGGTAGATGTCGGGCTCGGGGCCGAGGTCGATCCACTGCGGCTTCGCGCCCGCCTTCGGCGCGATCACGCCCAGCTGGACCAGCACGTTCGGATCGCCCGCGGCCGGATAGCGCTGCTCGACCACCTCGGTGCGGTCGGCGTACATCTCGTAGCGCCTGACCAGCGGCACAGGCGATTCGTCGATGCGCGCGAAGGCGATGGCGCTGTCGTCGGGAGCCCACCAGTAGCCGGTGTGGCGATCCATCTCCTCGTCGGCGACGAACTCGGCGATGCCGTTGGCGATGGTGTCGCCGGCATCGTGCGTGAGGCGGATCTCCTCGCCGCTGGCGAGGTCGATCACCCACAGCTCGCGGGCGCGGATGAAACTGACGAAGCCGCCCTTCGGCGAGAGCTTGGGATCGGTGGCGAAACCGCCGCCGGCGGTGAGCTTGCGCACGGCATCGGCGCCCGCCTTCGACAGGTCGTACAGGTACAGCTCGCCGCCGAGCGGGAACAGCAGGCGCCGCGAATCCGGCGCCCACTGGTAGTCGACGATGCCGGACAGCCCGGCGATGCGCTGGCGCTCGCGCCGCGCCTTCTCCTCGTCGCTCAGCGTCTCCTCGCCCGGCAGCACCACCCGCGAGTCCACCAGCATCCGCGTCTGGCCGCTGGCGACGTCGTACGCCCACAGGTCGAGCTGGTTGCGGTTGGCGTCCTTGCCGCGCAGGAAGGTCACCCGCGAACCGTCCGGCGCGACCTGCGGCTTCATCAGGGTCGGGCCCGACAGCGGCGCGTCGCCGGTGATGGCCTCCAGCGTCAGCCGGCTTGCGGGTGGTTCGGCAGCATGCGCGGCGGTGGCGATCAGGGTCATGGCGAGGAAGGCGGTCAGGCGCATGCGGGGGTCCGTGTTGGCGGTCCCCCTATTGTAGAAGCGATGGCGCGCCGTGCCTGTGCCTGCGAAGCGGATCCAGGATCCCCGTCATCCCGGCGAAAGCCGGGGCCCAGGGCTTCTTGCACCCGTGGCAAAAACCATGAGGCGGCATTCGGGAGCACGCGTCGCCGGGATGATGGAGCATGACGAGGACGGAACGGCAAGTGCGTGGCATGAAACGCGGAATGCGACGAGCCGTCCAGGATCGCGCGTCACGCCGCGTCACGAATGATCCGCAATGACACACGCGGCCGCTGCGGTCAGCGCGTGCCCGGTCGTGCGCCCTGCCCGAACAGGATCTTCCGCTCTTCATCGCTCAACGGCTGCCCGGTGCCGGACACCTGCTTGCCCAGCGCGTAGGCCCGTTGCGTCGCCGGGCGCGCGGCGATCGCGGCGTGCCAGCGGCGCACTTCGGCGAACGGCGCGAGGTCCAGCGGCGCCTTGTCGTAGGGATTGATCCACGGATACGCGGCCATGTCGGCGATGGTGTAGTCGTCGCCGGTGATGAAGGCGCGCCCGGCCAGCTGCCGGTCGAGCACGCCCAGCAGGCGCAGCGCCTCGCGCGTGTAGCGGTCGATCGCGTAGGGGATCTTCTCCGGCGCATACACGGTGAAATGGCCGTACTGCCCGGTCATCGGGCCGAGTCCGCCCATCTGCCACATCAGCCACTGGTTGACCTCGACCTTGCGCCGCACGCTGTCGCCGAAGAAGCGGCCGCTCTTGTTGGCGAGGTAGAGCAGGATCGCGCCCGACTCGAACACGCTGATCGGCGCGCCGCCGTCGGCCGGTGCATGGTCGACGATGGCCGGCATCTTGTTGTTCGGCGAGAACGCGAGGTAATCCGCCCGGAACTGGTCGCCCTTGCCGATGTCGAGCGGCTTGATCGTGTACGCCAGCGGCGTGCCGGCCTCGGCCAGCTCCTCGAGCAGCAGGGTGATCTTGTGGCCGTTGGGCGTGGGCCAGTAGTACAGGTCGATCATGGCGGTGCCTGCGCGGGGCGGGAACCGCAGTGTAGACGCCGGCCGGGCAACGGGCCGTCGCGTGGACGGCCCGCTGCGTTGCATCGGGCGGATGGTCAGAACGCGTAGCGCACGCCGAGCAGGTACTGGCGCCCGTACTCGGTGTATTCCTCGGGGAAGAACAGGTCCGGATGGGTGCCGGAACTGACCTCGGTGCGGAACGGCTCGTTGTTGAGGTTGTTCACCTGCAACAACAGCGACAGGCCCGACAGCGTGCTCGACTCGGGGAAGTCGTAGCCGAGCTGCAGGTCGAGCACGCGCTCGTTGGTGGTGTAGCGGTAGGTGCGCTGGTTGAAGATCGAGCCGTACTCGCCGCGGTAGGGATCGCGGAAGCGCTGGCTGACGCGCGCCGAGAACCCGTGCTTCTCGTAGTACACCGTCGCGTTGGCCACGATCTTGGACAGGCCCGGGAAGGTGTCGGTCCCCGAGCCGACGCCGGGGCCGTCCGGATCGATCGACGACTCGGTGTACGAGGCATTGACCAGCAGGCCGAAGCCGTCGAGCGCGTCGTGCAGCAGTTCGCCGCCCAGCGCGGTCGAGACTTCCACGCCGCGCATGTAGCCGCCCGTGCCGTTGGCGGGGGTGCTGAACGTGCCCCAGTCGGAGGCGGGCGGGATGGGGCCTTCGTAGTCGTAGCCCGCGAAGTTCCACGGGATCTCGCGGGTATAGATGTAGGAGTCCATGTCCTTGTAGAACAGCGCCAGCGCCACGTAGCTGGCCTCGCCGAAGTACTTCTCCATCGAGATGTCGTAGGCATTGGCCCGGTACGGCTCGAGCTGCGGGTTGCCGCCGCTGCCGCGCCATTCGCCAACGCCATCCTGGACGTTGACCCAGACGCTGGCACGCGCGCCCATGTCGTTGATGCGCGGGCGCATGAGTTCGCGCGCCGCGCCGAAGCGCAGGTTCCAGCCGTTGCCGAAGTCGGCGACCAGGTTGAGGCTGGGCAGGATGTCGCCATACGAGGCACCGGCGCTGCCGGCGGCGAGCACCTGGCCCTCCGCGTTCTGCTCGACGACGACGCCCGAGGACATCTGTTCCGTGCGCACGTACTGCACGCCGGCGTTGCCGCGCAGGCGCACGCTGTCGCTCAGGTCCATGTCGAGGTTGGCCTTGAAGTAGAAGGTCTTGAGCTTCTCCTCGGTCAGCGCATCCTTCTGCAGGTCGTCGTTGGACTCGCTGAGGTAGACGTCGTAGTAGCGCGACAGCAGCGCGCGCGGATCGAAGGTCAGCACGCGGCCCATGCCGGCGAAGCCGAGGTCGGTCGACGTGGACAGCAGCGAGGGGTCCACCAGGGTCGGCGTGCGCTCGGGCAGATCGGCGAAGTACACCTCGGCGCGCTTTTCCTTGGTGCGCCTGCCGTAGTGCACGCCCAGGTCCCAGCTGCGCAGGAAGTCGGAGGATTCCACGACCCGGTTCACCGCCACGCGGAACGCGCGCAGTTCGTCCTCCTGGTGGCTGTCCTCGAGGCGCCCGTCGTGACCCCAGCCCTGGGGGTCGCTCAGGTAGACCGCGGACGGGTCGGACATGTCGGGCAAGGTGTAATGGGCATACCCCGCGGAGAGCGGGATGCGGAAGTCGACATCCTGCGCGCCGAGCCGGCCGGCGTAGGTCTCGAGCTTGGAATCCTCGACCTTCGCGCTCGAGTAGCTCACGTCCGTCGCCAGCGTCCACACCTCGCCGAACTTGAATTCGTTGTTCCAGCCGATCGAGAACAGGCGCGCTTCACGCGTGTTGTTGTCGTTGCGCACCACCGGCTGGACGCCGCTCAAGGTGCCGCTGGTCACCACCGGCACGCCGTGGTAGTCCGTGGTCTGCGCCGAAGCGTAGGAGACCGCGCCTTCGTTCCACCACGGATCGTTGGTGAACATCGCGCCGCGCATCCACTCGTCCTGGTCGAAGCGCGAAGCGTAGACGTCGAGCACGCTGTGCCAGGTGTCGTTGGGCTTGAACTCGAGCACGGCCATCACGCCGTCGCGGGTGGTATCGCGCGACTTGACCCAGGCCTCGGTCCCCTGCAGCGCGATCGCGTCTGCCGGCTTTCCGGCCTGCGGCTGGCCCCACAGGTCGGTATTGGCCCACCACCACGACTTGTAGTGCTTCTCCTGGAAGGGCGCGTCCATCCGCGCCACGCCGATCGCGAAACCGATCGTGTCGTTGGCGAACTGGTCGACGTAGGACGCGGACAGGCGGTAACCGTTGTCGTTGCCGCCTTCGGTGAGGTTGCCGAGCGAGTTGCGTTCGCCCTGCCCGGAGACCACGATGCGCCGCTCGCCGAACGCCAGCGGGCGGATGCTCTGCAGGTCCACGGTGCCGGAAATGCCCTGGCCAATGATCGAGGCGTCCGGCGTCTTGTAGACCGTCACGCCGTTGATCAGCTCCGAGGGGTACTGGTCGAGTTCGACGCCGCGGTTGTCGCCGGTGGTCACCTGTTCGCGCCCGTTGAGCAGGGTGCCGGCGAACTGCTCGGACATGCCGCGGATATGGATGACCTGGCCGCGGCCGTCGAGGCGCTGCATGGTCAGGCCGGGCAGGCGCGAGATCGAGTCGGCGATGCTGATGTCGGGCAGCTTGCCGATGTCCTCGGCGCTGATCGCCTCGACGATCGACGTCGATTCGCTCTTGGTTTCCACTGCCGAGGCGATCGCGCGGCGGATGCCGGTCACGCGCACGGTGTCGAGGTCCACGGCTTCCTGGGTCGAGGCCCCCGGTGCGGGCGATTCCTGCGCGGTCTCCTGCGCCAGTGCCGGGGTGGACAGCGCCAGCGCGGCGCAGCAGGCCAGCGCGAGCCGGTGCCGGACCGGTAGCGGCGCGGGCTCGCGGCGACTGGGGTGGCGGGGGGATGATCGGTCTGTGGCGTGGTCCTGCATGGTCCTTCCTCTCCGGAGGTGTGTTGACAGCGCTGCCATATGATGCGGCGTAGGGTGGCGCCCACGACCAGGGCGCTGGAGGAATCATCGACATGCTTGGGCTTTTGAATGCGTTACATCGTGTTACATCGCGGGGTCGTCGTGCTTGCGCTGCGACGCAGCACGATTCCAGCGCGACGCGCCTGATGAACGCGGCCGGCCTGCTGTGGGCGGCGTGCGTGCTCACGGGCTGCGCGACGTCGGCAATGCCATCGCCCGCCAGCGACGTCGTGGAGGCGTGGATCACCACGTCCGACCACCGCCTGGCGCTTTCACACGTGGACGTGCCGCTGCACACGGGCGCGCAGTCGCCCGATGCCGCCGCGGTGCGCATCGACGTGGATGCCGCCGCGCGCCACCAGCGCATGGTCGGCTTCGGCGCGGCGATCACCGATGCCTCGGCGTGGCTGATCCGGCATCGCATGGATGCCGCGCAGCGCGAGGCGCTGCTGCGCGAGCTGTTCGGTCGCGGCGAGGGTGGTGTGGGTTTCGATTTCGCGCGACTCACCATCGGTGCCTCCGATTTCTCGCGCCACCATTACAGCCTCGACGATCCACCCGGTGGCACGCCGGATCCGGCATTGCGTCATTTCAGCATCGCGCCCAACCTTGACGACGTGGTGCCGGTGGTGCGCGAGGCGCTGGCGGTGAATCCCGGGCTGAAGATCATGGCCTCGCCGTGGAGCGCGCCGGCGTGGATGAAGGACACCGGCAGCCTGGTGAAGGGCAAGCTGCGGCCGGAGCATTACGACGCGTTCGCACGTTACCTGCTGGCCTACGTCGAGGCCTATGACGCGCAGGGCATCCCGATCTTCGCGCTGACAGTGCAGAACGAGCCCGACTACGAGCCCGCCGACTACCCCGGCATGCGCTTCAACGCGCCCGAGCGCGCGCGCTTCATCGGCGACCATCTCGGGCCGCTGCGCGATGCGCGCCGGCCATCGCTGCAGCTCTTCGACTGGGACCACAACTGGGACAAGCCCGAGGAACCGCTGGCGGTGCTGGCCGATCCCGCCGCGGGACGGCACGTCTCCGCCGTGGCCTGGCACTGCTACGGCGGCGAGGTGTCGGCGCAGACGCCGGTGCGCGACGCGCATCCGGACAAGGACGTGTACATGACCGAGTGTTCCGGCGGCGACTGGGAGCCGGTGCGCAGCGGCGGGCTCACCCTGCAGGCGCGCACGCTGGTGATCGGCACCACCCGCAACTGGGCGCGCGGGGTACTGTTCTGGAACCTGGCGCTGGACGAGCACAACGGCCCGCATGCCGGGGGCTGCGACACCTGCCGCGGCGTGGTCACCATCGATTCGCGCACCGGCGCGGTGGCCCGCACCGACGACTACTACGCCCTGGCCCACGCCAGCCGCTTCGTTCGGCGCGATGCCTGGCGCATCGGCTCGACCCCGACCGCGGACGGCGTCGACAACGTGGCGTTCGAGAACAGCGACGACGGCTCGCGCGTGCTGGTGGCCAGCAACTCGAACGATTCACCGCGTGCCATCGCGGTGCACGATGGCGGTCGCGTGTTCGAGCATGTACTGCCCGCGAAAAGCGTGGCGACGTTCCGCTGGAACGCCGCGCCCATCGGCAGGTGAGACAAGGATCCGGCTGAGACAAAGATCCGGGACGTCCGCCCGGGCGGGCGGCGCGTCCCGGCGGAGAAAGCCTACTGGGTCGCGCAGGCGACCTTGTGGTCGAAGTCGGTGCTGGCGACGACCCGCGTCAGCGCGATCTTCGCGCCGGCGCCCGCGCGCAGCGCGAACGGCATGTCGAGCTTGCTGGTGTCGGCGCCGGCCGCGCGCAGGCACTTGAGCTGCACGCCCAGGCGCGTCCACTCGCCCTTCGGCAAGGCCGCCAGCGCTTCGCCGACCGGCAGTTCGGCGCTGCAGCCCGCCCCGCAGCCGACCACGACCGAGGCCTTGCCGTCGGCCGGCAGCGCATCCACGCGCAGCGTCGCTACCACGAACACGTCGCCGTTGGTCTCGCGGCCGAGGTCGATCGGCGCGTTGGCGCGCAATTGCACCGTGCCGTCGCCATTCCAGGCGAACAGGCGCGCGCCTTCCTGCCGCTCGTGGTTGATCGCGGTCATGTCGAGCGCGCCGTCGGCGGTCTTCGCCGCCGGATGCACGATGTCCATCGCCGTGCCTTCCTGGCCACCGACCATGCGCAGGGTCAGGCCGGTGGTCGCCACGCCGTGTTCGAACCAGGTGTTGGTGCGCGCGGCATCGGGATCGATGCCCGGGTCTTCCGGCAGCGGCGCGAGGTCGCCGTTGTCGGCATAGGTCAGGCCATAGCCGAAGGCGAACAGCGGGTCGTAGCCGGGCTGGCCGTGGTTGTTCGCGAACTGGTCGGCGCGGCGCGGCCACGAGTAGCTGAGCTTGCCCTTGAAGTCGTGCTGGACCTTGCCGTCGGCGCCGCGCAGCAGCACGTCGGCGATGCCGCCGCCCTCCGAGCCCGGCAGCCAGGCCGCGACGAAGGCGTCGGCGGCATTGATCTCGCGGTTGAGCCACAGCGGGCGACCGCTGAGGAACACCGCGACCACCGGGATGCCGTCGGCCTTGAGCTTCTGCATCAGTTCGAGGTCACCCGACTTGCCGCCGGCGAACATCAGGTTGGCGAGGTCGCCCTGGAACTCCGCATAGGGGTTCTCGCCGAAGACCACCACGGCCACGTCGGGCCTGGTCTTGTAGGCGCCATCGACCGCGAGTTCGGCGCTGCCGCCGGCGGCCTTCACCTGCGCCTGCAGGCCTTCCCAGATCGAATCGGCATTGGGATAGTCGGCACGCGTGGTGCCGTCGCCCTGCCAGGTCAGTGTCCAGCCACCGGTCTGTTTGCTGAGGTTGTCGGCACCATCGCCGGCCACCAGCAGCTTGGTTTTCGGCGCCAGCGGCAGGATCCCGCCCTGGTTCTTCAGCAGCACCAGCGATTCGCGCACCGCGCGGCGCGCGACGTCGCGGTGCGCCGGTGCACCGAGCAGTTCGAACTTGCCGCCGAGCGCGCGTGCCGACGGCTTCGGCTTGTCGAACAGGCCCATGCGGAACTTCACGGTGAGGATGCGCCGCACCGCGTCGTCCAGGCGCGCCATCGGGATCGTGCCGTCCTTCACGTGCGCCAGCGTGGTCTCGTACAGGCCCTTCCAGCTGTCCGGCGCCATCGCCATGTCGAGGCCCGCATTGAAGGTCTGCGCGCAATCGGTGTTGGTGCAGCCACGCACCTGGCCATGGCCGTTCCAGTCGCCGACGATGAAGCCGCCGAAGTGCATGCGGTCCTTCAGCACGTCGGTGAGCAGCGGCTTGTGGCCGTGCATCTTCTCGCCGTGGAAGCTGTTGTACGAGGCCATCACCGCCTGCGCCCCGGCGGCGATCGCCGGCACGTAGCCGGCCGCATGGATGTCGCGCAGCTGCGCTTCGCTCACCTGGGTGTCGCCCTGGTCCTTGCCGTCGGTGGTGCCACCATCGCCGAGGAAATGCTTGACCGAGCTCATGACGTGGTGGTCGTCGAGGAATTCCGCCGAGCCGGGCTTGCCCTGCAGGCCTTCGACGAACACTCCGGCGTAACTGGCGACCAGTTCGGGATTCTCTGAATAGCCTTCGTAGGTACGGCCCCAGCGGTCGTCCTGCGGCACGGCCACGGTCGGCGCGAAGGTCCACTCCATGCCGGTGGTGCGCGTCTCGATCGCGGTGATGCGCGCGATCTCGCGCAGCAGGTCCGGGTTGCGCGTCGCGCCCAGGCCGATGTTGTGCGGGAACAGGGTGGCGCCGACGATGTTGCTCTGGCCGTGCATCGCGTCGATGCCCCAGATCACCGGGATCGCCTTGCCGCCGCCACTGGTGTCCATCGAGGCTTCCCAGAACGCGTCGGCGAGGTCGAGCCACGCCTTCGGCGGTGCGTTGTACTGGCCGCCGGGATCGGAACCGCCGCCAGCGAGGATCGAGCCGAGGCGGTACTTGCGCAGGTCGTCGGGGGTGATGCTGCCGATGTCGCCCTGGATGATCTGCCCGACCTTCTCCTCCACCGTCATCGAGGCCAGCAGCGCGTCCACCTTCTGCTCGAGCGCGGCGTCGGCCTGGAACGGCCACTGCGGCTGCGGCCAGTGGGCCGGGTCGATCGCGTTGGCATCGCCCGTTGCAGCGGGGGCGGCGGCATCGGCGGCGGTCGGCGTGGCGCGTTCACCGCACGCGGCGAGGGCGAGCGTGATCGCCAGTGCGGCGGCCAGGGACGGGGAAGAGGAGGACGGGCGGGGGATTCTCATCGAGCAGCTTCCTTCGGAGCGTTCCGGTCGTCGGCAGGCCATGGCGCGCCGCCGCATGACAGCGTTGTCAGAATGTGCACGATACCCGGTTCGCGCAGCCGAAGCTTGTTGCACAGCACCAAGCGCGCCGCGTGCCGACACCACGGGGGGACCATGGCAGGCAACGAAAGGCGTCGACCCTCGACGGGCGCGGGCGCACGGGCGGAGCGGCCGGCGCCTGCGGTTCTGGCAAAATCCACGACCGGTAGGGAAACACCCGGTGCAGGCATGGTGCGCGTGCGGATCGAGGATGTGGCGGAAGCGGCCGGGGTGTCGATCAAGACCGTGTCGCGCGTGCTCAACGACGAGCCCAACGTGTCCGAGGCCACCCGCGACCGCGTGCGCGAGGCGGTGGAGCGCCTGAACTACAAGCCGCACCCGTCCGCGCGCGTGTTGGCCGGCCGTCGCTCGTACCTGATCGCCATGCTCTACGACAACCCGTCGAGCAACTACCTGATGGAAGTCGAGCTGGGCGTGCTCGACGCCTGCCAGGCCCAGCACTACAACATGATGCTGGCGCCGCTGGTGTACGACGCCAAGGACATCGTGGCGAAGGTGGAGTCGCTGGTGGTGCAGTCGCGGCTGGACGGCGTGGTGCTGACGCCGCCGATCACCGACGACGCCGCACTGCTGGCGCGCCTGGACGAGCTCGACATTCCCTGGTCCAGCATCTCGCCGATGGAATCCAACCGCCGGATCGGCGTGGTCGTCGACGAGCGCAGCGCGGTGGCGGAGATGATCGCGCACCTGGTGTCGCTGGGACACCGGCGCATCGCGCACATCAAGGGCCACGCCGCGCATGGCGCGAGCGCATGGCGGCTGGCGGGCTATCGCGACGGGCTGAAACAGACGGGCCTGAAGCACGATCCGGCGCTGGTGCTGCAGGGCGAGTTCTCCTACGACTCCGGCTTCGAGGCGGCCAATCGCCTGCTCGACCTGCCGGAGCCGCCGACCGCGATCTTCGCCGCCAACGACGACATGGCCGCCGGCGCCATCTGCGCGATCTGCGAGCGCGGGCTGTCGGTGCCGAAGGACGTCTCGGTGTGCGGTTTCGACGACACCCCGATCGCGCACCAGATCTACCCGTCGCTGACCACGGTGCGCCAGCCCACGCGCGAGATGGGCCGGCTGGCCGCGGTCGAACTGCTCAAGGCGATCCGCGACCGCGATGACGGCGGCATGGTGACCGTGCCCTACGCGCTGCAGCTGCGCCGCTCCACAGGGCCCGCGCCGAAGCGCTGAGGCCACGTCGCGGCGCGCGCCTTGCCGCGCGCCCGCGGTGCCCGGTCCCGCGAGACCGCCCGCCCCCGCCCGCGTGATCCGTCCGCGCGGCCCGGCGCGCAGGATCGACGGTGTTTGCGTTGCGATGCAACATCGAAAGCTGCGGAAAAACGCGCTTTCGGAGCAGGATGACAGCGTCGGACAACACTGATTTGACAACGCTGTCAGCTTCCCCTCCAATCGAATCGTCGGAGCGGGCTTGGGCTTGCTTCGACCACACAACCTGATTTTTCGTGAGTCCTTGGAGAGGGGTGATTCATGAAACACACGCACGGGGCGCCCAGGCGGCGCCTGCTGACGTCTGCACTGATGCTTGCTTTGGCGCCGCCGCTCGCGGCGCAGACCGTTCCGGATGCGCAGGGCGCTGCGCCCGCCGCGCAGGCACAGGACGATGCCGAGACGCTCGACACCGTCGTCGTCACCGGCATCCGCGCCAGCCTGCAGTCGTCGATGAACCTCAAGCGCGACTCGCAGGGCGTCGTCGACGGTATCGTGGCCGAGGACATCGGCAAGTTCCCGGATACCAACCTCGCTGAATCACTGCAGCGCATCAGCGGCGTGTCGATCGACCGCCAGCAGGGCGAGGGCTCCAAGGTCACGGTCCGCGGCGTCGGCCCGGACTTCAACCTTGTGCTGCTGAATGGACGGCAGATGCCGACCTCGGGCAACGCTTTCGGCGCCGGGGTGTCCAACTCGCGCGCGTTTGATTTCGCCAACCTGGCGTCGGAGGCGGTCTCGGCGGTCGAGGTCTACAAGACGGGCCGGGCCGAGAATCCGACCGGCGGCATCGGCGCGACGATCAACATCCGCACGACCAAACCGCTCGAGACCGGTCCGCTGGCAAGCGTCGGCATGAAGGCCGTGCATGACACCTCGAACGGCAACCTGCCCAAGTCGCTGCAGGGCGACGACGTGACCGGCGAATGGTCGGGCATCTACAGTGATACGTTCGCCGATGGCCGCTTCGGCATCGCCTTGACCGGCAGCTACCAGGCGCGCGACTTCGGCTACAGCCAGGTCGCGGTCGGCAACGGCTGGCGCGGGCCCTTCCGTGGCGACGAGAACAACTGGGGCACGATCCCGCAGCCGGGTGCGCCCGGGTCGGAGAACATCACCAACCGGCCCGGCCCGGACGACATCTACAACGTCCCGCAGAACCTCAACTACAACGTCAACGGCCTGCGCCGGCAGCGCACCAACGGCCAGCTCACGCTGCAATGGGCGCCGACCGACAACATCACCACCACGCTCGACTACACCTACTCCGAGAACAAGATCCAGCACCAGCGCAACGAGCTGTCGGTGTGGTTCAACTTCGGGCCCTCGGTGAGTTCGTGGACCGATGGCCCGGTGGCCGCGCCCATCATCTACTCAGAGCTGATCCCCGACGCGAACAGCGACCTGTCGATGGGCGGCGCGAAGATCGCCAACGTCAACGAGAACAAGTCGCTGGGCTTCAACGTCGAGTGGGAAGTGAACGACCGTCTTGACCTGTCGTTCGATTATCACAACTCGTCGGCCGAAACCCGCCCGGATAGTCCCTACGGATCGGCCGGCGTGCTCGGCGTGGCCGCCTTCGTGCGCGGCACCACGACGGTCGACTTCGGCGGCAAGTTCCCGGTGCTCAACGTGGAGCTGCCCGCGGGCGTTTCACAGGTGAGTCCCAGCCAGGCACTCGTCACCGGCTCGGTCTTCCAGAACGCCTATACGCGATCGGAGATCGAGCAGGCGCAGATCAACGGGCGCTTCGAGTTCGGCGACTACTCCGGCCTCGATTTCGGCGTGGCGGCGACGGAAGTCAACAACCGCACCGCCTATGGCTTCACGCAGCGCGACACCTGGGGTGGCGTCGGCACACCGGACGACTATGCCGACGACATCTGGTTCGCGGACAACATGGGCCGGTATTTCGACCAGTTCTCCGGGGCCAGCAGTCCCTCTTTCACCGACGCCTTCCTGCTGTTCGACTTCGAACGCCTGCGCGATCGTGCAGCCCAGGTCACCGGCCGGGAAGACTGGTATCGCGCGCCCGACGAATTCAGCCGCGACCTGCGCACGACCGAGAAGTCGCGCAGCGCCTACCTGCAATGGAGCACCAGCTGGGACCTGCATTTCCCGGTGAAGGCCGCGGTCGGTGTTCGCTACGAGGAGACCGAGGTCACGTCCTCGGCGCTGGTGCCGATCGCCAACGAGATCTCGTGGGGTTCGGCCAACGAGCTCAACGTGGTGTTCGGTGAACCCGGCTTCACCACGCTGGAAGGCAAGTACGACTACTGGCTGCCCAACCTGGACCTGAGCGTCGAGTTCACCGATCGCATGATCCTGCGTGGCAGCTACAGCCGCACCATCGGACGCCCGGGCTGGGCGGACATCCAGGGCGGGCAGACGCTCGACCAGATCGTCCGCGTCGACGGAGGCACGGGTGCCCAGGGCAATCCTGCGCTGGAGCCATTGCTGTCGGACAACTTCGACCTGTCGTTCGAGTGGTACTACGGCGAGTCGAGTTACGTGTCGGCGGGCTACTTCCGCAAGAACATCGACAACTACATCGGCACGACCCAGGTCGTGGACACGCCGTTCAACCTGCACACGCCGGTCGGTGGGGCCTACTGGAACGCGGCGACCGCCAATGGCTGCGCCACCGCCGACGTGGTGTGCATCCGCAACTACATCTTCCAGAACTTCAACGGCCAGCCCGGCGTGACGTCCACCGGCACCGATGTGAACGGCAACTACACCGGCACGATCGTCGGCCAGCCGAACGATCCGGTCGCGGACTTCCGCATCAATGTGCCGTCCAACACCGGGTCGTCGACGCTGGATGGCTGGGAATTCAACGTTCAGCACGTCTTTGGCGAGAGTGGCTTTGGCCTGTCGGCCAACTACACGATCGTCGACAGCCCGGATCTTACGTACGACAACGCCAGCTTCGGCCAGCAGTTCGCGCTGATCGGGTTGAGCGACTCGGCCAACCTCGTGGCGTTCTACGACAAGGGACCGTGGCAGATCCGTGCCGCCTACAACTGGCGCGACCAGTTCCTGTCCGGCGTGTTCGACGGCTCGGGTCCGAATCCGAACTACGTCGAGGAGTACGGCCAGTTCGACCTGAGCATCGGCTACCAGGTGACCGACCGCCTGTCGCTGCAGTTCGAGGGCATCAACCTCACCGACGAGACCAACCGCGTCCATGGGCGGCACGTCAACGAGGTGCTGTACCTGACCCAGACCGGGCCACGCTACATGTTCGGCATGCGCTACAAGTTCTGAGCCCCAGCGCCAGGTCTTGGCGGGCCGCCGGGATACCGGCGGCCCGTTCGTTGGGGCATCCTGTCGCCCCTTGGGAACGTGGAGGGCAGGTGCGTGCCAGGTGGGATCCAGGACATCGTCATCCTTGGCGGCGGCACCGCCGGCTGGCTGACCGCGGCGGTGTTGGCGGCCGACCACGAGGCCGCGGCGCCTGGCGGTGTGAGGATCACCCTGGTCGAATCGCCGGACGTGCGCACGGTGGGCGTCGGCGAAGGCACCTGGCCGACGATGCGCGATACCTTGCGCCGGACCGGCGTGAGCGAAACCGATTTCCTGCGCGAGTGCGACGCCGCGTTCAAGCAGGGGTCCAAGTTCGTGCGTTGGCGCGACGGCCGTGACGAAGACAGCTACTACCATCCCTTCGTTCTGCCGCAAGGGTTCCTCGATGCCAACCTCGTCGCAGGCTGGCTCGCGCACCAAGACGTCCCGTTCGGCAAGCTGGTGAGCTTCCAGCCGCACCTGTGCGATGCAGGCAAGGCGCCCAAGCAGTTTTCGACGCCGGAGTGGGCGGCGGTGGCCAACTACGCCTACCACCTCGACGCCGGCAAGCTCGGCGAGTTCATGCGCCGGCATTGCGTGGGCACGCTCGGCGTGCGGCACGTGCCCGATCATGTGGTCGGCATCGAAAGCCACGACAACGGCGACATCGCGGCGCTGCGCACCCGCGAGCAGGGCGCCATCGCCGGCGACCTGTTCATCGACTGCAGCGGCACGCGTGCGCTCCTGCTCGGACAGCACTACGGCATCGGGCAGGTGCCGCTGGCGCACGTGCTGTTCAACGACCGTGCGATCGCGGCACAGGTGCCTTATGCCGATCCGTCTGCGGAGATCGCCTGCCAGACGATCTCCACCGCCCACGGCAACGGCTGGATCTGGGACATCGGCCTGCAGTCGCGGCGCGGGGTTGGCGTGGTCTACTCGAGCGCGCACACAAGCGATGAGGCGGCTGCCGACGAACTGCATCGCCACATCCTCGCCACCGGCGGGCGCGAACAGGACATCGGTGCGCTCCCGAAGATCGCCATCCAACCCGGCTACAGGAAGACGTTCTGGCATCGCAACTGCGTTGCGGTCGGGTTGTCGAGCGGCTTCATGGAACCGCTCGAAGCATCTTCCCTGGTTCTGGTGGAGCTGGCGGCGGGCATGATCAGCGACCAGCTGCCGGCCACGCGCGAGGCGATGGACATCGTCGCAACGCGCTTCAACGAGGCATTCTTGTACCGTTTCGGGCGCGTGGTGGACTTCCTGAAGCTGCACTACGTCCTCAGCCGTCGCGCGGATACCGACTACTGGCGCGACAACCATCGTGCGGAGTCGATCCCTGAACGGCTGCAGGAACAGCTGTCGTTGTGGCGGCACCAGCCGCCATCGCGCTACGACCTGCCGCGTGTCGAGGAAGTGTTCCCCTCCGCGAGCTACCAGTACATCCTGTACGGCATGGGCTTCCGGCCGGAGCCGAGACCCACCGCGCGGCACGCGGATGACGTACGCCGCGCCGAAGGTCATTTCCAGGAGGCGGCCGACCTCGCGCGCAGGATGCTGGCGGCGTTGCCGGGGCATCGGGAAATGCTCGAGCATGTTCGCACGCGCGGCATGCCGCGCATCTAGCAACACGCGGACCACCCACAGGAAACCAGATGACGCGCCACGTCCAGCTCAACAACATCGACCATCGGGACCTGCGCATCGACACGGCGCGCGGCACGGCGCTCGGCGACGGTGTCTCGTTCGCGCCGGTGGTGCCCGCGGAGTTCCGTAGCGTGCAGGCCTGCTACCCCATCGTGTTCCGCAAGGCCGCGGATGGCGGGTTCCAGCCGGTCGCGCTGTTCGGCTTCGAGGAGGGGATGAACCTGTTCCTCGACGACGACCAATGGGATGCGCCTTATCTGCCGTTGGCGATCGAGCGGCAGCCGTTCCTGATCGGACGCGGCGGAGACGCGCTCACCGTCCACATCGACCTCGACCATCCGCGCGTGCGTACCGACGTGGGCGAGGCCCTGTTCCGCGAGCACGGTGGCACCACTGATTTCCTCGAGCGCATGACCTCGCTGCTGCTGTCGCTCCATGAAGGGCTGGAACGCGTGCCGGCGCTGGTCGATGTATTGCTGCGTCACGAATTGCTGGAATCGTTCGTGCTCGACGTGCGCCTCGATGACGGCAGCGAATGCCGGTTCGCCGGGTTCTACACGATTGCCGAGGAACGCCTGCGCGCACTTGATGGCACGGCGCTGGTGGACCTGCATCGTGGCGGCCACCTCGAAGCCGCCTACATGGCCATGGCCTCGCTGTCGCGCTTCCGCGACCTGGTCGACCGCTTGAGCCGCCGCCGTGCTGCCGGTCGATAGGCCGATCCGCGAGATCGCGGGCCTCGATCCGCGCGCGCTTCCGGCCGACCTGCTGCGCGCGCAGGAACCGGTGGTCATGCGCGGTGTCGTCTCTGACTGGCCGATGACACGTGCCGCGCGCGCTTCCGACGCCGAGGCAACCGCCTACCTGCAACGCTTCGTGCGTCGTGGCGCGCCGCCGGTGGTCGCCACCGTCGGGCCACCGGAGATCGGAGGCCGCTTCTTCTACGACGACAGCGTGCGAGGCTTCAACTTCCGCCAGGAGCAGGTGCCGCTGGGCGTGGCGCTGGACACATTGCTCAAGTACACCCGCGACCCGGCGCCTCCGGCGATTTATCTGGCCTCGACCACGATCGACACCTGGCTGCCCGGCTTCCGTGCCGAGAACGACATGGCGCTGCCTGATCCGGATCCGTTGGCCAGCATCTGGATCGGCAACCGCACGCGCATCGCCGCGCACCAGGATGTGCCCGACAACCTGGCCTGCGTGGTGGCGGGCCGGCGGCGGGTGACGCTCTTTCCGCCGCAGCAACTGCCGAACCTCTACATCGGCCCGCTCGACTACACACCGGCCGGGCAGGCGATCAGCCTGGTCGATTTCGCGGCACCCGACTTCCAGCGCTTTCCGCGCTTCGAGGAGGCGCTGCGCCACGCGCAGGCCGCGGTGCTCGATCCTGGCGATGCGGTGTTCATTCCCAGCATGTGGTGGCACCACATGGAGGGGCTGGAGCCGTTCAACGTACTGGTCAACTATTGGTGGCGGCAGACGCCGGCGTGGATGGACACGCCGATGAACGCGCTGATGCTCGCGATCATGACCGTGCGCGACTTGCCCCAGCCGCAGCGCGCGGTCTGGGAGGATGTGTTCCGTCACTACGTGTTCGAGGCCGGCGACGACACCGCCGCGCATATCCCGGCAGATGCGCGTCGCGCGCTTGGCCCGCTCGACGAGGCGCGCGCGCGCGAATTGCGTGCGCGCCTGCTGCAAAGGCTCAACCGATGAGGACGGCCCCTTGACGAACGATGCAGGCGCACAGCGCCAGATCCCGATCCGGCGCGTTGTCATTGCCGGCGGCGGCACTGCCGGCTGGATGGCCGCGGCGGCCCTGTCGAAGATGCTCGGCAAGGTGCTCGACATCACCTTGGTGGAGTCGGAAGAGATCGGCACCATCGGCGTCGGCGAGGCCACGATCCCAACCCTGGTGACGTTCCACCGGCTGCTTGAGATCGGCGAACAGGAGTTCATGGCCGCCACCCAGGGCACGATCAAGCTCGGGATCTCGTTCGAGAACTGGCTCGACGTCGGGCATCGCTACATCCACTCCTTCGGCACGTCGGGCAAGGACCACTGGTCGGCCGGGTTCCAGCACTTCTGGCTTCGCGGGCGTGAACTCGGCATTGCCAGTGGCTACGAAGACTATTGCGTCGAGCTGCGTGCCAGCCTGCAGGACCGGTTCGCGCACCTGCCGCGAGGCGGTATCAACTATGCCTACCACATGGATGCGGCGCTGTACGCGCGCTTCCTGCGCGATTTCAGCGAGGCGCGTGGCATGCGGCGCGTGGAGGGCAAGATCGTCGAGGTGCAGACCGACGAACTTTCTGGGGACATCACCGCGCTCGCGCTTGCCGACGGTTCGCGGATCGAGGGCGACTTCTTCATCGACTGCACCGGGTTCCGTGCACTCCTGATCGGCAAGGCGCTCAACGTGGGATACGAGGACTGGTCGCACTGGTTGCTTAACGACAGCGCGCTGGCGACGCAGACGACCGCCGTTCGCGACGCGGTGCCATACACCCGCGCCATCGCCGGGACGGCGGGATGGCAGTGGCGCATTCCGCTGCAGCACCGTGTCGGCAATGGCATCGTCTACGCCAGCCGCTACATCGCCGACGACGAAGCCCGGCACGAGTTCCTGTCGAGCCTGGAGGGCGAGGTGATCAGGGATCCGTTGCCGATCCGCTTCCGGCCGGGCCAGCGGCTCAAGTGCTGGCACAAGAACTGCGTCGCGCTGGGGCTGGCCGGAAGCTTCATCGAGCCGCTGGAATCGACCACGATCCACCTGATCCAGCGCGGCATCGTGCATCTGCTGCAGATGTTCCCGCACGTGGTCACGCAGCCGGCGATCGACCAGTACAACACGCAGTTGGGTTCCGAGCTGCAGCACGTGCGCGACTTCGTCGTGCTGCACTATGCGTTGACCAACCGCCGGGACACGCCCTACTGGCGCATGGTGTCCAGCATGGATTTGCCGCCGAGCCTGGAACACCGCATCGAACTGTTCCGGGAGACTGGCAGTGTGTTCCGGGTGCCGAACGAGTTGTTCGCGGAGAATTCGTGGATCCAAGTGATGATGGGCCAGGGCGTGCTGCCAAGTGGCCACCATCCGACCGCTGAGGTGATGGGTGAGTCCGAACTGAAGCGTTTCCTCGACGAGATCCGCGCGAACGTCATCGCCACGGCCGATCGGCTGCCGTCGCACATGGACTACATGCGCAGCTACGCGCCGGCCGCGAAGCCCTGATCGTCGCGGCGCGCGGTCACCCGCGCGTCCGTCCGTCGCCGGCGGCGCCGCCGGCGGCGAGCCCGACGGCGCGCAGCTTCGGGCTGACGACGGGAATGGTCAGCATGGTGCTGGCGACGGCCATCAGCAGCAGCGCGGTGAACGTCGCGCTGGTGATGATCGCCTTGTCGAGCAGGATGTTGGCGAAGATGATCATGATCAACGCCTTGGTCTGCAGCAGCCAGCCGATGATCGAGGCCTCGCCCGGCGTCCAGCGCAGCAGGCGACCGGCCAGGTGCACGCCGGCCAGCTTGCCCGCGACCGAGGCCACCAGCAGCGCGCCAGCGGCGACGAAGACCGCGGCGCCGCCCATCTCCCACGAGGTGCGCAGGCCGGTGCTGAGGAAGAACACCGGCATCACCACCAGCAGCACGTGGTGGCGCAGCAGGTCCATGGTCTCCTGGTCGAACCAGTCCGCGTCCATCACCACGCCGGCAAGGAACGCACCGACCATGAAGTGCAGCCCGGCCCAGTCCGCGCCGAACGCGCACACCGCCAGCCAGATCAGCATCACGTACCAGCGGTCGCGCGCGGGGATTGCGCGCATCAGCCGGCGGAAGGCGACGCAGGCCAGTGCGAACACCCCCAGGAACGCGGCCTGCCGGCCCATGCGCTCCCAGTCCATCAGCACCAGCGCGAGCACGCCCCAGATGGCGATGTCGTCGAGGCTGGCGTAGCGCAGGATGCGCTGTCCGAGCGGACTGCGCAGGATGTCCAGCTTCTCCATGAGCAGGATCAGGATCGGCAGCGCGGTCACCGCGCAGGCCATCCCCACGCCGACCACGAACTGCCAGGAACGCCCCTGCGCGCCGAGCCAGCCATCCGTGCCCAGCATGCCCACCGCCACCACCGCGCCGAAGACCAGCGGCACGGTCAGCGCGAGGCCGGCGGTGATGCCGGTCTCGCGGCGGTTGGCCCAGGCCTTGCGCACGTCCAGCTCGATGCCGGCGATCATCACGAACAGCATCACCGCCCACCAGGCCACGCCGTTGAGCGCGGTGATCACCTGGGGGTTGAACACCGTGGCATGCAGCTCTGGCAGCGCCTTGCCCAGCACCCCCGGCCCGAGCAGGATGCCGCACACGATCTGCACCACCACCAGCGGCGCGAAGTAGTCGGTCCGCGCCAGTCGCCAGATCAGGTAGGGCACGGCGAAGATGATCGCCATGGCGACCAGGAACAGTTCGGTGGTCGTGACGGCGTGGCTCATCGGCGCGGTCGCGGCGGGCGGTGGCGTATTGCATCACGGCCCGCGGCTCCCCGCACGCGCGGGGAGGCGGGCGTGCGGGCGTGGCGTCAGTGCCCGGCCTGCGCGACCAGCTTGTCCAGGTCGATGCCCTGCTGGCGCAGGACGTGCGGTGCGCGCGCGGCATAGAAGGCCAGGTACACGAAGCAGGCGACGCCGACCACGAAGCTGTAGTGGATGCCCACCTTGTCGGCCAGCGCGCCCTGCGCCCAGCTCACCAGGCCGCCGCCCATGATCATCATGATCAGCAGGCTGCTGCCCTGGTTGGTGTTGCGGCCCAGCCCGGTGATCGCAAGCGCGAAGATGCACGGCCACATGGTGCTGCAGAACAGGCCCACGCTGATGAAGGCGACCACGCTCGTCATGCCCGTGGTGAACATGCCC
This sequence comes from Pseudomonadota bacterium, assembly GCA_020161335.1. Lineage (GTDB taxonomy): Bacteria > Pseudomonadota > Gammaproteobacteria > Xanthomonadales > Xanthomonadaceae > Luteimonas. Next base: position 88,790 of record JAIUOJ010000002.1, read on the forward strand.
ACCAGCAGCGCGGCGATGCCGCACAGCGAGAAGATCAGCAGCATGCGCGCCGGGTTGCCGCGGCTGGCGAAGGTGGCGACGATCATCAGCACGATCACGAACGCGTACAGGAAGAAGTGCGAGATTTCGTGGCGGGCGATGGCGTTCACCGCGAGGAACACGCCGAACGCGAGGTAGGGCAGGAGCACCGTCAGCATGCGCTTGGTGTTCATGCGCACCTCGAACGCGCCCGCGGCGCCGGCCCAGCGGCCGATCATCAGGCTGGCCCAGTACAGCGACACGAAGGGCGCGATCAGCGCGGTCTCGATGCCCAGGCCGCCCTGGTCAGCCGGCAGTTCGAGGTAGGCCGGCAGGTTGGCGATGGTGGACACCTCCACGCCGACGTAGACGAAGATCGCAACCATGCCCAGCACCAGCTGCGGGTACGCGAACGCGGACTTCTTGTGCACCAGCTTGCTCGCGTCCTCTGCTTCCTCGGCCGCCAGCCCGTCGAGGTCGATCTGGTTCGGCACGGAGGAGAACTTGAGGAAGATCGCGACCAGCACGAACGCCGCGCCGAGCACCAGGTACGGCGTCTTCACCGATTCGATGCTCGCCTCGGTGCCGCCGGCGCTGACGCTGCCGAAGATGGCGAAGCTCACCAGCAGCGGGCCGATGGTGGTGCCGAAGTTGTTGATGCCGCCGGCCATGGTCAGGCGTTGCGCGCCGGTGGCCGGGTCGCCCATCACGATCGCCAGCGGGTTGGCGGCGATCTGTTGCAGCGAGAAGCCCAGGCCGACGATGAACAGGCCCGACAGCATCAGCCCGAACGAACCCGCGTTCGCGGCGGGGTAGAACAGCAGCGAGCCCATCGCCGAGATCAGCAGGCCCAGGCAGATGCCGTTCTTGTAGCCGATCCGGTTGAGCACGTCGGCGCCGATGGCCTTCGAGGTCAGGAAGTAGATGATCGAGCCGACCGTGTAGGCCACGTAGAACGCCACCGCCACGTACTGGCTCTGCGCCTGGCTGAGGTGGAAGGCGTTCTTGAAGACCGGGATCAGGATGTCGTTGCTGGCGGCGACGAAGCCCCAGAAGAAGAACACGGTGATCAGGACGAGGAACTGTGACCAACGGGTCTGCTGGTGGGTCGTCATGGGGCCTGCCGTCGAGAGGTGGGAATGAAGAAGGAGCGGCGACCGCCGGGAAGCCCGGCCGTCGTCCGCCCCGCGGAACAGCACCACGCGTCGCGCCTCTCCTTCGCGCCGCACCGGCCTGCCGCCCCGGGGAGCTTGTACAGGGCGCCTGACAACGTTGTCAAATGTGCCGCGCATCGACCACGAGGCCTGGCCCAAGCCCTTGATCTGGCGCGGATTTGTGTGCATCGCAGCATGCCCGGCGCGCAGCCTGCCGGCGGTCCTCCGTTGGCGCCGCCGTCACCCCGCTTGGCAGGCCGGGGCGCGGTCGCTAACCTCCGCGCTCCCTCCGCCGGACCCCGCCGATCCCGATGCCCGCCAACGCCTCCGCACCCTCGCGCATTCCGCCGCTCGCCTACGTCATCTTCGGCTCGCGCTGGCTGCAGTTGCCGCTCTACCTGGGCCTGATCGTCGCGCAGGGCGTCTACGTGTTCCTGTTCCTCAAGGAACTGCTGCACCTGGTGCAGGATGCCAATGCGCTCACCGAGCAGGGGATCATGCTGCTGGTGCTGGGCCTGATCGACGTGGTGATGATCTCCAACCTGCTGGTGATGGTGATCGTGGGCGGCTACGAGACGTTCGTCTCGCGGCTGGGGCTGCAGAACCATCCCGACCAGCCCGAGTGGCTCAGCCACGTCAACGCCAGCGTGCTGAAGGTGAAGCTGGCAATGGCGATCATCGGCATCTCCTCGATCCACCTGCTCAAGACCTTCATCGCCGCCGGTGACCTCGGACTGCCCGTGTGCGGATCCGCGGACTTCATCGCGGCGATGCAGGCGTTCTCCGGTGCGGTCGAGGCGGGGCTGTCGGGCATCGCCGCGCCCGCCTGCACGCGTACCACCGCCGCCGGCGTGATGTGGCAGACCATCATCCACGGCGCCTTCATCCTGTCGGCGATCGGCATCGCCTGGACCGACAAGCTGATGACCGGCGCCAGCGCCAAGCGCGAGCACGTCGCGGCGCACTGACCAGGCGCAACGCCGACGCGCACCGGCCCTGGGCCCGCGGGCGGGGAGTGGGGCGTCGTCGTCGATCCGGACGCTGCCGGGCATGGCGAGGCCTGGCGTCCCTGCGCCGGATCGTTCCATCGGCTGCCCTGAATCCAGGTGCCAGGGGCCGTTCGACGCAGATTTGATGATAGCGCTATCAGAAAACAGGCGTCCCGCGGCCCGGCGAATGCCCGCCGATGGCTGCCGTCGTTGCGCCCGGCGCCCATTGCGACAGGCGCGACGTTCGGCGCATGGCGACATGCCATGTCACGCCCATCGTCGCGGCACGCATGCGGGATGCGCGCGACGCGATGGGCACCCATCGGCGTCGCGCGGGCGATGCGCGACGATCTATCGGCCTGCGCGCCTCGCGTTCGCGCTCACGCGTCAAATCCCGGCAAAACCCCGCGCAAACCGCCGTTGCGGCGCAGCATGGCCGGAGGCGCGCAACGCAACGTGCATTGCTTTCTCGGGAAACGGATGCGACGCGAGGTGCCATCGGGCCTCTCGTTCCGCGCGGCGAAATCGGTTACAGCCCGCGAGATTGCGTGATGCCACCAACGCCTCGACGTGCGTGTCGTCGCCGTCGCGCGACACGTCCTGTCCCGCGCCGGACAATCTGTTGCAGCGCAATGTGACAGTGCCCGGGCGACATGCTACGAATCGCCCCGCTTGGTGTTAGCGCTAACAGTACGACGCGAACCCGCACGACCGAGAGCCCGCCCCGCGGGCGGTCGCAAGGGGGTCTGCAGCGGGCTGTCCCGGGGCGGTCGTCGTGCGGTGAGGGTGCGGATGACCGTCGCGCAGGGATCGCAGGGAACCGGATGCGCCGCAAGCCTGCCTCGTCTGAGGGGACGAGGCGGTGGTGTTCGCCTGACGAAACGAAGAAGAGAAGAAAAAAGGGGAGGGGCATCAGATGGGTGTAGGCGGGAGTCGAACTCCGCACTGACCAGGGCCCCCGGGGGTTGCCGTTGCAGGCATCCCTGCCGGTATCGAGACGCGTTTGTCGATCGTCCAAATTCCAGTGCCGAGGACAAGTCCATGAACCACCAGTTGAAGCGATTCCGCTCGAAGGCGATGTTCACCTTCGTCGGCGGCGTACTGATCATCAATCCCGCGTTCGCGCAGGATCCGCAAACCCCGTCGCCGGCGCCGACCGAGCAGGCCGCGTCACCGGCGCGGCCGGACGCGGCGACGCTCGACACGGTCGTCGTCACCGGCCTGCGCAACAGCCTCGAGAACTCGATGAACATCAAGCGCGACACCGCCGGTGTCGTCGATGCCATCAGCGCCGAGGACATCGGCAAGTTCCCCGACACCAACCTCGCCGAATCGCTGCAGCGCATCACCGGCATCTCGATCGAGCGGCGCAACGGCGAGGGCGCGCAGATCACCGCCCGCGGCTTCGGTCCGGACTACAACATGGTCACGCTCAACGGCCGCCAGATTCCCGGCGCCGACGCGTTCTCCAACGGCGACAGCGTGACCGGCGGCGTCGGCGCAGGCACGCGCGGCTTCAACTTCGCCCAGCTTGCCTCCGAGGCGATCAGTGGCATCACCGTATACAAGACGGGTCGCGCCGATGCCCCCAGCGGCGGCATGGGCGCCACGGTCGACATCCTCACCAGCCGGCCGCTGTCGCTGCCCGCGGGCCTGACCATGAACGCCGGCCTCAAGCTGGGTTCGGACGAGTCGCAGACCATCGGCAGCAGCATCACCCCGGAAATCTCGTCGATCCTCAGCTACGCCAGCGACGACAAGCGCTGGGGCGCGAGCCTGAGCACCAGCTTCCAGAAGCGCAAGGGCGGCGACGTCCAGGCCACCGAGAACGCATGGAACATCCGGACCTGGACCGGTGACGACAACGCGTTCGCGGACGACGTCAACATCGTCAACGCGCCGGCCGTGGGTTCGCTCTATTCCTTCCCCAACGACCTGCGCTATGCGTTCTCCAGCTTCGAGCGCCAGCGCATCAACGCCCAGGGCGTGCTGCAGTTCGCGCCGACCGACTCGCTCACCCTGACCCTGGACTACACCCACTCCAGCAACGAGATCTCCGAGGACCGCGGCGAACAGACGCAGTGGCTCAACCAGGGCGGTGGCGTCAGCGACATCGAGTTCGACACCAGCGGCGCGGTCGCGGTGCCGGTGTACATCCGCGAAGTCACCGGCGGCAAGGACTTCGGCTACGAGCAGCAGCGCAACGAGCAGAAGTACAAGCTGGACTCGATCGGCTTCAACGCCAACTGGCAGGTCACCGATCGCTTCAACCTGAACTTCGATGCGCACCGTTCCGAGACCAAGAGCCTGCCAAACGACCCGATCACCGGCGCCAGCGCGACGTTCTTCTCGATGGCGGGGACCAACGCGTGCGCCGCCGGCGCAGGTCCGTACTGCGGCGGCAACTGGGCGCAGGAGTACTGGTTCAACAACAGCATGCCGATCATGGCGCGCACCTGGTACCCGACGCTCGGCGATGCCGATGCCGGCAGCAACGGCACGGTGAACCCCGACTTCCCGGCGCAGCAGGTGGGCTCGCAGATCCAGCGCATCTGGTACTCGCGCCAGGACAGCGAGGTCAAGCAGGCCAGCATCGACGGCACGCTCGACTTCGACAACGGCCGCTTCCAGTTCGGCGTCGATTCGGCGAAGGTCTCGATGAAGCGCCTCGCCTCCAACGACAACCAGGCGGTGCTGGGCAACTGGGGCGTGAGCAACGTCGGCGCCGAACCCGGCCTGCAGGACCTGATCCGGCCGATCAGCATCACCGGCCTGTTCAGCGACTACAACATGTCGGGTGCCGCGCCTGGCGCGTGGTGGGGCAATGCCAGCCAGCTGGCGGAGTGGGCGTCCAACTTCTACGGCACCTCGTCCACCTACAACCCCAACCTGGCCTCGAACAACCTGATCGAGGAGAAGACCAACGCGGTCTACGTGCAATACGAGTGGAACGGCGAACTGGGCTCGATGGGCGCCAACCTGGTGGTGGGCGCGCGCTACGAACAGACGGAACTGAGCTCGACCTCGCAGATCCCGATCCCGCAATCGATCAACTGGAACGGCGACAACGACTTCGCCCGCACCGACTCGGCCGACATCCAGCCGTTCACCGAGGAGGCCAAGTACAACTACCTGCTGCCCAACCTCGACTTCAGCCTGGGCCTCACCAGCAACCTCAAGGGCCGTCTGTCGGCGAGCAAGACGATCGCGCGCGCGCCGTACGGCAACCTGTACGCCGGCCCCACGGCCAACACGCCGTCGGGCTCGGTGCTGCTGGGCGAGAGCTTCCGTGCCTCGGGTACGGCGCAGACGCCGACCCTGCTGCCGCTGGAATCGCGCAACCTCGACCTCGCGCTGGAGTGGTACTTTGCACCGGCCAGCTACCTGTCGCTGACGTTCTTCGACAAGCGCGTGAAGAACTTCATCGGCAACACCCAGGGCCAGGAGAACCTGTACGGCCTGCGTGATCCCACCTCCGGCCCGGATGCGCAGTTCGTGCTGAACTGGCTGACCAGTGGCGCCTGCCAGGCCCAGGTGGCGGCCTTGCCGAACGTGAGCCCCAATGCCTGCGGCAACAACAACATCGCGCTGTTCACGGCGATGGCGCTGTACCGCAACGCCGCGCAGACCGGTGGCCTGGCGGCCTACAACGGCACCGACGCGCAGTGGACGGCGATGGAAAACTTCGTCCGCCAGCCCGGCAACGAGCTCATCGGCGAAGCGGACGACCCGCTGTACATGTTCAACGTCAGCCGCCCGATCAACCAGCAGGAGGCCCGCATCCATGGCTGGGAGCTCGGTGGCCAGTACTTCTTCGGCGACAGCGGCTTCGGCGTGCAGGCCAACTACACGATCGTCAAGGGCGACGTGGGCATCAACGACGCCGCGCCCCCGGGCGTGAACCAGTTCGCCCTGACCGGCTTGAGTGACACGGCAAATGCAGTGCTCATGTATGAGAAGTACGGCTGGACCGCCCGCCTGGCCTGGAACTGGCGCGACGAGTACCTGATCGCCGCGAACCAGAACGGCTCGAGCACCAACCCGTACTACGTCCAGGAATACGACCAGCTGGACTTCAGCGTCACCTACCAGCTCAGCGAGAACTGGTCGGCCGGCTTCGAGGCGATCAACCTGACCGGCGAAGACATCCGCTGGCGCGCCCGCACCGAGAAGCAGGTGGTGAAGCTGGTTGACCAGAGCCCGCGCTACATGGTCGGGATCCGCTACACCTTCTGACCCGAACCTCTCCGACGGTTGGATGGTGTCAACGGTGGGGCCGCTGCGCGCGCAGCGGCCCCTTTTTCTCCAGGCGCGGCCCGCGCCGTCCCTCGATTTCCCCGCGGCGCGGGCGCATCATCGCGTGGTGGTCGGCGATACGGAATCCAGTGCGCTGGCGTAGTCAGGTGGAGACGAGATGGCGCAGTACGAACTGCTCGACAACGTGAAGCACAAGGACCTGCGGGTCGACCTGCGCTTCGGCGCGGGCCTCGGCGACGGCAGCGGGCTGGTGCCGGCGTGGCCCACCGAGTTCGCGGAGCTGCAGCGCGAGTACCCCATCTTCCTGCGCGAGGACGGCGAGGGCGGCGGCTACCAGGCGGCGGCGCTGCTGGGGTTCGACCGCGACGAGAACCTGTTCGTGCGCGACGACCGCTGGAGCGCCGGCTACCTGCCGGGCGCGCTGGCGCGCGGGCCGTTCCTGATCGGCTTCCAGGAGCAGGCTGGCGCGGCCCGACTGGAGCGCACGCCGGTCATCCACGTCGACATGGCGCATCCGCGCGTGGCGCGCGATGGCGAAGGCGTGGCGGTGTTCCTGCCCCAGGGCGGGCAGAGTCCGTACCTGCAGCACGTGACCACGGTGTTGACCGGGATCAACGACGGTGTCGAGGCAGGCCACGCGATGTACGCCGCGCTCGACGCGCTGGGACTGGTGCAGCCGGTGGACATCGAGCTCAAGTTCGACGAGCACCACGGTGCGAAGCTGACCGGACTGCATGGCATCGACCGCGACCGCCTGGCGGGGCTCGACGCGGCGCAGCTGCATGGCCTGCATCGCGCCGGCTGGCTGGAAGGCGTCTACCTGATGCTGTCCTCGCTGCACAACCTGCGCCGCCTGATCGCCGAGAAACAGCGCCGCCTGCGCGAACAGGCCGCGGCCGAAGCGGCGGCCTGAGGACAACGGCATGATCGAGGCCGCCGTCCGCACGCGCGTCATCGAAGGCGCACAGCCCGATGCGCTGCCGCTGCAGGCGCTGCTCGCGGGTGGCGAGCCGGTGGTGCTGCGCGGCCTGTGCCGCGGCTGGCGCCTGGTGCAGGCCGGCGAGGACTCGCCGCAGGCGGCGATCGCGCACCTGCTCGAGCACTACAACGGTCGACCGCTGCCGTACTCGTGGGGGCCGCCCGCGACCGCGGGCCGACCGTTCTACGCGGAGGGTTTCACGAGCCTCAACACCGAAGCCCGGCGCGGCCGGCTGGACGACGTGCTGGCGGACATCGTCGCCCACCTCGACGATGCGCGCCCGCCGACGCATTACGTGGCATCGGTGCCGGTCGACGGCGTGCTGCCGGGACTGCGCGCGGGCAACGACCTCGACTTCGCCGCGCATGGTGTCGACGCGTCGCCCGCGATCTGGATCGGCAACCGCACCACGGCCTCGTGCCACTACGACGCGCCGGACAACATTGCCTGCTGCGTGGTGGGGCGCCGGCGCTTCACCCTGTTCCCGCCGGAGCAGGTGCACAACCTGTACCCGGGGCCGCTGGATCCCACGCCCGGCGGCCAGGCGGTGAGCATCGTCGACTTCGATGCGCCGGACCTCGAGCGGTTCCCGCGCTTCCGCGATGCGCTGCCGCATGCGCGCGGCGTGGTGCTCGAGCCCGGCGACGCGATCTTCATCCCGAGCATGTGGTGGCACCACGTCCGGGGGCTGTCGCCGTTCAACGTCCTGGTCAACTACTGGTGGAGCAGCATGCCGGCCTACATCCCGACGCCGATGCATGCGCTGCACCATGCGCTCTGGGCCATCCGAGATCGCCCCGAGCGCGAGAAACAGGCGTGGCGCGAGGTCTTCGATTACTACGTGTTCGGCCCCGCACAACGCGCTGGCGAACACCTGCCGGAGCCCGCGCGCAAGACGCTGGCGCCGATCGACGAGACCCTGGCGCGCCAGCTCCGGGCCTGGCTGATCGCCAGGCTCAATCGCTGATCGCGGCGCCTCGGGACACGGGCAAGGGAGACGGGAATGGACGGACAGGCGGGCAGGATCCGGAAGGTGGTCATCGCCGGCGGCGGCACCGCGGGCTGGGTCGCGGCCTGCGCGCTGACCCACCAGTTCCGCGACCTGCTGGAGGTCACGCTGGTCGAGTCGGAGCAGATCGGCACGGTGGGCGTCGGCGAATCGACGATCCCGACCATCCGCACGTTCCACCAGCTGCTGCAGATCGACGAGCGCGAGTTCATGAGTTCGGTCGCCGCCAGCTTCAAGCTCTCGATCTCGTTCGAGGACTGGTTGCGTCCGGGCCAGCGCTACTTCCATCCTTTCGGGCTGACCGGGCTGGGCACGTGGGCCTGCGAGTTCCATCATTTCTGGCTCGAAAGCCGGCGCCGCGGCATCCGCTCCGAGCTGGGCGACTTCTGCCTGGAGACGGTGGCCTCGCGCGTCGACCGCTTCGTGCTGGCGGGCCAGGGACGCGGCGATGGCCAGTGGTCGACGCGCTGGGACCCGCCGGCCACGACGCCGGCACGGCCCGAGGTGAACTACGCCTACCACTTCGACGCCGGCCTCTACGCCGCGTACATGCGCGAGCGCGCCGAACGCCAGGGCCTGGTGCGCATCGAGGGCAAGATCCAGCAGGTGCGCCAGCATCCAGGGAGCGGCCATGTCGAGGCGCTGGTGCTCGACAACGGCACGGTGGTGGACGGCGACCTGTTCATCGATTGCACAGGCGGCCGCGCGGTGCTGAGCGAGCAGGCGCTGGGCACCGGCTACGAGGACTGGAACCACTGGCTGCCAAGCAACCGCGCGGTGGCCTTGCAGACCGAGGCCGACGGGCCGGCCGTGCCGTACACGCGCGCGATCGCGCACGCGGCCGGCTGGCACTGGAAGATCGCGCTGCAGCACCGGATCGGCTGCGGCATCGTGTTCTCCGACGCGCACATGTCCGACGACGAGGCGACCGCCAGGCTGTTGTCGGCCAATCCGGCGAAACCGCTGCGCGATCCGTGGATCATCCCGTTCCGCACCGGCCGGCGGCGCAAGGCCTGGCACAAGAACGTGATCGCGCTGGGGCTGGCCAGCGGTTTCATCGAGCCGCTGGAATCCACCAGCATCCACCTCACCCTCAGCGGCGTGGCGAGGCTGCTGAAGCTGTTCCCGGCCGACGGCATCGACGCATCGCTGGTGCAGCGCTACAACGACATCAGCCGTGCCGAGATGGAGCACGTGCGCGACTTCATCATCCTGCACTACCACCTCAACCAGCGCGACGAGCCGATGTGGCAGCAGGTGCGGCACATGCGCCTGCCGCCGGACCTGGCGCACCGGATCGAGATGTTCCGCGACCGCGCGCATGCGCTGCAGGGCGAGGATGAGCTGTTCCGGCTCGATTCGTGGACCCACTGCATGCTCGGCCAGGGCGTGGTGCCGAGGGCGCACCATCCGCTCACCCGCGCGCTGTCGGACGCCGACCTCGCGCGCCTGTTCGACGGCATCCGCCAGCCGATCGATCGCGCCGTGGCGGCGATGCCGACGCACCAGCAGTTCCTCGATCGCTACTGCAAGGCTTCGCCATCGGCGTGGGAGCAGATGTACGAGCGGGCACGCGCGCATGCGCGGGTGACCGGGCGGATCGCCGGCACGGGCGGCGAACTGCAACGCTGAGGCCGTCGTGCTGATCCAGCCTCATCCCGGCCTGCGATGGCAGGTGCGCCGCATCGGCAGCGAAGGCGCGCCGCTGCTGGTCGTCGACCAGGCCGTGGCCGATCCGGACCGGCTGGTGCGCAAGGCCGCCCGCGGCCACTTCACGTCGCAGGGCGCCCTGTTCCCGGGGCTGCGGATCCGTGCGCCGCTTTCGTATGAAGTCTTCCTGGAGCAGTTGGTCCGGCCGCTGCTGGACGCGCATTTCGGGCTGCCCGCGCGCGGCCGGCTGGCGTTTCCCGTGTGCCACTACTCGTTGGTCGCGCGCAGGCCCGAGGCACTGGAGTTCCTCCAGCGCATCCCGCACGTCGATTCCACCGCCGCGCACGGACTGGCCACGGTGCATTACCTGTTCCGCGGCGACTGGGGCGGCACCGCGTTCTATCGCCATCGCGCCACCGGCTTCGAGTGCGTCGACGACGCGCGGCGCGACGCCTATTTCGCGCGGCTCAAGGACGAAAGCGAGGGCGACGACGCGCCGGCGCCGGGCTACATTCGTGGCGACACGCCGCTGTTCCAGCGCATCGACGCGGTCGCGGGCGTGTTCAACCGGCTGCTGGTCTATCGCCGCAACTCGTTGCATTCGGGCGACATCGACGACGCCCGCGTCCCGCCGCCGGACCCGCTGGCCGGGCGGCTGTCGATCAACAGCTTCATCGACGTCCTGCCCTGACCGCCGGCCGGCGGCGCCCGTCCCGGGCCCTGCGACGCCCGGTCGCCTAGAATGCGCGCATGGATGTCTCGTATCTGATCGACGGGCTGAACGCCGCCCAGCGCGAAGCCGTCACCGCCCCCGATGGCCATTACCTCGTGCTCGCCGGTGCCGGCAGCGGCAAGACCCGCGTGCTCACGCACCGCATCGCCTGGCTCAACGAGGTCGTCGGCGTGCCGGTGCACGGCATCTTCGCCGTGACCTTCACCAACAAGGCGGCCGCGGAGATGCGCCATCGCGCCGACGCACTGCTGCGTCGTGGCTCGCGCGGGCTGTGGATCGGCACCTTCCACGGCCTGGCGCACCGGCTGCTGCGCCTGCACTGGCAGGACGCGAAGTTGCCCGAAGGCTTCCAGATCCTCGACAGCGACGACCAGCTGCGGCTGGTCAAGCGCGTGGTGCAGCAGCTGGAGCTGGACGAAGCGCGCTTCCCGCCGCGCCAGATCGCGTGGTGGATCAACGCGCAGAAGGACGAAGGCCGCCGCCCGGCGCATATCCAGTCCGGCGGCGACGAATGGTCGGACGTGATGCTGAAAAGCTACGCGCTCTACCAGGAGCGCTGCGATCGCGCGGGGCTGGTGGATTTCGACGAGATCCTGCTGCGTGCGCACGAGCTGCTGCGCGACACGCCGGCGCTGCTGGCGCACTACCGCCAGCGCTTCGGCCACCTGCTGGTCGACGAGTTCCAGGACACCAACAGCGTGCAGTACGGCTTCGTGCGCCTGCTTGCCGGAGACACCGGACAGGTATTCGTGGTCGGCGACGACGACCAGTCGATCTACGGCTGGCGCGGCGCGAAGGTGGAGAACATGCAGCGCCTCCTGCGGGACTTCCCCGGCGCGCACACGATCCGCCTCGAACAGAACTACCGCTCCAGTGCCAACATCCTCGGCGCCGCCAATGCCGTGATCGCGCACAACCCGGACCGGCTGGGCAAGCAGCTGTGGACCGACAGCGGCGAGGGCGAGCCGATCGATCTCTACGCGGCCTACAACGAGATCGACGAGGCGCGCTTCGTGGTCGAGCGGATCGCGCAGTGGGTGCGCGATGGCGGCAGCCACGGCGACTGCGCGGTGCTCTACCGCAGCAATGCCCAGTCGCGCGCGTTCGAGGAGACGCTGCTGGCCGAGCAGGTGCCGTATCGCGTCTACGGCGGCGTGCGCTTCTTCGAGCGCGCCGAGGTCAAGGACACGCTGGCCTACTTGCGGCTGGTGGCCAACCGCGGCGACGACGCCGCGTTCGAGCGCGCGGTCAACACGCCCACGCGCGGCATCGGCGAGCGCACCCTGGACGAGGTGCGGCGACTGGCGCGCGCGCAGGGACTGTCGCTGTGGCAGGCCTCGCGGCAGGTGGCCGAAGGCGGCGCGCTGGCGGCGCGTTCGCGCAACGCGCTGTCCGGCTTCCACGCGCTGGTCGATGCCATCGAGGGCGAGGTCGCCGAGCTGCCGCTCAAGGACAAGATCGACCACGTGCTCCAGCGCTCAGGCCTGCGCGTGCACTACACCAACGAGTCGAAGGGCGCGGCGGATTCGCGCGTGGACAACCTCGACGAACTGGTCTCGGTGGCTTCGCGCTTCGTGAAGGGCGACGAGGACGATGCCGCGCAGCTGTCGGAGCTGGTCGCGTTCCTTGCCTACGCCGCGCTCGAGGCCGGCGAGGGCCAGGCGCAGGCGGGCGAGGACGGCGTGCAGCTGATGACCCTGCACAGCGCCAAGGGCCTGGAGTTCCCGCTGGTGTTCCTCGCCGGCATGGAGGAGGGCCTGTTTCCGAACGCACGCTCGGTGGAGGAGAGCGGGCGGCTGGAAGAGGAGCGCAGGCTTGCCTATGTCGGCATTACCCGTGCGCGGCAGAAGCTGGTGCTCAGCTACGCCGAGGCGCGGCGCCTGCACGGACAGGACATGTACGGCGTGCCCTCGCGCTTCCTGCGCGAAATCCCCTCGCCGCTGCTGCACGAAGTGCGCCCGCGCGTGCAGGTCTCGCGCCCGGCGTTCGCACCGCAGCCGCGACGCGACTGGGGCCACGCCGCGATCGAGCCCGGCAGGACGTTCAAGCTGGGACAGAACGTTGCGCACCCCAAGTTCGGCCTCGGCGTGGTGACCGACTACGAAGGCAACGGCGCGCACATGCGCGTGCACGTGAACTTCGAGGATGCCGGCCCCAAGATCCTGATCCTCGCCTACGCCAACCTGTCGGCGGCGTAGCAGGGCGCGCGCCTTCCGCGGGCCGTGCCCGCCGCCGCCCCGGCTCTGCTAACGTGCGTCGGCGCGACCGCCGACCGCGACCGTGTCGCGGCCCTTGCAACCCGCTGCGCGGCGCGCGTATCGCTTGCCCGTTCCTTCCCGCTTCCCACACAGGTGGTGTCCATGTCCAGCTTCAGGCTGTTGTCCGTCCCGCTCCTCGTGGCCGGCATGCTTGCCGGCTGCGGGGCGCAGTCGCCCGCGCCGGTCGCCGATGCCTCCGTGGCGCCGCCCGAGGCGCCGCCCGCGCGCTACTCCGCGCAGCAGTTCTTCGACACCACCAGCGTCCGCATCGCGGATGCGGGTGGCCTCGCCTTCTCGCCGGACGGGCAGTCGCTGCTGATCAGCTCCGATGCGACCGGCGTGTTCAACGCCTATGCCCTGCCGGTGGCCGGTGGCGCGCCCGTGGCGCTGACCTCGTCGACGGACAACGCCGTGTTCGCCGCCACGTACCTGCCCGACGGGCGCGTGGTGGTGGCCTCGGACCAGGGCGGCAACGAGCTGGACCACGTCTACGTGCGCGAGGTCGACGGCCGTCTGCGCGACCTCACGCCGGGCGACAAGGTGAAGGCCGGCTTTCTCGCGCTGTCGCCGGACGGCAAGACGCTGTGGCTCACGTCCAACGCGCGCGATGCCAAGGCCTTCGATGTTGTCGCCTTCGATACCGCGACCCTCGAAGGCAAGACCGCCTTCAGCAACACCGGCGCGTTCTACCCGGCCGCGATCTCGCGCGACGGCCGCTGGCTGGCGCTGGACAAGCCCAATACCTCGGCCGATTCGGACGTGTACGTGGTCGACCTGCAGGGCAAGGGCGAACCGAAGCGGGTGACCGAGCACACCGGCAACGTGTCCAACGGCGTGCTCGACTTCACTCCGGATTCGAAGGGCCTGGTGCTGTCCACCGACGCGCATGGCGAGTTCAGCCAGGCCTGGACCTACGACCTGGCCAGCGGCGAAACCACGCCGCTGCTGCAGGCCGACTGGGACGTGATGTTCGTGTCCTGGTCGCCGTCCGGGCGCTATCGCGTGTCGGCGATCAACAACGACGCCAAGAGCGAACTGACCCTGCTCGATACCCGGTCCGGCAAGCCAATGTCGTTCACCGGCCTGCCCGACGGTGACATCGGCGGCGTGCGCTTCTCGCCGGATGAATCGCGCGTGGCGTTCACCGTGGCCTCCGACACCTCGCCGTCCGACGTGTTCATCGCCGACCTGGCCGACGGCAAGGCGCGCCGCCTGACCACGGCCCTGAATCCCGCGATCAAGGAACGCGACCTCGTCGAGGCGACGATCGTCCGCTACGCCGGCGAGGGCGGCGTGCAGGTGCCGGCGGTGCTGTACAAGCCCAAGGGGGCATCGGCCGCGAACCCGGTGCCGGCGGTGGTGCTCGTGCATGGCGGTCCGGGCGGCCAGAGCCGCCGCGGCTACTCGGCGATGATCCAGCACCTGGTCAACCATGGATACGCCGTGCTCGCCGCCAACAACCGGGGTTCTTCGGGCTACGGCAAGACGTTCTTCCACATGGACGACAAGGCGCATGGCGAGGCCGACCTGCGCGACATCGTCGCCGGTGGCGACTGGCTGCGCGCGCAGGACTGGGTCGCGAAGGACCAGGTGGCGGTGATGGGGGGGTCCTACGGCGGCTTCATGACGGCCGCCGCGCTGGCATTCCATCCGGACGCCTTCGCGGCCGGCATCAACATCTTCGGCGTGACCAACTGGGTGCGCACGCTGGAATCGATCCCCGCGTGGTGGGGCGCGCAACGCGACGCGCTGTACGACGAGATGGGCGATCCGGCGACCGATGGCGAGCGCCATCGCCGCATTTCGCCGCTGTTCCATGCCGGCAACATCCAGCGACCGCTGCTGGTGGTGCAGGGCGCCAACGACCCGCGCGTGCTGCAGGTGGAGTCCGACGAGCTGGTGGCCGCGGTGCGCAAGAACAACGTGCCGGTGGAGTACGTGCTGTTCCCGGACGAGGGCCACGGCTTCCTCAAGCGCGAGAACCGCATCGCCGCGCAGGAAGCCTACCTGACGTTCCTCGACGCCCACGTGCGCAAGGCCAAGGACGCACCCGCGGCGCAGTGAGGTTGCACCGGGCCGGCGCGCGCGTGCCGGTCCGACGTGCAGGTCAGTCGGTGCCGACCACGCGCAGCATCGGTCGCTGCCGGCCCAGCGCGTCGGCGTGGATGCGCACGATCGGCCCCGGATCGTGGTCGCCGCCGGCATGGGTGCTGACCACCACGATGCCGTGCTCGTCGCAGAAGCGCAGCATCCGCACGATGTCGTCGACCGCGCCCGGCAGCAGCATCGCGGCGATGAGCGAGCGTGCCGGTCGGCCCTGGTCGTCGACGGTGCCGACCTGCGCGGCGACATCCACCACCAGGCGGCCCCTGAGCAGCGGCAGCGGCGCGCGCCCGGTGGCCTGGCCCGGATCGACGATCCACGCGCGGGCGATGATGTCGAAGCCGACGATCGACGCCTGGCCGGGCGGCGGTTGGTCAGGTGTTCCGCGCATCGCGTGCGGTCCTGCGGGCGTGGCCGTGCGATGCCTGCTCATCGCCCACGCGCGGCCAGGCGCTCCAGCGAGCGTTTCGGAGGGAGCAGGCTGCGCTGGCCGTCCTCGACGGGGTCGGCGCCATCGACGATCAGGGCGATGACCTCGGCAACGGACAGCCGCGGTTCGATGGCCCAGAGCTTGGCGGCGAGGTTGGCGACCTGCGGCGCCGCCATCGACGTGCCCGACCACGCCATGCGGACGTCGTCCTGGACCACGTCCCAGGGCAGCGGATCGATCGCGGCCGCGTAGTGGGCGCGGTAGACCGCCGCGCGTCCTCCGGGCGGCGCGTCCAGGGCCGCGGCATGGGCCTCCAGGTCGAGGCCCGACATCAGCCTGCGCGAGGGCTTGTCGGACAGCGCGCGCAGCTTCGGTGCCAGTGCGCGCAGGCCGGCCGCGTCCCCGCGCATGAGCGCGATGTCGGCAAGGCGCGCGTACAGGCGGCGCAGCGTGGCCGGGTCGTCGATGGCGTAGGTCTCCAGCACCTGGCGGATGTCGCGCTCCACCGCGTCGGCGCACGTGGCAAACGCCGCGTCGTCGTCGAGCAGCGCGCTCGCGGTCGCGGTTGGCAGGCGGTACTGGTGCCGCGGCAGTTCGTCCTGGCTGCGCACCTCGACCCGTGCTTCGGCCGGCTCGGCGGCAAGTGCGCCGCGACAGTTCGCCAGTGGCGGCAGCAGCGCCAACAGGCAGGCTGCGAGGACCGGTGATGGCAGCGCGCGGCGGGAGATGCGGCGGGTTTCGGCAGATGATGCGAAGACGGACATGCGCGTCGTGGCTCCTTCCAGAAGGGTGACGGCCGCGGTTTCCAGGCCTGTTCACCCGTGGATATCCGATCGACCGCCCACGGGACGATCCCGTGCCGGGCGATGCCTGTGGCCCGCTGGCGTCGACAAAAGCGTTGTAGGAGACTGCGGAGGAAGCCGCTACTCCCAGACAGGAGTGACGTCATGAAGGACCAGGACGCGTTGCTGTCCGTGATCGGGCGGATCTACGACACCCTGCTCGAGGATGCACCGGAGCAGGGCTGGCTCGATGGCCTGCGCGACTGGATCGGCGCCGGTCACGCCTGCCTGAACGAGGTCGGCGCGTCGACGCGCTGGTGGAGCTGCAGCCGGTTCTCCGTCGATGACCGTGCCCTGGGTGATCGCTTCGTGCGTGAACCGGACTACGCGCTTGCCCTGGAACAGGCGCCGGTGATGCAGCCGGTCCGGCTGTCCGCCTTCGTGCCGGTGGATGACCTGCGCCGCACCGACATGTACCAGGAGCTGATCCGGCCGATGCAGGGCGGCCTGGCGGCGGTCTGCGCCTGGCGTCGCGACCGCGACCTGCACGCGCTGACCCTCTGCCGCAGTGCCGAGGACGATGACGATTTCAGCGACGAGGAGGTCGCTGCGCTGCGACCCCTGCTGTCGCACCTGCGCAACGCGGTGCGCCTGCGCGCCCGCCTGCTGGCGCTGGAGACCGCGCTTTCGCAGGTCCACGCGGCGCTGGATGCGGTGCAGGACGGCGTGCTCGTGCTGGATGCCGCGGGCCGGGTGCGCCACGCGAACGTGTCGGCGCGCCACCTGCTCGCCGAGGGCGATGGCCTGCGGCTTGAATACGGCAGGCTGCGTGCCGCACGCGGCGAGGATGACCGTCCTCTGCAGGCCCTGCTGCAGGCGACGCTGGCGCCGCGCGGTGCCCTGCACGGCCGGCGCGGCGCCGCGGATCCGTCGCTGCTGCCCGGCACCGGCGACGCTTTGCTGCTGGAGCGCGTCCGCCCACGGCGCCCGCTGCGGATCGCCGTGGCGCCCTCGCTGGGCGGCGCGCGGCTGCTGGACGGCGATGCGCGCGAGGCGGCGATCGTGCTGGTGCGCGATCCCGACCGTGCCGGTGCCTGCACCACCGCAAGCCTGATGGCCCTGTTCGGCCTGACCCGGCGCGAGGCCGAACTGGCCCGGGCGCTGGGGGATGGCAACTCGCTGTCGGCAGCTGCCGTCTCGCTCGGCATCACCGAAGGCACCGCGCGCCAGTACCTCAAGGGCGTGTTCGTGAAGGTGGGCGTGGATCGCCAGCCGGCGCTGGTCGGCCTGCTATCGGCGCTGGCCTGAAACACTGCGTGCCGGCCGCGGGCGACCGTGCTGCTGCATGATGGTCGCCGCCGCCGCACGCGGCGCAACGGAGGACGCGCGATGCAACTGGGCATGATCGGACTGGGCCGCATGGGCGCGAACATGGCGCAACGCCTGGCGCGCGGCGGGCACATGGTGGTCGGCTTCGATCCCTCGGCCGAGGCGCGTGCGCGGGCCGGTGACGAGGGCCTGGCGACGGTGGACTCGCTGGCCGCGCTCGTCGCCACGCTCGACGCCCCGCGCGCGCTGTGGATGATGGTGCCGGCCGGCGCGATCGTCGACGCCACGATCGATGCATTGCGGCCGCTGCTGTCGGCCGGCGACGTGCTGGTGGACGGCGGCAACTCGTTCTATCGCGACAGCCAGCGCCGCGCGGCCGCGCTGGCGGACGCGGGCATCGCCTACCTCGACGTGGGCACCAGCGGCGGCGTGTGGGGGCTGGCGGAGGGCTACAGCCTGATGATCGGCGGAGACGCCGCGGCCAGCGGCCGCCTCTCGCCGCTGTTCCGCACGCTGGCGCCGGCGCCCGAGCGCGGCTGGGGCCACGTCGGCCCGAGCGGCGCCGGCCATTTCACCAAGATGATCCACAACGGCATCGAGTACGGAATGATGCAGGCCTACGCCGAAGGCTTCGCCATCCTCGAGCGCAAGCATGACCTGGTGCCCGACCTGGCCCAGGTCGCCGAGATCTGGCGTTATGGCAGCGTGGTACGTTCATGGCTGCTCGACCTGACCGCTGACGCGCTGGTGCAGAACCCGCGGCTGGACGGCATCGCGCCCTACGTGCCCGATTCCGGCGAGGGCCGCTGGACGGTGGCCGAGGCCATCGACCTCGACGTCGCCGCGCCGGTGATCACCCAGTCGCTGATCGAGCGCCTGCGCTCGCGTGATGACGACGCGTTCTCCGACAAGCTGCTGTCGGCCATGCGCAACGCCTTCGGCGGCCACGCGATCAAGCGCGACTGATCGGGCCGAGGCGCGGCATCCGGCGGGCGCGCGGATCGCGCCGCGGCCCGACGCGGGAATGCCGCACCCTTTGCGCTGGATCAAGGTGTCGCCTCCGCGCGCGGGCCAGCATGGGCCTGGTCCCGCTGCCCGGGAGGGCTCCGCATGTACCGTCGCATCCTGGTCGCGACCGACGGCTCCGCGCTGGCCGGCAAGGGCGTCGATGCGGGCCTGGCGCTCGCGGCGGCGCTGAAGGCTTCGGTCGTGCTGGTTGCCGTGTCCGAACCGTGGCAGGACGTCTATCCCGGCGATCCGAACGGCATGGCACTGTCGTGCGAACTGCGCGACGCGTATCGCGCCGCGAGGCTGGCCGAGGGCGAACGCGTCCTGGCCGTCGCGCGCGCCCGCGCCGACGCCCTGGACCTGGCCGTGGACACGGTCTACGTGCGCGACCGCGCCCCGGCCGACGCCATCCTCGACACCGCGCGGACCCAGGGCGTCGACCTGGTGGTGATGGCCTCGCATGGACGCAGCGGCCTGCAGAAATGGCTGCTCGGCAGCCAGACCCAGGCGGTCATCGTGCGCGGCACGCTTCCGGTGCTGGTGGTGCGTTGAGCGGCGTCAGTCGAACGTGATGGCACCGCGCTCTCGCGCGCTGGCATGTCCGGCTTCCAGCACGCGCATGACGTCCAGTGCCTGGGTGGGGGTGACGGGCGGATCGCCGCGCCCGGCGATCGCCTCGCGCATTGCGACGTAGAACGCACGGTAGTCGCCCGGCACGCCGGCGACGAGGCGGGAGCTGCCGTCCGCGGCAGTCAACGTGCCCGGTGCCGGATCCACGCCCCAGCCCGGCGATCCGGGCGCGATGCCGGCCTTCAGCGCCGCCTCCTGCGGATCGAGCCCGTGCTTGACGAAGCTGCCGCCGGTGCCGTGCGCGGCGAAGCGCGGCGCGGGCGCCGGCACCAGCGCGCCGGCGTGCAGCACCACGCGCAGGCGCGGGTAGCGCAGCAGCACGTGGAAGAAGTCGTCGACCTGCGCGTCGTCGCGCTGCGCGCCGATGTCCGCCTGCAGCGATTGCGGCAGGCCGAACAGCTGCAGCGCCTGGTCGACCAGGTGCGGGCCCAGGTCGAACCACAGCCCGGAGCCCGGGCCCGCGCGTTCGCGCCAGCGGTCGGGCACCCGTGGACGGAAGCGGTCGAAGTGCGAATGAAGTTCGACGACCTCGCCCAGCGCGCCATCCTGGACCAGCCCGCGCAGGGTGAGGAAATCGCTGTCCCAGCGCCGGTTCTGGAACACGCTGGCGATGCGGCCGACGTCGCTCGCCATCTCGACCACGCGCCGGGCTTCGTCCAGCGTGGTCGTGAACGGCTTGTCGACCACCACATGGCGACCGGCGCGCAGTGCGGCGATCGCCAGCGGGGCGTGCACGGCATTCGGTGCGGCGATCACCACCAGGTCGATGGCGTCGTCCTCGAATGCCTGTTGCGGATCGGACAGCACGCGCGCGCCGGGGACATCCGCGTGCACCTTGGCGGGATCGCCGGACACGACGGTATGCAGCCGAAGGCCATCGGTGTGCGCGATCAATGGCGCGTGGAAGGTCTTGCCGACGTAGCCGTAGCCGACCAGCGCGACGTTGAGCGGCGCATTCATGGGCCACGCATCGCGATGGCCGGATGCGCGGCGTGGATGCGGGGCACCGATCGTTCGCCAGGCCCGGACGTGGGCGGCGCGTTGCGCAGGCGCAGGGCAGGCATTACCAGCTGAACAGCTTGAAGTAGGTCTGCGGCGCGTCGTCGCCGGGCTTGGTCGACACCAGGCGGCCGTTGTTCTGGTACAGGTAATACGCCGGGCCGCGCGGCGGCTGGATCTTCACCATGCGCAACTGCCCGCCGACGCGGTACTCGGTGATCGTGTCGCCATTCGCTTCGGTGCGCGTGTTCTCCAGCGCGCCTTCCGGGATGTCAACGCCGCTTTCCGGCGCGGTGGCGCAGGCGCCGAGGGCGAGCAGCAGCGGCAGGAGCAGGGCGGGGTGCGATCGGCGCATGGCGGGGGTCCCGTCGACTGGAGTGGCCATTATGCGCGGCGGGGCGTTGCGGGCGGGTGATCGAGGGCGGTGTCGGGGGCAAGGCGTGGCGTGCGCGCTGCGTGGGCGGGAAGCGGGTGGTTCCCGGGGTAGAGATCCGCGGTGGCCGGGCAGGGTGCTGGCATCGCGCGTGGGGACGCGCTTGCTTCTGGATGATGCGGGACGGTGTTTTGGCAGGAGCCGAGGCCATGGTGGTTTGCCTTGCGTCACGCGTGGGGACGCGTTCGTCATCCCGACGGCGTCTGGATTCGATGGGCCCGGCGTAGAATCGGGCCATGCCCAGACTTGTCCTGATCGACGGTTCCTCCTACCTGTTCCGCGCGTTCCACGCGCTGCCGCCGTTGACCAATGCCGATGGCGAGCCGACCGGCGCGCTGTTCGGCGTGGTCAACATGCTGCGCGCGACGATCAAGGAGCAGCCCGACTACGCCGCCTTCGTGGTCGATGCCAGCGGCCCGACGTTCCGCGACGCACTGTATCCGCAGTACAAGGCCAACCGCCCGCCGATGCCGGACGAACTGCGTGCGCAGGTCGAGCCGATGATGGCGCTTGTCGAAGCGCTGGGCCTGCCGATCCTGCGCGTCTCCGGCGTGGAGGCCGACGACGTGATCGGCACGCTGGCGTTGCAGGGCGCGGCCGACGGCATCGACGTGACCATCTCCACCGGCGACAAGGATTTCGCGCAACTGGTGCGGCCGCATGTCGAGCTGGTGAACACCATGACCGGCAGCCGCATGGACAGCGACGATGCGGTGGTCGAGAAGTTCGGCGTGCGTGCCGACCAGATCGTCGACATGCTGGCGCTGATGGGCGACAGCGTGGACAACATCCCCGGTGTGCCCAAGTGCGGGCCGAAGACCGCGGCGAAGTGGCTGGCCGAGTACGGCACGCTCGATGGCGTGATCGCCCATGCCGATGCGATCAAGGGCAAGATCGGCGAGAGCCTTCGCGACGCCTTGCCGCAACTGCCGCTGAGCCGGCAACTGGCGACGATCAAGACCGATGTCGCACTCGATGTCTCCCCGCAAGGGCTGCAGATGCGTCCGCGCGACGTGGAAGCGTTGTGCACCCTGTATGCGCGCTACGGCTTCAACCAGGCGCTGAAGGAACTTGACGGCAGCGCCGCACCCGACGCCCCGGCGAAGGAACCGGGCAAGGCGCGTGGCAGCGGCCGCTATGCCGCGCCGGCCGCGGAGGACGTGCCGCCACCGCCGGCGGAATTGTCCGCGCCGGGCGAGTACGAGGCCATCCTCACGCAGGCGCAGCTCGACGACTGGATCGCGAAGCTGCGCGGTGCGGATGGCTTCGCGTTCGACACCGAGACCGATGCGCTCGATCCGATGCGCGCCAACCTCGTTGGCATCAGCCTCGCGGTCGAACCTGGCCACGCCGCCTACCTGCCGCTCGGCCACGACTATCCCGGTGCGCCGGCGCAGCTCGATCGCGATGTAGTGCTGGCTGCACTCAAGCCGATCCTCGAAGACGCGGGCAAGCGCAAGGTCGGCCAGCACGGCAAGTACGACCTGCACGTGCTGCGCCGCCACGGCATCGACGTGCGCGGCTACGCCGACGACACCCTGCTCGAAAGCTTCGTGCTGAACTCCAGCCAGCGCCACGACATGGATTCGATGGCGAAGCGCCTGCTCGGCTACGACACCATCAAGTACGAATCCGTCGCCGGCAAGGGCGCGAAGCAGATCCCGTTCTCGTCCGTCGCCATCGACGATGCCACCCGCTACGCCGCCGAGGATGCCGACATCACCCTGCGCCTGCATCGCGTGCAGGCGCCGACGCTGGCGGCAACGCCGTCGCTGGAGGGGGTGTACCGCGATATCGAGATGCCGCTGGTGCCGGTGCTTGAACGCATCGAGGCCAACGGCGTGAGAATCGATGCCGACGAACTGCGACGACAGTCCGCGGATCTGTCGCGACGCATGCTTGCCGCGCAGCAGAAGGCGACCGAACTCGCCGGCCGCACCTTCAACCTCGATTCACCCAAGCAACTGCAGGCCCTGCTGTTCGATGAGCTGGGGTTGCCGGCACTGGTGAAGACGCCGACCGGACAGCCCTCGACCAACGAGGAGGCGCTGGAAGCCATCGCCGACCAGCACGAACTGCCGCGCGTGATCCTCGACTACCGCGGCCTGGCCAAGCTGCGCAGCACCTACACCGAGAAGCTGCCGGAGATGGTCAATCCCGGTACCGGTCGCGTGCACACCAGCTACCACCAGGCAGGTGCGGCGACCGGGCGGTTGGCGTCGAGCGATCCCAACCTGCAGAACATCCCGATCCGCACCGAGGACGGGCGCCGCATCCGCACCGCCTTCGTCGCGCCACAAGGCCGCAAGCTGGTCGCCTGCGACTACTCGCAGATCGAGTTGCGGATCATGGCGCACCTGTCGGAGGACCCGGCGCTGGTGCGCGCGTTCGAATCCGGCGCCGACATCCATCGCGCCACTGCTGCGGAAGTGTTCGGCCGCACGCTCGACCAAGTGACCTCGAACGAACGCCGCGCCGCCAAGGCGATCAACTTCGGCCTGATGTACGGCATGAGCGCATTCGGACTGGCGCGCAACCTCGGCATCGGACGCGGTGAGGCACAGGACTACATCGCCACCTACTTCTCGCGCTATCCCGGCGTGCGCGATTTCATGGAACGCACGCGGCAGCAGGCACGCGACCAAGGCTACGTGGAAACGGTGTTCGGTCGCCGGCTGTACCTCGAATACATCCAGCGCGGCACGCAGGGCCAACGCGCCGGCGCCGAGCGCGCCGCGATCAACGCGCCGATGCAGGGCACCGCGGCCGACATCATCAAGCGCGCGATGATCGACATCCACCGCTGGCTCGAAGGCCATGCCGACCGCGCGCTGATGATCCTGCAGGTGCACGACGAACTGGTGTTCGAAGCCGACGAAGGCTTCGTCGAGACCCTGCTGGCCGAAGCGCCGGCGCGGATGGCGTCGGCGGCGGAATTGCGGGTTCCGCTGGTGGTGGATTCGGGGGTGGGGATCAATTGGGACGAAGCTCACTGACGGGTTGCTCGTTTGCATCTCCCGTAGGGACGGGTTTGTCAGCGTTGCAGCGATGGGTGGTCTCTGGCCCGGGATGAGGCGCATTGACCAGACTATTTGTTTCCTTCTCCCGTGGGGACGGGTGTGTCAGCGTTGCTGCGATGGGTGGTCCCTGGCCCGGGACGGGAGGCCTCGGGCCGCGTGTTGTCCCTGAAAATTGTTATTTCCGCGTGACGGCGGTGCGATCGATGCGCACGATCAAGCGGTTACATCCTGGCGCGCGGCGGCGGCATGACCTCTGGCCTATTCATGTAACGCGCACTGGAACGAACATGCCCGCCGTGCCCTGGATTCCCGAGGTAAACGCCGCCTGAATTTCCACGGAAACCAAGCGCGATCTTCACGAACTATCAATGCGCCGGGTGGTCATATGACTCGCGACAGATGCAAGGTCTGTCGCTGATCTCTCCCATCCCCTGGAGTGATCCCGGAACGAAGACTTCTCCCCGAGTCCCGTTCCCCGAGCCCCGCCGGCCCCCCCTGCCTGCGGGGCTTTTTATTGCCCGTCGTTGCGTGCCCGCGGGTCGGCCCGTCCCGGCCTGGCGTGGACGAAGGCTGCGCCCAAGGGCGTTGCAGCTGCGCGCTGGCCCGCGGGATGCGACAGTGCGCGCTCCACAAGGGAGGTGCCGGGATGCCCGCGATGTTCCAACTGGCGATGCCGTGGTGGGAGTTCATCCTGCGCGCGCTGATGGTGTACTTCGTGTTGATGCTGATGATCCGCCTGTCGGGCAAACGGTCGATGGGCCAGTTCACGTCGTTCGACATCCTGCTGGTGGTGCTGCTCGGCAACGCGGTGCAGAACGCGCTGCTGGGCGAAGACGCCTCGGTCGGCGGCGGCATGCTGCTGGCGGCGACCTTGATCGTGCTGAACTGGGTCGTGGGCTGGCTGTCGGCGCGCTCGCCGCGGGTGGAGCGCTGGGTCGAAGGCGTGCCGGTCCTGCTGGCGCGCGACGGCAACGTCTATCGCGACGTACTGCGCCGGGAGCTGATCAGCCACGAGGACTTCCAGAAGGCGATGCGCGAGTCGGGTTGCCTCGAACTCGACAATATCCGGCTGGCGGTGCTGGAGACCAACGGCCAGATCAGCATCGTCCAGCGCTCGGACGGGTGACGGGCGCCGGCAGGCTCTGGAATAGCATCGACGTGCGCAAGATCATCCACATCGACATGGACGCGTTCTACGCGTCGGTGGAACAGCGCGATGATCCGTCGCTGCGCGGGCGGCCGGTGGTGGTGGCCTGGCGCGGCGCGCGCTCGGTGGTGTGCGCCGCCTCCTACGAGGCGCGCACTTATGGCGTGCGCTCGGCAATGCCCGCGGTACGCGCCGAGCGACTGTGCCCGGACGCGGTATTCGTGCCGCCCGACTTCCCGCGCTACAAGGCGGTGTCTCGCCAGGTGCGCGAGATCTTCCTTGCCCACACCGACCTGGTCGAGCCGCTGTCGCTGGACGAGGCCTACCTCGACGTCAGCGCGCCGAAGCTCGAATCCGCCAGCGCCACCGCCACCGCGCAGGCGATCCGCGCGCGCATCCGCGAGGAGACGCAGCTCACCGCGTCGGCGGGCGTCGCGCCGAACAAGTTCATCGCCAAGATCGCCTCGGACTGGAACAAGCCCGACGGCCTGTTCGTGGTCAAGCCGGCGCAGGTCGAGGCGTTCCTGACGCCATTGCCGGTGGCGAAGATCCCGGGCGTGGGCAAGGTGATGCAGGCAAGGCTGGCGAACATGGGCATCGCCACCGTCGGCGACCTGCGTGCGTTCTCGCTGCAGGACCTGGAGCAGCGCTTTGGCAGCTTCGGTGGTTCGCTGCACCGGCGTGCGCGCGGCATCGACGAGCGCCCCGTGCAGCCCGACCAGCCGGTGCAGTCGATTTCCGCCGAGGACACCTTCGCCACCGACCTGCCGCTGCGGGAACTGGAGCCGCACATCCGGCGCATCGCGGAGAAGGCGTGGAACGCCACCCGCAAGACCGAACGCGTCGGCCGCACCGTGGTGCTCAAGCTCAAGACCGCGCAGTTCCGCATCCTCACGCGCAGCTTCACGCCGGAGGCGCCGCCGGCGTCGCTGGAGGCGTTCACGCGCATCGCGCTGTCACTGCTGGCGCGCGTGGCGCTGCCGGCGGCGACGCGCTATCGGCTCGTCGGCGTCGGCCTGTCCGGCTTCCGCGAGCGCGATGACGTTGCCGCACAGCCGGCGCTGTTCGACGGCTGGGACGCGCCGCCGGGCTACACTGGCGAACCGCCTGCCGACCCCTGACCCGATGCCCGTTCCCGCGCGTGCCGTGCTGTTCGACCTCGATGGCACGCTGATCGACAGCGCCAGCGGCATTGCCGAGGCGGTCAACCGCACCCTGCTGGAGCTGGGCCAGCGGCGCGAGGATCCGGCGGTGGTGCGTGGCTGGATCGGCGATGGCGCGCGCCTGCTGCTGCATCGCGCGCTGGCCCATGCCGGCGCCGACCTGCCCGACGGCCCGGCGTTCGATGCGGCATTCGCGGTGCTGATGCGCCATTACGGCGAATCGCTGCCGCAGCAGGCGCTGGCGTATCCCGGTGCCGGCGAGGCGCTGCACGGACTGCGTGCGCGTGGCGTGCCGGTCGCGTTGTGCACCAACAAGCCCGGGCGCTTCATCGGGCCGCTGCTGGACGCGCTGGCGTGGTCGTCGCTGTTCGATGCGATCGTCGGCGGCGATACGCTGCCGGAGCGCAAGCCGAGCCCGGTGCCGCTGCTGCACATCGCCGATGGCTTCGGCGTCGCCCCCGGCGATGCGCTGATGGTCGGCGATTCGCGGACCGATGCCGATGCCGCGCAGGCCGCGGGCATGCCGCTGCTGCTGGTGCGTTACGGCTACCACCACGGGCATCTGCCCGCAGCGGGCGACGCGGTCGCCTTCACCGACGACCTGCGCTCGCTGCTGGACTGAGCCGGCCGCGCTGCGCCGCCGCGGGGACGGCGCAGCGCTGATGGCTCAGTCGCGCGCCGCGTAGCGCACGCTGAGGCCGTACTCGCGCCCGGGCTGGTCGTACCAGGCGATCGTTTCGTAGCGGCGGTCGAACACGTTGTTGGCGCGCGCTTCCAGCGTCCAGCGCGACGTGAGCGCCCAGGCCAGGCGCAGGTCGAGCGTGCCGTAGCCGCCCAGGCGCACGCTGTTGGCGGCGTTGTCGTAGCGATGGCTGGCGCCGCTGGCGGTCAGGCCGAGGCGCAGGTCGCCGAAGGCGCGGTCGACGTCGAGGCGCGCGCTGTTGCGCGCGCGTCGCGGCAGCAGGTTGCCGTCGTTGGCGCCATCGGTGCGGTTGCGTGGATCGGTGTGGCTGGCCTGCGCGGCGATGTCCCAGCCGGCCAGCGTGATCGCGCCGGTCAGCTCGGCGCCGCGGATGCGCGCCTGCTCGATGTTCTGCGGCGTCCAGGTGGCGTCGAGCCCGATCAGGTCGTCGATGCGCGTCTCGTACACGTCCAGGCCCCAGCGCCAGGCGTCGCCCTGCTGCGCCAGCCCGAGGTTGAAGCTCTTCGAGCGTTCCGGCGCCAGCGTCGGGTTGGCGGAGAACGGGAAGTACAGGTCGTTGAAGGTCGGTGCCTTGAAGCCGGTGCCGGCGTTCGCGCTCAGGCGCCAGCCGTTGCCGAAGCCGACGCCCCAGCCGAGGCTGCCGGTGGCGTGGCTGCCGAACTGCTCGTTGTCGTCGTTGCGCACGCTGGCCTGCACCCGGTGCGCGCCGAAGCGGCCCTGGTACTCGACGAACACGCCGGTGTTGTCGCGGCCGTCCACGGGCGTGCCATCGCCGTCGAGGAAGGTGGTGGAGCTGGTGACCTCGTCGCGATGGCACGCCCGTGGAC